>CADAZX010000023.1 GCA_902792515.1 uncultured Ruminococcus sp.
GCAGAGTTTTCGTTCCGGCATCGTCGCTGAACGTTGTGAAAAACATGACCGTTGAAATCAAAGACGGCGGCACGACTGTGACTTATAAAGACAGGGCGTTTACGTTTAGCGACGGGAGCACCAAAGTTCCGTGCAACGACTTCTCCTACACGGTTCCGGTAGCGCCCTTCACGAAAAACGGGCAGCTTTTCGTGCCCCTTAACGCAGTCGCGCACATCGCGAAGCTTAACTACGCGCAGAACGATCTCGGAGTCGCAATAATAACCCCGGCAGACATAAAAGACAAAGCTTCTGTTGAAAAGATCCTTGCCGATCTTTACGTTTCGTATTAACAACCGCAACCGGATGTGATAGAATTTACAAAAAATACCGGGAGAGATCTCATGTTTAAACGTTATTTGACTATCATTCTTGCTCTTATACTCTTGATTGCCGCTTCTGCGGGTTGCAGGCGGTCTGACGACGAACCTGAAAAAAAGAGCAGTATTGAACTTAAGATCACGGGACTTACCGTTTCCGACAAGATCGATATAGATTATGAGCTGATTTCGGATTCGTCAATTCCTGACGGCAGAATTCGTGTCAAGGCGGTTTCCGGAAAGGGCGAGAAGACAGAGTCTGTTTTTGAGAAAGCTGATACCGTAACGCTCGATGCGCCGGCGAAAGGGGGGACGGTTGATATAGAAGTTATTTTTGAGGACGAAAACGGAAAAACGTTTGACAAAGCTGTTCTTAGGACCAAGGACGGTCTTGTTCAGCTAACAGATGATTCGATACCTCTCGTGGTAGCGGAGATGACCGACGTTGAAAAAGCGCAGCTTATCGCGGGAACAGGCAACCCGAAGAAGGCAGGCGCTTCCGGCGGAACGTACGAAATCGAGAGGCTTGGCGTGCCGTCTATAACAGTCAACGACGGCCCTGCGGGAGTCAGGTACGGTACATCCGTATGGTATCCGTCGGTCATGAACATGACTTCATCCTGGGACGGCGAGCTTATAAACAAAGTCGGCCGTGCCATGGGCGAAGACTCTCTCGCGCTTGGGATAGATATCGTTTTGGCACCCGGTATGAACATTCAGAAGAACGTTCTGGGCGGACGCAATTTTGAGTACTGTTCCGAAGACCCTCTCCTGACAGCCTTTTCCGCGTCGGCTTACGTTAAAGGTATGCAGTCGGCCGGCGCAGGCGCGTGTTTAAAGCACTTTGTCGCCAACGAGCAGGAGACCTCAAGAGGTTCCGTCAGCTCAACTATGACCGAGAGGGCGCTTCGCGAGATATATTTGAAACCTTTTCAACTCGCGGTCAGGGATTCGTCCCCGGTTTCGATCATGTCCTCGTACAACCAGCTGAACGGTATCCACAACTCCATCAACAAAGAGCTTTTAACCGGAATTCTACGCGCCGAATGGGGCTACAAGGGAATGGTGATGACGGACTGGGGAGCGGCCGGCGCCATCGAGGATAAAGTTAACGCTTTGAACGATATTTATATGCCGGGCGGAGAGGCTGAAAACGCGAAAAATATTCTTGCCGGCCTAAAGACCGGAAGAGTTGACAGAGAAGCTCTCGACAAGTGCTGCGAGCATATTCTCTACGCCGTGACGCAGTCGCCGACGTTCAGAGGACTTCGGATGAACACCGAAGTTGATTTCAAGAATCACTCCAAAATTTCAGAGCAGGCCGGTTGCGACACTATCGTTCTGCTCAAAAACGACAATGAAGCGCTCCCGCTTTCGAAAGGAACTTCAGTGGCTGTCTTCGGAAACGGCGCATACAGAACGCGCTTCGGCGGCTCAGGCTCAGGAGGCGTAACACCTTCCTACAGCGTCAACATCGTTGAAGGTATCGAAAACAGTAAAATACTGAGTGTCTACGACGAGAGCGGCAACGTTTTCAAATATTCCGAAGACCACTCCAAAACAGATCCCACGAAGGACGCGAAAGTAACAGAAAGCTACGCTTCGTCCTGCGCCAAAGGAGCCGATGCCGCCGTTATAGTGATATCGCGCGATACTCAGGAAGGCGCCGACAACAATCCTTCGAAAGGTGATTTTCTTCTGAATGACCGTGAGTCTGAGATGATTCGAGTTGTTTCGGAGGTCTTTCACGCTGCAGGCAAAAAGGTTGTCGTACTTATCAACACCGGAAACCCCGTAGAGGTGTGTTCCTGGCGCGATCTTGTCGACGCGGTAGTGTTCATCGGGTATCCCGGCCAGAATGCGGGCAACGCCGTCGCGGCCGTCTTATCGGGAGACGTCAACCCTTCGGCAAAGACAACCATGTCGTGGCCCGTCAAGTATTCCGACGTCCCTGAGTACACATCGTTTCCCGGAAATCCCGGAAAGGTCGTCTATTACGAGGATATCTACGCCGGTTACAGATACTACAATACTTTTGACGTCGCGACGGCCTATCCGTTCGGATACGGGCTATCGTACACTACTTTCGAATACAGCGGTTTCGGTGTGAAGAATAACGGAGACGGCACTTTTGAGCTTTCCGTCACTGTCACAAACAACGGCAAAACGCAAGGTCGCGAGGTGGTCGAGTTTTACGTATCGAAGCCTGAAACGGTACTGGAGCAGCCGGAGAGAGAGCTTTGCGGTTTCAAAAAGACTAACGTTTTAAAACCGGGGAAATCGGAAACCGTGAAGATTACCGTCACCGGCGACGACATTTTCAGTTACGACAGCGAAAACAGCCGCTACATCGTCTCGCAGGGTGACTACACTTTTTACGCATGTACTTCATCCGAAAAAATACACGCCGAAGCTTCCGCGAAGATTGAAGAGACACGCGTTGTTTACGACGTCGAAAACAGGTGCGCCCCGTCTCCCGAGCCTCCGCATATTACTAAATCCGGGTATAAAAAACCTGCGGAAAGGTCCGATGAAGATATAATCGCTTCAGAACTTACCGGGAAAAACAATTTATTCACCGTCGATCTGGGAGGCGTCAAGGAGGTTGGCGCGGTCCTTATCGACTGGGAAAAACTGGAGGCGCCGTTTGTGGTGCTGACAGCCGGCGAAGACGGCGAGTTCTCAAGGTTCGACGTTTTTGCCTCAGAAGGGTTGAATTTCTCCGAGATCAACCTCCACGGAAAAGCGGCCAGGTTCATAAGAATTCGTACGCTTAAGGAGGAAAAAGTCACCGCGGTGAGGGTATATGCCGCAAATGAAGAGGATAAAAAGACCGCAACGCCTGTTTTCGAAAATATCGCGCTGAAGAAGAAAGTGAAGGCGGCGTCGGTCGAAGGAGCGCTTGCCGCCGCGTACGCCGTTGACGGCAACTTGACTTCGCGCTGGGGTTCGCTGCCCTCAGGCGAATCGTGGCTTAGGGTCGACCTCGGTGAGGTTAAGAACGTAAAGGGAATTCTTCTGTATCTTGAAGCCGCATGGGTGCCGTACAGAATAGAATATTCCACGGACGGTGAAAACTATACGACCCTGGCTTCCTTCAGCTCGGGAGAGATTTTTGTCAAGCTTAGAGACCTTGATTTCGATGCCAGGTACGTACGGTTCATCCGCGAGGGCGAGAGCTGGTTCAGTATTTACGAGGCGGAGATATACGGATAACAGTTTGCACAGGAATAAAAAAGCGCCGCACGCCGGAATTTATCCTTAGCGTGCGGCGTTTTATATTGGTCGAGATGACAGGATTTGAACCTGCGACTTCTGCGTCCCGAACGCAGCGCTCTACCAAGCTGAGCCACATCTCGGTTCGAGGGCCTCTAAAAGGCATTAACTATAATACCACTTTGAAAGGCCCGTGTCAACCGTTTTTTTGAAATAATTCGAACGTTAAATTATCGTTAAATTATCGTGAAGTTTGTGAAGTTTGCTCCGCCAAGCGAAGCGTTACCGGAACGGCTGTAAAAACGCCTGTTTACTCTTCAAATCCCTCAAAATCGTAAAATCCGCATTTTTTAAGAGAGTCGGTGTAGGAGTTGTACTCGATACCGCCTTCGTTTACGAAGAAGTGATTCGAAATACTCCTGCCGGTGCGAGGCGTCCAGGAGATCAGGTAAAAACCGTTCTTGGCGAGTCTGACTTTTTCGATCACGGTGTTGCTGTCAGGGGCTATCTCTGCCATTCCGCTCGCGACGATTTTTCCGGACTCGGTAAGGTCTTTTACAACGTAGGTGATTTCGTCGCCGTACTGAAGGTCGTTCACAGCGTGAAGCTCAAACGTGTCGTCTTCGGCACTTTTCGCGAAAACGAGAACAAGCGGCGACTGCGATCTTTTTACGTAAAAATAGGCGAGTTTTCGGACATAATAGTAGTCGGTTACGGAATCGGATACGCACGGCCAGCCGTCGCAAAGCGAATTCCAGATAATACCGTTACCGGATTTACCGGAGGCGCGCGCGTTTTCTATCACGCTCTTTAAATACTCTGCCTGAACGATTTGAGTCTGCCTGCAGAACGGGTTCAGCTTGTCTATCTGCCTGTCGAAAAATCTGTTCACGCCTTCAGTAAGAGGCGACGGATCGAATTTTATGCCTTTAAGCGGGTCTGCGGAGTGAAGCGCGTAGGCGTTTTCATTACCGGACGCATCTTGAGCAGCGACAGGCCACACGCTTTCGCGGCGAATAAATCTCTTGATCGTGGAAGAGGAGGGAGAAGCAGGCACAGAGCCTGCCGTCGCGAACACAGAGCCTTTTTCGTCAAGGCAGGGAATTACCGGAATCTCCGGCGAAACGTTTTTGAGTACGTCGGGAACGGACTGCGCACGCGAGCACACCGCAATAGCGGAGGGGTGATTTCTCAGGAAGCATGCCGTCGAACGGATACCTGCGCGGGCGTCGTCGTAATTGCTGGAGTTGTTTACCGAAATCTCACGAACAACAGCTACGCCGTTTTTGTCGCAAAGGTCGTAAAAAAACTCTGAAAGAAGGTCCTCGCCGTGAGCCACGTAAAGTACGTTGCAGTTAAGGTCGGTAACGCTCTCAAAGACCTTTTCGAGCCGCTCCTCATCTTCGAACCCGAGTATGTCGACGGCGCGCCAAGCGGGACCTGAAAGCCCGAGCCTCTTGCCGTTTACCGAAATGTAGGAAATTTCGCCGCCGCCCTCGGTGATCTCGGTCTCAAGCCAGACTGTTCGGATACCGAGAGAGACGTCGAATTCGTCAAGCTGTTTTCCGCCGTCGAAAACCTTTATCGAAGCGTCGTAGAGGTACGGCCTTCCGTAGTTTCTCGGCCACCATAGCTTCGCGCGCGGAACTTCGACAGTGAGGTCGATCCTCGAGCCGAAAAGGTCGCAGCCTGAGGCGTAAACCCGCTTTTCGTCCTTGATCTCCGCTTTACAGTTGAGATGCTGGAATTCGTGCGCGGAATCGTGCCTTACTTCGATTTCGGCGGTAAAACGCACCACGGCGCTCTCTTCCTCGGGGTCGACGGAGACTGTCCTTATGTATGCGTTTTTGATCTCGCACTTTCTTTTTCTCTTAACGTAGGCGTTTTTGACGAGTCCGCACGTTTGGAAGGGATCGTCGGAGGGGTGGATCCTCACGACGACCGAGTTTTTCCCGTCGACGACAGTGTCAACAACTTTAAGGCCCGAGAAGCCGCCGGGCAGCTCGAAGCATTTTGTACCGTTGACGAAAACGTCGGCGCGGCCAAGTATCCCCTCGAAAACGAGGCAGTCGAATTCGTACGCACTGAATTCGGAGAAATACCAGACGTTCGTGCCGGCGTATTTCTTGAGGTTTTCGATATTGTTCGAATAATATAAATCTTTTTCGATCCCGGAAAACTCCAGCTCCTTTTGGAAGCAGCAGGGCACGTGCGCTTTAATGACAGAAAGTCCGGCCGCGCGTATCTCCTCGGGAGTCGAGTAGTCTCTTACGTAATTCGGATCGTTTGTATAAGCAATTTCCCAGTTCATATTTATCTCCGGTAAAAAATCTTTATTTTGTCAAAGCTCCTCGGCGACCGGCTTCCTGTTTTCGTAGCGGAAAGCGAATTTGTAGCCGAGATTTTTAAGGAACGCGGTGTGCTTTTCGAACTCGTAGCCTACGAGCCAAGGCTTGTGCGCGTCGCTCGCGAACGTTACAAGCTCGCCGCCCAGTTCTTTGTAACGCGTCCAGACGTCGGGATCGGGCGGAACTCTTCCCGCGGTTTTAGTGTTGAATTCAAGCGAGAGTCCGTTTTCGATAATGAACCTGAAAAGTTCGTCGAATTCGTCGGGAAACTCTCTGTAGCGAAGCTGACGGTCCTCATAAGGCGCGTAGCGGGAGGAGTAGTCGATGTGGCCGAGCGTGTCGACAAAAGTATACTTTTTCAGACATTCGAGCGTCTCACGCAGCAGGACGGTATAGCTCTCGCGCTTGTCTTTTCCATTAAAATAGGAACCGTCGTAGATGTCAAGGCCGCTTACGTAGTGCATTGAGCCGACAACGTGGTCAAGAGTCAATCCTTCGATCCGTTTCGCGCTCTGTTCGAGAATAACCGCAGGAGGCTGCATGCCGATTTCGATTCCGGTGAGAATGCCGACCCTTCCCGCGAACTCGTCTTTTAAGGCGAGTATATCTTCAAAGTATGCGTCGCCGTCGAAATCGTCGGTCGGACGGCCTCCCAGGTAACAGTCGTAGTGCTCGGTAAAAGCTATTGTTTTTATGTTTTGCGACTCGGCGCTCTCCGCGTTTTCGCGGGGCGGTGTATTGGAGTCGCATGAAAAAGCCGAATGTAAATGCGTATCGGAGATCATTTTCATCACCCCGATTTATCATTATAACACTTTTTCGAAGCTTTATAAAGCACCCGGTCGATTTTTTCCGTTATTTCCGTTATTGCGCAATAAGCGATTGAATATACTCCCGTTACTTATCAAAAAGGTTTCACATGACGCAAAAAAGTGGTATAATGACAAAAAAACGGCGGAGGTGCCTGCTATGCCCGAATTCAATAATGCGAAAATCAAATTTGAAGGCAATGAGTCAAAGTGCGTTGTAACGTTCAGCGGTTCTCACAACGCTTCACTGCTCACGATTAAAGCTGACGGCGTACCTGTCGGAATGTGCGCGCTTTGCAGTTCCGGCGACGTTCCCGAGACGGCCGAGTGCCCGATCGACAGGGTGGAAAAAGGAGTTCACGAGATTTCGGTAGAGCTTGACGGCTCGGCCGGTATACACTCGCTGGAGTTCTCAAGCGACGGGCTTTATAAAGGCGTTTCGTACGAGCCAACGCCGCTTTCAAAGTTAAGAAACGTCAGCTCCGAAACGTGGGAGGCTACGGACATGCTCGGCAGGAAAGTCGCGTCAGTCGAAGACGTCGGAGGCGTGAAGGACAGGAAGGTAGGCATTTTCTACTGGACGTGGCACGAACGCTGCACGAATACGAGGCCTGTAGACGTGACTGAAGTTCTCGAAAAATATCCCGCTGCCGAGTACAACGAAAAACACCGCGCCTGGGGAGAGAGACCGTACACCTGTTTCTGGCACGAGCCGTTCTTCGGTTTCTACAAGGATTCGGATCCGTACGTGATACGTCACCATATGCAGATGCTCGCCGACGCCGGCGTTGACTTCCTGCTTTTCGACACTACCAACGGCGCGCTCGTGTGGCGTTCGGCGTACGAGCCGCTTTTCGCCGAGATGCACAAAATGCGAGAGGACGGTGTGAAAACGCCTCAGTTCGCGTTTATGATGAACTTCTGGCCTCATAAAAATACCGAGAAAATGCTGCGCGCTCTCTACCAGAACCTCTACAAGCCGGGGCTTTACTCCGATCTCTGGTTCAGGATCGACGGAAAACCGATGGTAATGTGCCATCCCGAGTCGCTTCGCGAAAAAGGCGTGTGCGATGCCGACGACAAGATTCTCAATGAGATCAAGTCATTCTTCGCTTTCAGACCGGGACAGCCGGGCTACGGCTGCGGACCGCACAACGACAAAGAATGGGGCTGGCTCGAAAAATTCCCGCAGCACAAGTACGGAGAGAGGGACGACGGCTCCTGCGAGATGATGACTGTCGGCGTGGCGCAAAACTGCAACGACGAAAACATATGCACTCATTTCAACGCGAAGGACACCTACGGCCGCAGCTTTACGTACAAGGACAGGTTCTCGAAGCTCAGCAAGGACTCGTATAAATACGGCTACAACGTTCAGGAACAGTGGGAGAGGGCGCTCGACATCGGCCCGGACCACGTTTTCATAACAGGCTGGAACGAGTGGATAATGGGCCAGTACCACGATCCGTGGGTGCTCGATCCCGATTCGACGCAGCTCGCGATGGTCGACCAGTTTGACCGTGAGCACAGCCGCGACATAGAGCCCGACAAGGACGGGTACCTCGACTCTTACTACCTTCAGATGGCCTCAAATATCAGGCGCTACAAGGGTGCCGCGAAGCGCGTTCCCGCTTCAGAGCCTAAATCAATCGACGTATCGGGACCCGTTTCGCAGTGGCGCGACGTTCTTCCCGAATATCTCAACGACAAGGGAACCACAATCCACCGGGACTGGGATGGCTTCAAGGGTTACCACTACGTAAACAAAACGGGCAGGAACGACATTATTTCCGCAAAAGTCGCGCGCGACGATGAAAACGTTTATTTCCTTGTCGAATGCGCCGATACGATTACGAAGCCTGAGGGCGACAACTGGATGACTCTTTTCATCGACACCGACAGGTCCAAATCGACCGGCTGGGAGGGCTACGACCTGATCGTCAACAGGACAAGGCCGGGAAGAAACAGAGTATCTGTCGAAAAGTACTTCCCGACAGCCGAAAAGGGAAGCTTCACCTGGGTCACGGCAGGCGAGGGCACGATCTCGCGCAAGGGGAAATTCCTTGTCATATCCGTGCCGCGAAATCTTATCGAACGTGACGGCGGAAGGCTTGACTTCGAGTTTAAATGGAGCGACAACATGCAGGAGCACGACGTGATGGACTTCTACCGGAACGGAGACGCGGCTCCGCTCGGACGCTTCAATTACCTTTACAAGGAGTGATATTTTGAGAATTTTCATTGATGAAGACGGATCTCCTTCGATTCCGCCGCTAACAAATGAAGATATGATTTTCGAGGAGGACGGCTCCGCGCTGCTCGCTTATCTGAAGAAAAGAAAATGCGTTAAACTGTTCGTCGTTGCAGACAGTTCTTTTGACCATCTCCCGATAGCGGACAAGATAAGGAATCTGAACGTTGATAAAGTCTATTTCAGCGGTTTTCACCCGAATCCGCTTTACGAAGAGGTGGTAAAGGGCGTCAAGGCGTTCAAAAGGGGAAAATGCGACTCAATTCTGGCAGTCGGAGGCGGCAGCGCAATCGACGTCGCGAAATGCGTCAAACTCTATTGCAGAGCCGGAGACGAGTCAAAGCTCGGAAACTATCTTACGCAGGACCTTAGCGGTGTAAACATCGCCGACATCCCTCTTATCGCCGTTCCTACGACAGCCGGAACCGGAAGCGAGGCGACAAGATACGCGGTAATCTATTATGAAGGCGAAAAGCAGTCCGTTACCGATCCGAGGATCGTTCCCGACCTTGCAGTTCTTTGGCCGGAAGTACTGGCGACGCTTCCGCCTTACCAGAAACGGGCAACTTTTCTCGACGCGCTATGTCACTGCATCGAGAGCTGCTGGAGCATTAACGCCACCGCGATAAGCGCAAGGTTCGCAAAGTTTGCCGCAGGCCATCTGATGATGAATTACGCCCGGTATTTCGGAGTGGGGAAGAAGGAGGTTGCTCCCCGGGACAAGGACGCGAAAGACGTCTGGACGGAAATGATGTGCTCCGCTTATAACGCGGGGAGGGCGATCAACATAACTCAGACGACAGCCGGCCACGCGATGAGTTACAAGCTTACGTCGCTTTACGGAATAGCGCACGGTCACGCCGCGGCATCCTGCGTCAGGCTTTGTTTCGAAAAAATGCTTTCCGCCGCCGCGCGGGAATACAGCGGCGAGCTCCTGCCGCGGGACGAGTTCATTGAACTTTTCACGAGACTTGAATATACATCCAAAATCGTTTTCAACTGCCGCGCGGCGGAGTTCTGCGAAAGATTCGACAACATGATGGCAGAGCTTGGACTCAAATATCCCGAAATCAAAGAGGAGGACGTACCGCTCCTTGCCTCGTCCGTAAACCCGGTACGGCTTAAGAACAGTCCGTACCCGTTCAAAAAAGAGGACTTTGTCGAGATGTACTCAAAGTTCATAGAAAAATAATAGAAACGGCGGAGGCTCTTTTACAGCGAAAGCCTCCGCCGCTTTTATAATCTGTTTTTGCCTTTATTTAGGCGATTCCTGAAGGAATTAACTCACTCGATAATCACAAAATTTGCGGCGCCGGGGCCTGGTTTAAGCTGTATTTCGCTGTCCGCGCCCATGCCGGAAAGTCCCTCCGGCGTCCAGATCTTGTACTTGGCTATATCGCTAAGAGTAAGCGTTACGGGGGTCGAAAGGGACGTGTCGCAGTTTACGACGTAGAGTCCTTTTCTACCGTTCGCGTCCTCGAAGCAGCCCGCGAGTACGGCCCCTTCAGAGGAGATTTTTTTGACGCCGGCGAAACCTTTAAGGTTGTAATAATCCGGTATGTTTTCGACCCAGGATTCGTCGATCGAATTGTACATAAGTCCTTTGAAGTCGAAATCGAGGTAGACGCCTTTCATACCGTTGCTCTCTTTAATCGTCTCGTGAACGTTGTGATAGCGCTCGGTCGGCTCGCCGTCAAACGTAACCATGCCCTGGAAGAAGCCCTCGGCCGTTTCGCCGTCGACCGGCGTCACGTAAAGGAAGTATGAATATCCTTTGAGACCGAAAAGCAGGTGGATGTTGGTAAGAAGGCGAAGCTCCTCTTTGTTAGGCGTCCTCGTTCCTGCCCACTCGCCGCACTGAACGTATCCCCACGCTCCGAGCCCGTGATCGGAGGCGGTTTTCGCTATGTCGCAGAAGTTCGAAATCATTCGCGCATAGTTTTTAACGTCATTAGACTGCTTCGCCCTGTAGGGGTAATTGTCAAACGAAACTATGTCCGAAAATGCAACGTCGTAGTATCTCTTGAGATACGTCTGGTAGTAACTGAGTCCGTCCTCGCCCTCAGCCGGAACGGCGCACTGTTCGGCGGACGCATAATTCGGAAAGAAGTTTATAAGGACGACTTTTTCCGGACCGGCAGCTTCTTTGACGCGTTCGTATTCCTTGCCGAGGAGTTCAAAATTATCCGCTGAAGGTTCGTCGAAAAGGTTGTATCCGATGACGGCGGGATGGTCGTTGTTGACTTTCACAATTTTAACGATTCCGTCGATCTGCTTTTCGTTTGTGATCCTGTTCATAGAGAGAATGACCTTGAGACCGTTCTTTTCGCACGCGGTGAGAGTTTTCTCCAAAAACTTCTTGGCGTTGGCCTCCTGGTACGTGGCGACCATATTGATGCCTGCGGCTTTCACCTTGGCGTATTCTTCGTCGAATTTCTCCTGAGAAGCGCTCGCTTTAATGCGGGGGGTGATGAAAATGCCGCGCACCGGCTCCTTATAGGGCGTCGCTTCGTATTCCGCGAGAAGCTCCTCCTCCGTTGCCTTGTACTTTTTCGAATCGGGAGTAACGTCGCCTGAAGGTTTTTTGTCGCAGGCGCCTGTCACGGAGAAAGCGCAGAGCGTTGCCAGAACGGCGGCGACTATTTTAAAAACTCGTTTCATGAAAGCCTCCGGAATCATTTTAAAGTTTCCCGGTTTAAAAATTCCTTTAAGAGTGAAAGTTTGCTCAAAAACGGTTGAAATAGCCGGGCAAAAATGATACAATCATTTTAACATAAACCGGAGCGAAAATACACTCAAATTTTCGACGACGGTTGCGAAAACGGAGGTATTTATGAATAAATTTCCGATAGGACTTCAGCTCTATTCCGTAAGAGACGATCTTGCCGCCGATTTTGAAGGCACACTCAAGGCAGTCGCTGAAATGGGATACGACGGCGTCGAGTTCGCGGGACTCTGCGGCAAAAGTGCCGAAGAGGCTAAAGCGCTCTGCGAAAAGTACGGACTTGTGCCCGTATCTGCGCATATTCCGTTCACCGACATGATGCAGGACCCCGACGGCGCGATTTCCGAGTACGCGAAGATCGGCGTAAAATACATCGCGATCCCTTATCTTACCGAGGAGTACAGACCGGGTCACGAGAAGTTCGGCGAAGTTATTGAAGGCGCCAAGATTCTCGGAAACGTCTGCAAGAAGTACGGTATAAGGCTTCTTTACCACAACCACGATTTTGAATTCGTGAAAATCGACGGCGAGTACGCGCTCGATATCTTGTACAGCGAAGTTCCCGCGGATATTCTCGCGACCGAGCTTGACACGTGCTGGGTCAACGTCGGCGGCGCGGATCCCGCTGCCTATATTAGAAAGTACTCGGGCAGATCTCCCGTTGTCCACCTTAAAGACTTCGTTATGCCGGGCAAAAAACCGGCGAAAATGTACGCGCTCATCGGTATCGACGACGGCGATCAGAAAGACGCCGAGAAGGAAGAGGCTTTCGGCTTCAGACCTGTCGGCTATGGCGTTCAGAACGTTCCCGAGCTTTTCTCGGCTTCGCACGAGGCAGGCGCGGACTGGATAGTTGTCGAGCAGGACATGCCTTCGCTGGGAAAAACTCCGCTTGAGTGCGCGAAAATGAGTATTGATTACATTAAAACGATAAACAAATAAATTCGGAGGTTAATATGTCAGATCAGGTATTGAACAGTTTTACACCCACAGTTGAGAAAGAGGCCGAGAAAGCCGACAGAAAGTTCAGATACGGTATTATCGGTACCGGCTGGATAGCCGAGGCCCACGCTCTCGTTCTTAAAGAAATGGAAGACGTCGAGGTCGTCGCGATGGCTGACCTCATCCCCGGAAAAGCAGAGAGATTCGCGAAGAGATACGGCTTCGACCTCAGCAAAGTTCATTTCTATCCCTCTCACAAAGAGATGATCGACAACGAGCAGCTTGACGGCGTTTCCGTCTGCACCTACAACGCGACCCACGCGGAGTGCACGATCTACGCCTTAAAACACGGTGTAAACGTTCTTCTCGAAAAGCCCTTCACGGTCACGACCGAAGAGGCGATTGAAGTTTGCAAGGCCGAGAAAGAATCCGGAAAGCTTCTCACCATCGGCTTCCAGCCCAGAATGGACCGCAACATGCAGGAGATCAAGCGCATCGTTGAGGCGGGCGAGCTCGGCAAGGTTTACTACATCAGAATCGGCGGCGGCAGAAGAAGAGGCATCCCGAACTCCACGTTCATCGAAAAGAGAACGGCCGGTATCGGCGCGCTCGGCGATATCGGCTGCTACGCTCTCGACATGGTGCTCAACGCTATCGGCTACCCGAAGCCGCTCACGGTCACCGGTTACAAGTCGGCTTTCTTCGGACCCAACCCGAAGTACAACAACCCGACCGACGCAAAGAGATTCAACGTTGACGACTTCGCGGCCGGCTTTATCAGACTTGACGGCGACATCGTTGTCGACTTCATCACTTCGTGGGCTTCCCACATCAACACACCCGGCGACACGATCATCCTCGGCACCGAGGGCGCTCTCAGGATTCCTTCCACAGAGTGCTGGAACGGTTCCGTCGGCGGTCAGATGACGCTCTACAAGGACGTCGCGGGGCTCCAGACGGAGATCAAGCTTCCGCTGCTTCCCGAGCTTCCGAAAGGACTCTTCTACGAGAAGGTCCGCTCCTTCATCGACGCCTGCCGCCACAACCTTCCCGCGCCTGTTCCGTCCTCGCAGATCCTCTACAACCAGGCGATTATCGACGGTATCGTGAAATCCTCAGAGCTCGGACGCGAGATCGCAATTGAGATCCCGGAGATCTGATCCTCAAATAAATAATAATTGTTTAACCCTGCCTCCGCATGCTTTTGCGGTTGCGGGGTTTTTTATGTTCTGAAAATAATATTCAAATTATCCAAATTGCGGCAATTGCGGCAGGTTTTAATTTCTTATAGAAACTTTAAGGATTGTATAGTATAATTCCACGGAACATTTTATAAGAAGGTACGCAATGCTTCAACTTGTAGACATTTCAAAATCATATAAACTAACGGGGCAGAAGGTGGAAGCCCTTAAAAACGTCTCGCTCAGCTTCGGCAGGAGCGAGTTTATCGCCGTGCTCGGACCTTCGGGCTGCGGAAAGACGACGCTTCTTAACGTTATCGGAGGTCTCGACAGATACGATTCGGGCGATTTGATCATCGAAGGGTGGTCAACGAAGAAGTACCGCGACAGGGACTGGGACACATACAGGAACCACTCGTGCGGATTCGTTTTCCAGAGCTACAACCTCATCCCGCACCAGACCGTTTTCGCGAACGTCGAGCTCTCGCTGACTTTGGCAGGTATTAAATCCAAAGAACGTAAAAGGCGCGTCAACGAGGCGCTTGACAGCGTAGGACTATCGGACCAGAAGAACAAAAAGCCGAACCAGATGTCCGGCGGTCAGATGCAGCGTGTCGCGATAGCGCGTGCGCTTGTAAACAACCCCGAGATCCTTCTCGCGGACGAACCCACCGGCGCGCTCGACAGTAAAACTTCCGAGCAAATAATGCAGATCCTCAGCGAGATCTCCAACGACAGGCTCATTATTATGGTGACCCACAATCCCGAGCTTGCGGAAAAATACGCCACGAGGATCATCAGGCTGATGGACGGCCGCGTCATTTCCGACGAGCCCAACACGCCTGCGGTCTTTGCGGCTGATGCTCGCGACGATGGTTCAGCTCCCGCACAGGAACCCTGCGACGCGTCCGAAGAAACCGAAAAGATTAAAGCAGACGCTCTTGAAGAAACAGTACCGGCAGGCGATGCCGCGGAGACTTATAAACCTGTTTTTACCGAAAACAGGGGAATTATCGACACCGCGATCAACCGTTTCAGATCGATCTCCGAGGAATACGGGGAGGGCGAAAAAGCGCATTCAAGTCTTTTAAAAGAGGCCGCCGGCATCGCAATTGAAGCGGAAAACTCCGGAGAAAATGCCGGGAAAACTGCATCGCTTACAGAGCAACACAACGACGCCGGAACAGAGAACGAAGTAGCTGAAGCAACCGAAGCGGACATCGTTCGAGCTGGTGTAGTCGAAGATAACAAGGCGGTCACAGCCTCCGAAACTCCTGCAGACAATTCAGTAAATAATTCTCAAAAGTACTCGAAAGGGCGCAAAAAACGGACTTCGATGTCCTTTTTCACCGCGCTTTCGCTCTCCTTCAACAACCTGCTGACGAAAAAGGGCAGAACGTTCATGACGGCGTTCGCCGGCAGCATCGGTATTATCGGAATCGCGCTGATTCTGGCGATGTCCACGGGCGTCAACAGATTTATCGACGACGTTCAGAAAGACACGCTTTCCTCTTACCCGATATCAATCGAGGCGGAGGAGGTCGATCTTTCCTCAATTCTCGCTCAGATGGCCGACAACACGGCGAAAAAGGATCCGCACGAACCCGGCATGATCTATTCGAGTTCGCGCGCCTACGACATGTTCAACGCGTTTTTCAGCGCCACCAAAAAGACGAACAACCTCGTCCAGTTCAAGAAATGGCTTGACTCGGAAATGGCCAAAGGACCGTCGGAGGGCAGGGACCGGAAGAATGATGCAAGCCTTTACGACGTCGTAACCGCCGTAAGGTACGGCTACAACATGTCCCTGAAGACGTTTGTCAAAGACGAAAACGGCGAATACCGTTCGACCGATCTGTCAGGTCTTTACAGTGATGCGGGAAGCGACAGCGGAATGTATTCCGTCTTTTCTCAGTCGGAATCAGGCTCGAGCTCGTTTTCGCTTTGGCACGAGCTGCTTCCCGGAAAAGACGGTGAGATCGTCGCCCCGATGATCAAAGATCAGTACGACCTTCTTTACGGCCGCTGGCCCGAAAAACTCGAGGACGTTGTCATCGTAGTCGACAGAAACAACGAAGTCAACGATCTCGCGTTCTATACGTTGGGGCTGATGGGCGAGGACGAGCTGCGCAAAATGATTACCGCCGCGATGTCAAGGACCGTCATCGAGAATCAGACTCATTTCATTTCCTTCGAGGACCTTTCGACCGCTGAAGTCATGATGGTTCTTCCCGCCGATCTTTATACCGACCAGGACGGCGACGGCGTATTTCAGTACGCGGGCGACGACAGATCTCTGCTCTCGATGATTGTCAGGAACGGCCTCAAGCTTAATATCTGCGGCGTTATAAGGAAGAACCCCGACGCGACTTCGACAGGAATACCTTCGTCGGCGGTTTTCTGCTACACAAGTCTTCTTACCGACTACGTGATCGACAAAAACGCGGAATCTCCCGCTGCCGCGGCGCTTATCGCCTCAGAGGGCAAAAATATCGACATTCTGACCGGAAAGCCGTTTACGATCGAGGAGAACGAGCTTACAGAAGCCGAAAAGGCCGCGAAGGCAAAAGAGACAGTCGCGAACATGTCAGACGCCGAAAAGGCGGAGCTTTATAAAAAGATTCTGACGACGCCCGACGAAGAGTACATAAAAGAGCAGCTTGACAAGATCATTGTCACCGACAACCGCGAGGAAGCGGAGAAAATGATCGCCGAGAACTACGGTCTTGACATTTCATTCATTTCCGACTACCTTAAATCTTATACCGACGAAGAGCTTTTCGCGATGATAAGAGAGGGGGCGGAGGCGACTATACGCGAGAACTTCGCGAAGGAATCCGAGACCAAAATTCAGACGATCGTCAGGACGCCGACGGCCGAGGAGCACGATTTCTTCAAGAAGACGATTCTCGCGATGAACCCCGGCCGCGAAAAGGGAACCGCGTTGATTCTCAACTACTGGAGCGAAACCGGGGCGATGCCTGCGGAAACCGGCGCTGCGTATCTTGCTTCACTCGACGACGTTTCTTTCAGCGTTTTCTATGACAGAATACTTGACAATATTACGGACAAGCTCTATGCCGAACGCGCGGAGGGCGATCCGGCCGTAGCCGAGAGAAAACTCGCAGCGGCGCTTGACGAAGAAATCGGTTCTTCCGGCGAATCCAAGCTTGCCGAGTACTACGTCATGATCTCGCAGTCGGAGATTTCGGAGAACTCCTACGACAAAAATCTCGAGACGCTTGGCATTCTCGACACTGAAAATCCGGCTTATATCAGGATCTATCCCGCCACGTTCGAGGACAAGGATACGATAGCCGAAAAGATATCCGAATACAACAAAGGCGTCGAAAAGGACGATCAGATATCCTACACCGACTACGTTGCGGCTCTCATGTCGGGAATTACGACTATCATCAACGCGATCTCGTACGTGCTTATCGCGTTCGTTGCCGTCTCGCTTGTCGTTTCCTCGATAATGATCGGAATCATCACGTACATTTCCGTTCTCGAACGCACTAAAGAGATCGGAATACTGAGAGCCGTCGGCGCCTCGAAGAACGACGTATCGCGCGTGTTCACTGCCGAGACGCTCATAATCGGATTTATCTCCGGACTGATAGGAATCGGAGCCTCGCTGATTCTCTGCTATCCTATCAACCTCATAATTCACCACTACACCAATTTGGGCAATATCAACGCAGTTCTGCCGTGGCAGGCGTGCGTAGTGCTCGTAATAATCAGTATGCTGCTGACTCTGATCGCGGGTCTGTTCCCGTCGAGGTCGGCAGCGCACAAGGATCCTGTGGAAGCGCTCAGGACAGAATAACAGTTTTACAAAGGAGATTTAATATGGATCACAATATTGATTTTTTGACGGGATACGTCGAAAATAACGGAATAGAGGCGCTGGTGACGACAGGCGAGTACGCCGTCAACCTGCAGTATGAGAACCTTTTGAGAGTTCTTGACGCGGCGACAAAGTCGCTTACCGAGTACGTTGGCGTCATTTTCGTTGCCGGGCCTTCCGCTTCCGGAAAGACCACTTTTTCCACCAAGCTCTGCGAAAAGATCCGCTCTACAGGCGTCAACGTGTCGCTTCTATCGCTCGACAACTTCTACCACGACTCCGAGTATACGAAGAACAGGCAGTTAAGGCTCGGGCTCATTCCTCCCGGATCGAATGACGTCGACTACGAATGCATAGACGCGTTCGACGTTTCGAAGTTCCGGAAATGCGTTCAGAAGTTCATTGCGGGCGAGACCGTGATGCTGCCGAAGTTTGACTTTATGATCGGAAAGCAGCTGCAGGGCGCGGGCGGCAGGATCGCCAGGAAGGGCAAGGACCTCCTCATCGTAGAAGGCATCCAGACGATGAACCCCAAGATTTTTAACGGTTTCAAGGCCGATTTCAAGTATAAGATCTACATCTGCCCGTTCGACTCTTACTCGTTCACCGGCTCGAAGGCGAAAATTATGCCCCAGTCGGTCAGGTTTATGCGCAGAACGATCCGCGACTTCGAGACACGGAACGCCGACGTCATGAGAACGCTTGAGATGTGGCCGAGCGTCAGAAACGGCGAAGAAAAGTACATCAAGCCCCAGAAGAGATATGCGGACTACTTTTTCAATTCCTCATACGTTTACGAGGCTTTCTACCTCTGCGGCAAGATCGCCGAGATGGCTGAAAGCCTGACCGAAGAGGAGAGAAAAGCAGTCGCCGCGGTGCTTCCGGTCGACGCAATTGCGGGCGTCAGGCGCGTCCGCGAGCTGAAGCTCCCTCAGGATTCCGTCTTCAACGAGTTCTATTTCGGATAACGGCCACGGCCTCTTTTTAGTGTTATATTAGTTTGTACCGGCTGCGTGTTTTGAGCGGCCGCACGGCCCGTTTTTGATACAAGAGCGGGCCTTTAGTATTATATTTTCAGCATATTTTCCGGTTAATCCAAAGGGCGCGGAAAATAATTTCCGACCTTGAAAAGAGGCGGAAAGAATTGTATAATAGAAACAGTTGGCAACAACCGACAACCTATATAAAAAACGGAGGTAATTTCATGTCAAAACTCAGAAGAATTTTCATTATGATAATCAGCGGAATTCTTTCTCTGCTTTTGCTTACATCCTGCACCGTGACGCCCGGAAGCACCCCGGCAAAAACGGATGAACCGGAGGAGCCGACCGAGGAACCGACTCCGGACGAGATCATGCCCGGACGTGAATTCGACGACGAGCTTCCGAGAGTTCAGCCGCCCGAGAATACCCATTTTCATTTTGAAACTGTAGACACCGGCTTTAACGTTTATTGCGCGGTAGAGGGCAAATGGGGCTACAGGTACGCGCCGAGCCCGGAACGAGCGGCGAATGGGACTGGTTTACGTGGAAGCACTCCGACGACGGAGGCAAGACGTGGTCTGAAGAGAAGCTCGTTCTTCAGCCGACTCCCGATTCGATGGACCACTATTCGGTATGCGACCCCGGCGTTATTTATTTCGGCGGCTGGTACTATCTCGGCTACACCTCGACGATCGTAAGTACTAACGGCGGTATCAACAACAACGTTTTCGTCGCCCGTTCGAGAAAGCCTGACGGACCGTACGAGAAGTGGAACGGAAACGGCTGGGGCGGCGATCCGCAGCCTATCGTTTACTACAATGAAGCCGACGCATCATGGGGCGCCGGTGAGCCGAGCTTCGTGGAGCTTGACGGCAAACTCTACATTTACTACACGTGGGCTTCCGACGTGGGCGAGTACGAGTACGTTTCGATCGCGGATTCGACCTCCGAAAACTGGCCGGCGACGATGGAATTCAAGGGCATGGCCTTCAAGAAGACAGGCGACCAGTTCGACGTCTGCTACTGTGAAGACGTCGGCCTTTTCCTCGGCGTTCAGACTTACAACAGATTCACCACAAGCAGCGGCATTCAGCTCTACGAGTCCAAGGACGGCATCCATTTCATCAAAGGCGAATTTATCAAGAAGAATATCGCCCAGATGTGCCACAACATGGGTATTTCAAAGCGCTCCAACGGCCACATCCAGCTCAAGGACAACCTGATGCTCGGTTACGCGTTCGCTCCCGGCGTCGGAAACGACTTCTGGGGCAAGTGGGCGACGAGATTCGTTTTCATCAACCTTGAGGCTTACCAGGGCGACCTGAGAAAAGAGACCAAGAGCGACAAGAACGTACTCATCACAGACGCGTTCTGGCCTCCTGTTGAGAACCCGGTTCCCGAGGGACTTACGACGCTTCCTCACCTTGTGAAAGTCAACGCGGGGTCTACTTACGGCGAGCTCGACGTCGCCTGGATCGACTCGAACATCAAGACGCACAAGATTGTCGAGGATGCTGACGTTGCAAAAATTTCATTCTCGAATTACGACACATCACTCATCAAATTCGACGGCAAGAAGATCGTAGCGCTTAAAGAGGGCAAAACCGAGGTTACAGCCACTTACGAAGGCTACAGCATAACTTTCAAGGTCTACGTCTATCCCGAGAACTTCGTTTTCGATCAGTCGTTCCCGGCTATCGAAAGCGTTACTGCGGTTCAGCCCGAGATTACGATCTATAACGGAAAGGCCAACGGCGCGAAGCACAAGCCGCAGGTAAGGGGCATCGTCAAGTTCGTCGACGACACTTGGGGAGAGTGCTACAATGACTCAACCAAGAAGCACGCCGACTATCCTGCAATGGTACCGTCCGAGCATTATCCCGTCACTTACACCTCCGGCGACACGGGAATAGTCACTGTTACAAAGACCGGACAGCTCCAGGCAAAGGGTCTCGGCGACGCGGTCATTACGGCTCAGATCGGAGACGACCCGAAGAACTCCTACACGGTTACGGTACACGTTGTCGAACCGCCGGCCGAGTTCAACTGGTCCGAAGCCGACTATAAGTGGTAATCAAACAATGACACCGCGGATGACGGCATAAACACCCAAGGCAGCGGCCGTTATGAAAAGCGGCTGTTGCCTTTTGCAAATTAAAATAACCGGGAGAGACAAATGGAACAGGTAAAAATAAACGAACTTATCGCGGGCGGCCCCGCAAATCTGTTTTTGATGATAGAAAGCGTATCAGTCAAGCAGAAAAAATCCGGCGACAAGTATCTGAATTTCGTTCTTAAGGACAGATCCGGAAAAATTTCCGCCAACTATTGGGCGCCGTCGCGCGCGGAGCTAGGCGCATTTTCGGCAAACGATATCGTTTACGTTGAATCCGAGACGGAATCGTATGCGGAAAAGCTTCAGCTTAACATAAAAAAGATCAGGAAAACGCAGGAGAGCGACGGAGTCGGCCTTGCGGATTTTATCAAATCGAGTCCGAAGAGCGGCGAAGCGATGTACCGCGAGGTCCTTGCGTACATCGAAAAGTACGTAGAAAACGAGGACCTCAAAAAGCTGACGCTCGCGATTTACGAGGACCATAAAGAACAGCTCCTGACATGGCCTGCCGCGATATCATTCCACCACGCCGAGCTCGGCGGACTTCTCAGGCACACAATAGGTGTTATGCGCGGCTGCTTCTACATGTACCAGGCGTACAGGTTTTTAAACAAGGACCTGCTCCTTTGCGGCGCGGCTCTTCACGACATCGGCAAGCTCTCCGAGTACGTCGCCAACGATACCGGACTGTTGAAAGAAATGACAGTCGACGGCGCGCTTGTGTCGCACATTATCCGCGGCGCGATGCTCGTGGAGGATTACGGAAAGAGGCTGGGCACCGACAGCGAGGCGCTCGTTCTTCTCACTCATATGATACTCTCACACCACGGAAAGCCCGAGTTCGGAAGCTCGGTCACTCCCAGAATACCCGAGGCGTTCATTCTTCACGAGATGGACGATATCGACGCGAAGATTTATGAAATGGAGGACGCGCTCGCGAAGGTCAAAGAGGGAACGCTCACCGACAGACAGCGCGCGTTTGACGACGCAAGGCTTTACAGAAGCCCGATGCTTACTGTTGGCGAAGACTTCATTTAACAATCATTTAGCCTGCGTCACGCCTCGCCCCGCACTAAGTTTAATTGATTGTTTTACACTAAAAATAGAGAGATTCGCAAATGGGCAGAATTAACATCTACACGGGCCCCGCGGGGTCGGGAAAGACATATCACGCCATAAACGATTTTCTGTCGTCTGCTTCGAAGGGGGACGTTCTTTTTCCCGACAGGCATTCGTTCCTGATCGTGCCTGAACAGCTTACCGTCGAAATCGAAAACAAGCTCCTGACGGCGGCGGGTTCGGGCGGTCTTATCGCGTCCGAGGTCATCAGCTTTAACAGGCTTATTTATAAGATTCTGGCTGAGAGCAACAAAAAGACCGGAATTCCGCTCACTCCGTCGATGAGAGCGATGCTTCTTGTCAAGGTGCTTAAGAACAACGAGCGGAAGCTGTCTTATTTCAAAAAGACTCAGGAAAAGCCGTTTGCTGTCGCGAAGCTCGGCTCCACGATAACCGAACTCGAAAAGTATCTCGTAGAACCCGAGACGCTCGAAAACGCCGCGAACAAGTATGAGTCCGAGCACCAAGAGGACGAACTGACCGTTAAAAAGCTTCGCGACATCGCCCTCGTTAAAAGGGCTTTTACATCCGAGATAAAGGGAAAATACGAGGACGCACAGCTCCTCGCGGGAGACGCGATCGAGCTTATCAACAGCGGAACGACTTTTATAACCGGCAGCAGCGTTTTCGTCGACAGCTTCAGCGGATTTACTAAAGTCGAGCTTGAGATTTTAAAAGCGATCTCGCTTCAGTGCGACAACCTGTCCGTTTACTGTTTCAAACCGGATTATCAGTCGTCGTTTTTCGGCTGCCCGCTCGACACGCTGAAGACTCTTGAAGAGCTCCTTAATTCGACGGGCAATGTTGTCAACGTAAAAAGCATTCTTTCAGGCGATCCCGCAGAAAACGACGCTCATTCACGGTTTTCGGGATCGCCCGAGCTTCGCCATCTCTCCAAAAGCTACGGAAAAATCGCGCGCAGAGACGAAATTCTTCTTCACAACAAAGGGAAAGAGCACGATATCGTTTTCGCAGCGGAAGGAGATTTCTACCACGAGCTCGAGGCGGCGTCAAATTACATTGAAAAGCTTGTATCAAGCGGTAATTACGGCTGGTCCGACATCGCTGTAGCAATACCGTCGCTCGATACAAAGCAGTACATTGCGTCTGCCGTTTTCGCAGGCAGAAACATTCCGACATTTATCGACGCGAGACTTGAGCGGTCAGGCCATCCTTTGATCAGACTTGCCGATGCCTTCATGAGGATCTGCGCGGGCGAGCTTAATAAGAACACTCTTACGACACTTCTCCGTACCGGACTTGTCAATATAAACGGTGAAACAGTGTCAAGAGACGACGCCGACGTTCTCGAAAACGCGTTTTTGGCATCGAACGTGGCATCGGAAAAGAGTTTCAGAAAGTGCGTCGAACGTCTGGCGAAAAAATACGCGGATACTCCCGATTTAAAGCCTTCCTACGTTCTTGCGGCTGAAGCTCTTTTTGCTCTTCTTTGCGACGAGAAAACAGGTTTGATTTATACCGCGCGCGGCGCCAGGACGGTATCCGACGCGCTGAACGTTTTTCTCGAATTCGCCGCGCGCTGCGGCATTGACGATTCATTCTCGGTTCTTTCCGAGAAAAACGGCGGCGCCGATCCGGAACTTGTAAGGACCTGGAACGTTTTTGCCGACATTATAGAAGAGTGCCGGCTTTCGATCGGATACATTTCGATGGGAAGCAGGGGGAAGCTTTTCAATTATACGAACGACGCACTTATGGCGGCAATTTCATGCTTCCTTGTCGGTTCGATTCCGTCGTCGGAGGACTGCGTTCAGGTGGGCGATATTGACCGTTCACTCTACCTTGATAAAAAAGTCATCATGATCCTCGGAGCCAACGAGGGCTGCTTCCCGGCAGAGCCTCCCGACGACAGCTTTCTCGGAGACACCGAACGTCAGGCAATCAAAGACGCCGGCGGAAGGACTTCCTACAACTCCCTCGAGAGAACGCTTCTCCTTCAGTTTAACGTCTACTCAAAAATGCTCGCCGCGAGCGAAAAGCTGTACGTAAGCTACTCACTTTCCGACGAAACGGGTAACGAGCTTTCACGCGCCGCCGCCCTCGATTCGGTAGAGAGGCTTTTCGAGGAGGTCGGGAAAACCGAGCGTCTGCTCTCGTTTGAGGATGACAATCAGTCAGGCCCTGTTACAGAGGCAGACGAAGTACTGCTGGGTCCAAACCTCGTTAGACAGCTTCTCAACATCAAAGCCTCGTTCCAAGGCGGCGTAACGTCTCTTGACACGTACAGGAATTGTCCCTATCAATATTTTTCAGAGAAGGTCCTCGGCCTTGAAGAGCGCAGAGACGGTTCAATTAAGAGCGACGTGCTCGGCACGTTCATGCACAACGTTTTCGAGAAAGCCGTAAACAATGCGACCGGTGAGAAAAGAGACTTCCGCGAAATTACCGCCGGCGACTGGAACCGTTACGTCTCGGACGCGGTTAACGCCATTATATCATCTACGGACGCGTCGGAAATGATATACCTCTCAGAGCTTACGAACAAGAACAAATTCTACCTCGACAGAGCCGAGAGGAGCAGCGTCGCGGAGCTTAAAGACATATCCCGGAATCTCGAGGAAGGGTACAACCCGAAGGCATCTGAGTTAAAATACGGCTTCGGAGGACAGGATGACCTTCCCGCGCTTGAAGTCGACATTCCCGGTTCGCAGGTGAGACTCAAACTTGTCGGATCCATCGACAGACTGGATATTGCCGACAACGGCGACGGAAAAGTCGCGATAGCGCTGATCGACTACAAGAGCGGAAAAGACTCATCGGATCCCGGAATGGGAAAGTTACAGCTGCCTGTGTACTACAAAGCCGTCGAAAAGGGCATTGATTATCTGAAAAAACGTTTCAACTTCACAGACGCGGAGATCAAAAAGCTCGCGTACTACCATTACGGTCCGGATACGGTAAGCGATTCCAAGTCTACCATGCACAACGAGAAAAGCGTTATTCCGCAGAATATTCTCGTTGAAACAATGGAAAAAGCGAAAAAGGTAGAAAAAGGAAAAAAATTCGAAACTCTCGGCGAATACGCGGACAGAGGACTTGAGCTCGTTTCCGAAACGGCAGCGGATCTTGTCGGCGGCAGGTTTACGGCTGTGTATGAGAACAACAAAGCATGCGTTTATTGCCGGTATTCGTTTATGTGCCGGCAGAAATATTCGGCGCAGGCCGAACAAAGCACCGGTTTTGACGGCGAGGATTAAAAGCCGCCGGAAGCAAAAATATGGAAATAAAAAATATTCAAAAAGAGAATATTCCGGAGTACGTGAACGCGGTTCTGTCCCGTCTTGAGAGATCCGGCCATGAGGCTTACATCGTCGGCGGATGCGTGAGAGATCTGCTCCTCGGAAGAACACCCAAGGACTACGACGTGACAACTTCCGCAAACACAGACGAGATGGCCGCCGCTTTCGACGGAATGAAGGTCATACCCACAGGCGTCAAGCACGGAACTCTTACCGTCATGTCGGAGGGCAACCCTGTTGAAGTGACCACGTTCAGAACTGACGGCGACTACAAGGACCACCGCCATCCCGACGGCGTCACCTTTACGTCGAATCTCTCCGAGGATCTTTCGCGCCGCGATTTTACAATCAACGCGATGGCTTTTTCGCCTTATAAAGGTCTTGTCGACGACCACGGAGGCGTCGACGATCTGAAAAAGAAACTGATCAGGTGCGTGGGCGACCCGCTGAAACGGTTCGGCGAGGACGCTCTCAGAATCATGCGCGCAATCAGATTTTCGGCGGTTTACGGGTTCGATATAGAGGAGAAAACGCTTGCGGCGCTTGTCGAAAAGAGTCCGGAGCTTAAGTATATTTCAAGCGAAAGGATATACGCCGAGCTGTGCGAGTTCCTGACTGTTAAGGACACGGGCAAGATGCAGGAGATCATGCTCGGTCCCGCGCGCGAGGTCATTTTCAACGTGATTCCCGAACTGAGAAGGGCGGCTGAGACAGCACAGATCAACAAGTTCCATTATTACGACGTGTACAGGCATTCGGTAATCGCGATCGCATCAACGCCTCCTGTCACGGATCTGAGGCTCACGATGCTTCTTCACGACGTCGCGAAACCGCTTACGGTAACGTACGACAGTAAAGGCTTCACCCATTTCAAAAACCACGCCGAAATCGGAAGCGCGATGAGCGAGGAGATATTGAAAAGGCTTCGCGCACCGAATTCGACTGTCAGCCGCGTTAAGCAGCTTATTTACCACCACGAGTTTTTCAAGGACGAGACTGTTAAAGAGGAACGCTACGACGCCGCCGCCGGAAAGATCTTAAGAATTTTGGGACCCTCACGCGCGATCGACCTCGCAGCGGTGATGCGAGCCGATATAAGCGGAAAGAGCAGCTACGCGCTGACTGTCAACCTCGCTTCAATTGACAATTTGGAAAAGGCAATCTATAATTACATAGATTCGGGGAGACCCTACAGCCTCTCGAAGCTCGCCGTCAACGGCAGGGTTCTTATCAGATACGCAGGGATCCCGTCCGGAAAGGTGCTGGGAGTCGTGCTTGAAAAGCTTCTCGAAGAAGTGACAGAGGGAAAGCAGGACAACGACAGAAACGAGCTTATCAAACGCGCGCGACAGATTTTCAAGACACTTAAAAACAACGATAACGAACGTCCCGGAAAAGGCGTTAAAAATACGGAAATCACGAAAGGGAATCCGGAAATGAACGAAGAGAGAGTTAATAAACAGTATAAAGTCTGGTCGTCAAGCAGATATTTTGACGCAGAGACAAGGAAAGAACTAAAGTCGATAACTGACGAAAACGATATTTACGACAGGTTCTACCGTGATCTGGAGTTCGGAACGGCCGGTCTTCGCGGCGTAATGGGCGCCGGCACCAACAGGATGAACATATACGTCGTAAGGCGCGCTAGCGCCGGCGTCGCAGACTGGATATGCTCGCGCGGAGAAGAATTCAAAAAACGCGGTGTTGCGGTATCGTACGACACCAGGAACAACTCGCTTGTTTTCGCCAAGGAGGCTGCCGCGGTTTTCGCCTCGAGAGGCATCAAAACGTACATTTTCAAGGAGACTGCGCCTGTCCCGGTTCTTTCTTACACCGTCTGGTCGCAGAATCTCGCCGCCGGCGTTATGATCACCGCGAGCCACAACCCGAAGGAGTACAACGGCTACAAGGTCTACTGCGAGGGCGGCGTACAGATATCGCCGGAAATGGCCGGCGTAATTACCGCGTCGATCGAGTCGTACTCCGACTTCACGAAGATTCCCGTTCCCGACTACGAGTCGCTGAAAAAGACGAGAATGCTCTCATACGTCAGCGAAAAGGTCATCAAATCGTATCTTGACAGGATCAACAACCTTGCCGCATACAGAGAGATCAACGAAAAATACGCAGACGAGCTTACGACAGTCTACTCTCCGCTCCACGGCGCCGGCGCCAAATACGTCAAAAAGGCGTTCCAAAACGCGGGCCTCGGAAAGAACTTCTACGTTGTAAAAGAGCAGGAGAAGCCTGACGGAAACTTCCCGACGGTTCCCGTCCCGAACCCCGAGAACACGGCCGCGTTCGCTCTCGCGCTCAAGCTCGCGGAAGAGAAGAACGCTGACATCGTTATCGCGACAGACCCGGACTATCTTACGGAGCTCCGCAAGTCGCTCGGTCTTCTTAAAGACGACTCCTTCGCCGTCTCGACGATAGTGTCCACGGATCTTGCCGGCGAGATATGCAAGGCGAAGGGAATTGAATTTAAAAGCGTGCTGACAGGCTTCAAATACATCGGCGACCTGATCACCGAAGAAAACAAAGACAGCTTCATTCTCGGCTTCGAGGAGAGCTACGGCTTCCTCACGGAAGGGTACGCGAGAGACAAGGACGGCGTCGCGGCGGCAATCGTTTTCGCCGAGATGGCGCTTTACTACAAGCACACGTTCGGGCAGACTCTGGCGGAAGTGCTCGACGGAATTTACAAAGAGTACGGCTACAGGCACGAGAGCGCGTTTTCGATCGATCTTCCCGGCGAATCCGGAAGGGAAAAGATAAACAGGATAATGAGCTTCGTCCGCGCCAACGCGGTGTCGTTCCCGGGCGACGGTTATAAAGTCAAATCGTTTACAGACGTTCTTAAAGGAACGGAGACCGTTTACCGCGCGGGAGGCAGCAAAGTCGAAAAAGTCGACCTTCCCGAGGCTGACGTGCTTAAGTACAAGCTCTCAAACGGCTGGTTCGCGATCAGACCTTCCGGAACGGAGCCCAAGATCAAGATCTACGTCGGAATCAAGGCAAAAACGCAGGAGAAGGCCGACAAAGACGCCGCGGAGCTGAAGGAATTTCTCAAAAAGAAAATTTCCGCCGTTATCGCGGAATAATGAACCGGATACAATTGTAAAGACCGGGCAGACAAAGTTTACGGATTTATTTATAGCATCAAACGCCGCGCGGTATTGCCGGCGAAAGGCGGCTTCATTTTATGGCAGACACTTTTGTTCATCTTCACGTCCACACCGAATACAGTCTCCTTGACGGCGCTTCGAGGATCGGTCCGCTTGTTGACAGGGCTGCCGAACTCGGCATGTCTTCGCTCGCCATAACCGACCACGGCGTTATGTACGGAGTCGTAGACTTCTACACAAAGTGCGTCGAAAAGGGCATCAAACCTATCATCGGCTGCGAGGTTTACGTCGCACCGAGAACGCGCTTCAACAAGGAGACGCGCGAGGACGCCGAGAACTACCACCTGATACTTCTCGCAAAAAACTACGACGGTTATCTCAATCTTATCAAGCTCGTGTCGGCCGCCTACACGGAGGGCTTTTACTACAAGCCGAGGATCGACAGGGAACTCATAGAGAAGTATCACGACGGTCTGATCTGTTCGTCAGCGTGCCTTGGCGGCGAGGTTCCTCAGCACCTTCTTCTAGGCGACTACATCGGCGCGAAGGAGACGGCTCTCTGGTACGAGAGCGTTTTCGGGCACGGGAATTACTATCTGGAGCTTCAGAACAACGGCGTTCAGAACCAGGCTGAGGTAAACCTCGATCTTTTGAAGCTGTCGCGCGAGACAGGCATTCCGCTTATCGCGACAAACGACGTTCATTTTATAACCCGCGACGACTCGCTGACGCAGGACATGCTTCTGTGCATTCAGACAGGCAAAAAGCTCGCCGACACGGACAGAATGAGGTTCGAGACGGACCAGTTCTACCTGAGGTCGCCGGAAGAGATGAAGAAGCTCTTCGAAAGCGTTCCCGAGGCGCTCGAAAATACCGTAAAAATAGCGGAAATGTGCAACGTGGAGCTGAAGTTCAAGAAGACTTCGATCCTGCCGCATTTTGAAATTCCCGAGGGGTATACCTCCGAGAGCTGGCTTAGAAAACTCTGCTACGACGGCGCCGCTTTCAGGTTCGGCGAGACACTCACGGATGAGGTCAAATCGCGCCTTGAGTACGAGCTTTCCGTCATCTGTTCGATGGGTTACGCCGACTACTATCTCATCGTTTGGGATTTTATAAAATACGCGAAGGATCACGGAATCACGGTCGGACCCGGAAGAGGCTCCGGTGCCGCGAGTCTTGTAGCGTACTGCCTTAAGATCACAAATATCAACTCGCTTAAATACAACCTCGCGTTCGAGCGCTTCCTGAACCCGGAGAGGATCAGTATGCCGGACTTTGACGTTGACATTTCCGACAACCGCCGCAAGGAGGTTATCGACTACGTCGTCGGGAAGTACGGCGAGGAGTGCGTCGCTCAGATCATCACGTTCGGAACGATGGCCGCCAGGGCAGCGATACGCGACGTCGGCAGGGTCATGGACATGCCTTACGCCGAAGTCGATTCCGTCGTGAAGCTCGTTCCGAGAGTCTTAAACATCACCATCGCGAAGGCGCTGGAGCAGAGTACGGAGTTACGTGAAAGATACAACAACGAGGAGAAGGTAAAAACTCTTCTCGACAGGGCAATGCAGCTGGAAGGCATGCCGAGAAACATCTCGACTCACGCGGCCGGCGTCGTACTCACAAAGGATCCTGTTACGTCATACGTTCCCGTGCAGACGAACTCTGACGCCGTAATTACGATGTATCCTATGCAGAACCTCGAAAAGCTCGGCCTTTTAAAGGTCGACTTCCTCGGTTTGAGAACGTTGACAGTCATTCAGGAGGCGGTCGCACTTGTAAAGCAGCAGAAGGGCGTGACGGTCGATTTCGACAATATGGACATGTCGGATCCCGCCGTTTTCCGCGAGATCGCGCAGGGGCGCACTGAGGGCATATTCCAGCTCGAGAGCCAGGGAATGACAAACTTCATGATGAACCTCGGTCCGGACTGCCTTGAGGATATCATAGCGGGCATCGCGCTTTACAGACCGGGTCCGATGGACCAGATCCCGACTTATATCGAAAACAAGAAACATCCCGAGAACATAAAATACGACCACCCGCTGCTCGAGCCCATTCTGAACGTCACGTACGGATGCATGGTCTACCAGGAGCAGGTTATGCAGATCGTCCGCGACCTGGCCGGCTATACTATGGGCAGATCCGACCTCGTCAGACGCGCGATGGCGAAAAAGAAGCACGACGTGATGGTCATGGAGCGCGAAAACTTCGTCGCCGGCGCTTTGAGCAAAGGCGTTCCCGAAGAGACGTCGAACAGGATTTTCGACAAGATGATGGATTTCGCGAGCTACGCCTTCAACAAGGCCCACGCCGCATGTTACGCCGTCGTCGCGTACGAAACCGCGTACCTCAAGGTGTACCATCCTGTCGAGCTCATGTGCGCGACGCTCAACAGTCTTATCACCAAGAGCGAAGAGGTTTCCGCCTATATTTCGGTCACGAAGCAGCTTGGCATTAAAATGCTTCCTCCGGACGTTAACGAGAGCTCCACGTACTTCACAGTCGTAAACGGGTGCATAAGGTACGGTCTCGCGGCGCTCAAAAACGTCGGAGAAAAGGCGGTTCTCTCGCTTGTCGAGGAGCGTTCGCGCGGAGGAAGGTTTAAGAACTTTTACGACTTCGCCAAACGCATGAACGCGATGAACCTCAACAGACGCGCGGTCGACTCGTTTATAAAGGCCGGCGCGTTCGACAGCTTCGGCAAAAACAGGAACGTGCTTCTAAAATCGTACGATATAATTCTCGACAGCGTCGCGAACGAGGCCAAAAACACGGCTCTCGGACAGTTTTCGCTGTTCGATCTCGATGAAGACACGGGCGGTGGCGCGGAGGACTACGACAGCTATCCGGAGCTTCCGGAGCTCGACAAAAAGGACCTGCTCGTTTTCGAAAAAGAGGTTTCCGGCGTATATATCAGCGGCCATCCGCTTGAGTCTCTAAGCGATTTTATCGCCAAAAACGTCAACGTAACGGCCGACATGCTGCGGGCCGACGTCTCTTCCGACGAAAACGGCGTTCAGGAAACTCCTGACGCTTCAGACGGAATCGGCAGGGCGCGAGCCGCAGACGGTTCTTCCGCCGTTGTATGCGGAATAGTTTCGGCTTTGAAAAGAAAGATCACCAAGTCCAACCAGACGATGGCGTTCATGACGCTCGAGGACATAACAGGCGAGTTCGAGGTTCTTTTGTTCCCGAAGACGTTCGAGAAGTACAGGAACATGCTTGAAGACGACGCGATAGTCGTGGTGACCGGAAGGGTGAGCGCGCGCGACGAAAAGGCGGCGTCGATCATTGCCGACGAGGTGTTCACGCCGGAGACTTACGCTCCCGCTTCGTCCTCGAGAGGCTTCGCTTCGGACTCGGGGTACCGCAGAGAATATAATCAGAAGACGCAAAACCGGCAGGGAAACGCAGCAGCCGGTCAGTCCGCTTACTCCAACAAATTCGACGTGCCCCTTGTTATCCGGATCGATCCTCAAAAGATCAGAGCCGCCAGAAGCCTCGCAGGCTTCTTCGACGGTCCTCAGAAGATAACACTCGTCAACAAAAACGACCCGGACGACGTACTGTTTACCGGCAGCGTCGCCGCGGACGAACGTGTTTTAAAAGAATTTGACGCCTATAAATAGGCAAATTTTTAGTATCAAAAGGCGCTTTCCCGGAGGTATTTCAAGGTGTCCTACATTCCCGACAGAATACTAATGGAGGTCGAAAAACCGGCCAGATATACGGGCGGCGAGCTTAACGCCGTCGTCAAGGACAAGGCGGACGTTGACGTGAGGTTTGCGTTCTGCTTTGCCGACTCATACGAGATAGGAATGTCGCACCTCGGCATGAAGCTTCTCTATGAACTCCTGAACAGCTATCCACGTTTCTGGTGCGAACGCGTTTTCGCTCCGTGGCCCGATCTCGAAGCCAAGATGCGGGAGAACGGTCTCAAGCTATTCGCGCTCGAGTCGCAGGAGGAGATCAGGAACTTCGATTTTATAGGTTTCACGCTCCAGTACGAGCTGTCGTATACGAGCATTTTAAATATGCTCGACCTTGCGGGACTGCCTGTTTTCGCGCGTGACAGAGGTGAGGACGCACCGATCGTTATCGGCGGCGGACCTTCGTGCATGAACCCCGAACCGATCGCGGACTTTTTCGACGTTTTCAATCTCGGCGACGGCGAGGAGATGCTGCCGGAAATACTTTTAAAGTACGCGGAATGCCGCAAAAAAGGCATGACGAAGCATGAGATCCTGCTGGCGCTGTCACAGATTCCGGGCGTTTACATTCCCGCGTTATACGGGGCGGAGTTTGACGAAAACGGGGATTTCTTACGCGTCGCGCCAAAAGAAGAGTATAAGGGGCTTGTACCGGAGACGATCAGCAGAAGGGTGCTTCCGGAGCTTGAAGGCGCTTTCATGATGAAAAAGCAGGTCGTTCCTTACGTCGAGGCGATCCACGACAGGATAATGCTCGAGATATTCAGGGGCTGCGTAAGAGGGTGCCGCTTCTGCCAGGCGGGATATATCTACAGGCCCGCGCGCGAGCGTACTCCCGCGTCTCTTCTCGAAGCCGCGAGATCGCTCTCGGAAACGACAGGGTACGAGGAGATCTCGCTCCTCAGCCTCGCCACGGACGACTACACTTGTCTTAAGGAACTGACCGACGGTCTCATCGAGTACACCGGAAGCAGTCACATGAACATTTCTCTTCCGAGCCTCAGAATCGACTCGTTTTCGCTCGACCTTATGGAAAAGATAAGCAAGGTCAGGAAAAGCGGTCTCACCTTCGCGCTTGAGGCGGGCACTCAGCGCCTTCGCGACGTTATAAACAAGGGCATTTCGGAGGAGGATCTTTTCCGCTCCGCGAGGCTCGCGTTCGAGAACGGCTACTACGGCGTCAAGCTTTATTTTATGATCGGACTGCCGACCGAGACTGACGAGGACGTGCTCGCCATCGCCGCGACCGCGAGAAAGGTGAGAGATCTATACTACGAGCTCAGTGAGGGGCGAAAAGTTAAAGCGCCCCAGATCACCGTGTCGGTCTCGACTTTCGTTCCCAAGGCGTTCACGCCTTTCCAGTGGACGAAGCAGATATCGTATGAAGAGATCAAGCGGAAGCTCAGGCTTATTAAAGACGCGCTCGGTCCCAAGTACGGCTTCAGCTGGCAGGATCCGGAGCTTTCGGTCGTCGAAAACATTCTCGCGAGGGCCGACAGAAGGGCGTCGCGACTTATTTACAACGTTTGGAAGAGAACGGGCGGCTTTGACTCCTGGAGCGAGTTTTTCAAATACGACGTGTGGCTCGAGGAAAAGGCGAGACTCGGAAAGGTCGGATACGAAGGCTTTGAAGTCAAAGAAGGCGGCTTCCCGGATTCGGTCCTCTCAGATGAGTTAAGGGAAGATTATCTTGAAAGAATCTCCTGCGTTCTTCCGTGGGATTTTGTCGACATCGGCGTAACCAAAAAGTTTATGCAGCGCGAGTTTATGAAGGCGCTCTCGTGCGAGATAACCCCCGACTGCAGGACGAAATGTTCAGGCTGCGGCGCGGCCGTTTACGGAGGAGGTGTATGCGTTGGCGACCGCTGAGATTTTCAGAGTTTCATATTCCCGCGGCGACGGCGTGAAATTCGTTTCGCACCTCGATTTCGTGAAGGTTTTCGAGCGCGCATTAAGGCGGGCTTGTGTCGACGTGGCTTTTTCGAACGGCTTCAACCCGAGGATGGAGCTCGTTTTCGGGAATCCTCTGCCTGTGGGCTTTACCTCCGACGCCGAGTTCGTGGATATCACTCTCGCGACGCCGATGGACGGCGAAACGCTTGCGTCTAAACTCGCCGGCGAGCTTCCCGAGAGCATAAAGATCAACGGTATTCAGGCGCTCGAAAAGCCTTACGTCAAAATTCTCGCGTCCTTTTCGAAATCAGTTTACAGGGTGACTCTCGAGTCGCAAGACCCTGATTTCAGGGAAAAACTGACGGATGCTTACGAAAAATGCGATTCGCTCGTTACTCTCAAAAAGAGCAAGAGCGGCGAAAAAGAGGTCGACATTAAGCCTCTTATTTACGGCTTTTCGTTTGACGGAAACGGCGACCTGATAATCAAAACCGCGTCCGGGCCCGAAGGCAATCTGAGGCCGGAACTTGCAGTCTCAACGCTCGCTGACGCGGCGGATATACGGGTTACTATAATTCACGTACACAAAACGGCGGTGGAATGATGAAAAAGCTGATTGCGGGTTATGACGGCGGGAATATCAGATACGTCATTTCCGAAGACGGAGAGCCTTACGCCGCCGGCGTATATACTTCAAATGAGGCGATGGCCGGCGACGTCGTTTTGGCCGTCTGCCGCGAAAACAGCCGTTCTTCGGGAGGTTTCTTCGCTGACGCGGGACTTGGCCGCACGGACTTTATCGCCGGAACCCCCGGCGAGTTAAAACCCGGAGACAAATTCCCGGCTTCGGTCGTGACAGGTCCGAGAGGCAGAAAAGGGCGGCTTCTGTCAAGGGATTTTTCTTTCTGCGGTTTTTACGTTTTCGCCGGTTTTAAAACCGCGCCTTCCCGCGGCAGCAACGGTACGACCGGCGGCTTCAGCGTGACAGTCTCCAAAAAGATACGGGGCGTCGAGGAGGTTTCCGCTCTTTCGTCGGCAGCTTCATCTTTGCTTGAGACTTTCAAATGTCCGTATTTCGCCGAAATAACCGTCAGGACGGCTGCCTGCGGAAACTACTCTACCGCCGCGATCGATGAACTGAACGGATTTTTGACGAGAGCGGTTGATATCGCTAACATGACAGCAGGCGCCAAAGAGCTTAAGGCAGGCTCGCTCCTATATAAGAACTCTTTTCCGGATTTTCTTCTTGCGACGTACCGTGACAACGTTTTCGAATCCGTTCTTACGGACTGTCCGGAGCTTTCGCTTGAGATTAAAAAACGCTTCGAAAACGCGCCTTTCAAGCCGGAAATACGGACTCATACAGGCACTTTTTCGGTTTTCGACACAGACGAAGGCGCGAGAAAGCTTCCCGATTATATGGGGAGGCGTTTTTACACGAAATCCGGGGCCGAGATCGTTTACGACGAGACAGAGGCGATGCACGTTTTCGACCTCAACTCCGCCGGTTCGAAGAAAAGCGCGGCAGAGATCAACCTCGAGGCTTGCGAAGAGATCGCACGCTTCATTTCAGTCCGGAACATCGCAGGCATAATTATGTGCGATTTTATAGGTACCGGCGACAAAAACGCGAATAATTCTGTCGTCGAAAAAATGAGGGAACTCGCGAAAAAGGACTACGCGAGGTTTGAGGTTTTCGGCTTCACGAAGCTCGAGATTCTGGAATGCTCGAGAAGCAGGAAAATCAAATAAAATAATAAGAATTTGAAGGGAGAAGAGCACATGCCTTACGATCCCAAAACCAAATGCTACCCGTATACGGAAATCACCGACCGCCACTACCTTGTCGTCAAGAAGGACGACGGTACGGTTTTCGACAAAAACTACCCGTATATAGATAAATCAGCCGGTTACCGATTCAAGCGGTTCCTTATGAGATGCGCGCTCGTTACGGTCGCGTTTCCGGTCACATATTTGAACCTGGGGCTTAAAGTGAAAGGGCGCAAAAACCTTCGCGAGGCGAAAAAACTTCTCAAAGACGGCGCAGTTTCCGTCTCGAACCACATCCACATGTGGGACTATCTCGCGGTGATGCTCGCGCTTTTCCCGAGAAAAACGTCGATACTCGCGTGGGATAAAAACATGCGCGGAGAGAATAAAACTTTGATAAGGCTCAACGGCGGAATACCCGTTCCGGTGAACGACCCGAGAGCGACGGCTGCGATGTCGAAGGCTGTCCTCGACTATCTGAAAGAGGGCGGCTGGCTTCACGTCGCGGCGGAGGGGAGCATGTGGGAGTACTACATGCCGGTAAGACCGTTCAAAAAAGGCGCGTTCTGGTTCTCGGTGAAGTCCGGGAAGCCCGTTCTGCCGATGGGATTTTCCTACCGCGAGGCGAAGGGAATTCAAAAACTCTTCTATAAACACGGCCTGATCACTCTCAACATCGGAAAGCCGCTGTTTCCGGACGAATCGCTGCCTAACAAGGACGCGATAAGAAAGCTCACGGTTGAGGCGCACGAAGCCGTTTGCAGACTTTGCGGTATCGAACCGTCGGAAAACATCTACCCGCCCGTATTTGAGCAGAACCGGCGCGTGGACTATTATTGATTTTTAACGCGCCTTTTTCTCTTGATTATAAAAAATCGTTGAAAAGACGCATTTTTAATGGTAGAATTGAATTGATTTAAATCCGTGTTAACGGTTTTTGGCCGTTAGCGAATCATTTTCGGAGGTTTTTTTATGAAAAAATTGATTTGCTTGATTCTTTCGGCAGCTCTCATCATTGCGCTCTCCGTTGCCGGAGCCGGCGCCGCTGAAGAGACAAACGTCGCTTTTGAAAAAGAAGTTATCGGCGAAATCGAAGGAGAGGGCACACTCGAGCTTACTCTCGGTTTCTGGGCTCTTGAGTATCTCACCGACGGTATGGTTCCCGCTTTCCCGAGCGATGACCAGGACAGACTCGGATGGTACTGCGCAGCTCCCGGACGCGACGTCGACATCACTGTCACTATCGACCTCGACGGCGAATTCGACTGCTCCAGAATTTATCTCTTCCCTCAGAAATTCCTTGACGGCGCCAACTTCCCGAGCTCATACACGGTTGAAGTTTCCGAAGACCTTGAGAACTGGACTGTAGTAGGGCAGGAGTCCGGACTTGACGGCGTAAGAAGCGAGCCCCAGACTTACGGTTTTGAGAGCACGAAGATCAGCTTTGTGAAAGTTCACGTCACACAGCTATCGACCACGAGGGACGCCAGCAACTACTTTGCGGGTTTGGGCGAGATCGAGGTTTACGGCGTAGAGCACGTTGACCAGCAGCCCGGCACAGATCCAAACCCCGGCACAGATCCCAACCCCGGAACAGATCCGAACCCCGGCACTGATCCCAACCCCGGCACCGATCCGAACCCCGGAACAGATCCGAATCCCGGCACCGACCCGAATCCCGGAACAGATCCCGATCCTGTTGTTGAGCCTCAGCCTACAACCGGCGACAACTCTGTTCTCTTCGCTGCCGTCGCAGTTCTCGCGATCGCCGCTTCGTTCGTTTTCCTGAGAAAGCGCGAAACAAGATAATTGATTCAGTTTAAAACTTAAGCTTAAAGCCGGGCCCCCGATGACTTCGAAGGGCCCGGCTTTTTCTTCTATAAATAAATAAAATAATACTTGCACAGACCACCTTTGTTTGATATAATAAGCCCAAATGAGATGCGCATATGCGCTTCTTGTGGCTTACTAAGGAGAAAACAGTGAAAAATACAGCAGCCGGAAGAAGAAATAATATTGCCAAAGCTGTCGCGGTCATGCTTGTCTTTTTTATGACCTTTTCGCTCTTTTTCCGTCCTGTTTCAGCCGAAGACCCCGCCACGGATGAGAACGGCGGCCTCGAGCTTTTTGAAACCGATATCGCAGGTTACGTCAACGTCAACGTAGACAATATTCTCAACGTAAGATCAGGCCCTTCAACCGAATACGAATCGATTGCCAAGCTTCCTTACGGCACAGTTCTGGAACTTCACGGAACGGTTGTGTCGGGTGAGGACACGTGGTATTACGTCAGTTACGCCTATGACACGGCGCGCAGCTACGGATACTGCTCCGGCAAATATATAGGACTTGTGTCTGCCGAGGACGATCCCGAGTTCGAGCTTCTGCTTGACGAGCAGACGTTCCCGGAGTCGTACCGTTCGTTTTTGCGAGTGCTTCACTACCTGCATCCGAACTGGATCTTCAGGTCGTTCATGGTCGGTCTCGACTGGGACGTGGTTCTCGAAAACGAGTACAAATTCAACTCCAACAACATCAACATGGAAAAGCCTTCGTCGTGGAAGTCTCTGCGGCAGGGCGCTTTCAACTGGGACGAGGACAGGTGGATAGCAGTTTCGGGAAGCCAGTGGACGTGCGCTTCGTACGAGCTTATCGACTTTTTCATCGATCCGAGGAACTTCCTCAACGATTCACAGCTTTTCATGTTTGAGCAGCTCACATTTGTCGAAGAGCTTGCCAGCACCGAATCCGTCGACAGGCTGCTTAGCGGTACTTTCATGTGCGAGAAGGAACTTCCGCTAGGAGACGAGGACGGCGAGCCGATAACTTACGCGGAGGCTTTCGTGAGGCTCGGTCGCGAGTTCGACGTCAACCCGCTGATGCTGGCGGCGAGAGTCAGACAGGAGCAGGGCGGTTCCGGCACGAACAGGCTTATTTCCGGCACGGTTCCCGGTTACGAAGGCTACTACAACTACTTCAACATCGAGGCCGCGGGTTCCACGAACGAGCAGATCCTCGAAAACGGTCTCAACGAGGCCAAGCGCGAAGGCTGGACGAGCCCTTATCTGGCGCTGAAAGGCGGCAGCAAAAAGGTCAGCCAGAACTACATCACCAAGGGCCAGGACACGCTCTACCTCCAAAAGTACGACGTCGACGGCACTTACTACGGCCGCTACTGGCACCAGTACATGCAGAACGTCCAGGCGCCGAGCAGAGAGGGAAGCAACGTCAGAAAGACGTACCAGAACCTCGGAATGTTCGAGCAGGCGTTCACTTTTAAGGTCCCCGTTTACGACAACATGCCCGAAAAGTGCTGCCCGTGTCCGACTGCCGACGGCAACCCGAACTACAGACTCTCGAAAATTGCCGTCAACGACTACGCGATGTCGCCGTCTTTCGAGTCGGGTGTCTTCACTTACACGATGACGCTTCCCGCGAGCATAGAAACAGTCGACATCACCGCGGTTCCGATCAACAGCAAAACGACTGTTACAGGCACGGGAACGTTCCCGATTGAAACAGGCGAAAACGTTTTCCTGATTACAACCGTTTCCGAAAGGGGAGACAGCGGCGAATACAAGATCGTCATTTTGAAGTCTGAGGACGATTTCACGCCCGCAACCGCGACGCCTACTCCGACTCCGACACCTACGCCGACTCCCACGCCGACTCCAACGCCGACCGCGACGCCCACCGCGATTCCGACTGAAACTCCGACCGCGACTCCGACACCCACGCCGACGCCAACTCCCACTCCGACTCCGACGCCCACACCGACGCCTGTTCCGGAGCCGGTTTACTCGACTTCGCTGCTTTCGGCGGACAACAGTCTGCTCGGGAAAATAGCTTACGGAATTGCCGAGAGGACTTCGGCCGAATCCGTTTCTTCGAAGTTTGAACTTTCAAGGTGTCATCTTGTGATCAAAAACGCTTCGGGTGCCGAGGTAACAGGAGGAACTGTTGTTTCTACCGGCTCTACGGTTGAGGTCGTTTCCGAAAACGACGGTTCCGTGCTCGAAAAGTACACGCTTATTCTTTTCGGCGACCTTGACGGCGACGGCTTGATCAACGCCAAGGACTTCCTGCTGATCAAGCGCCACATCTGGAATATTAAAGCGCTGGAAGGCGCCGCGCTGGTTGCCGGTTCCGTTTACGCGACCGACAAGTCGACAGCCGTATCGCCGACCGCACGCGACTTTCTGCTTATAAAACGTCACATCTGGAATCTCGCTCTGATCGAGCAGCCGAGCTGACGGAGGGTAAAAGAATGAAGAGGATTGCTTTAGTTTCTATATGTTTTGTTCTTGCGGCCGTTATTGCACTTGCCGCGTTCATGTTTACCGGTTCTCTTGCGGACGAACCGGAGGCGACCATCAACCTCTCTCTCAGCAGGACCGAGGCCGATCTCAACGCTGAGGTAACGCTTACCCTCAACTACAGCTGCGCTTCCAACACCGGCTTCATCCAGTGGAATCTCAATTACGACTCGAGAAAGCTTCAATTTCTGCCCTCAGGCGACCAGTCCGAGGCTGACGGAATCATCTCGGAAATGCTCGACTTCGGAAAGAACGAAGACTCCACTTCGATCGTAAAGACTTACAAATTCAAGACCGTCGCGGTAGGCGAGGCCGTTTTCACTCTTTCCGACATTCTCAACTACAGACTTGAACCCGTAGCGGGAAAAGACGACGAGATCATCACGTCAGCCGGTACGGCTACCCTAAATATAGTCGAAAAAACAAAGTCGTCCAACTGCTATTTAAGATCTATCGAGCCTTCTCAGGGGCATCTCGAACCGGCGTTCAACAAGGAGGTCTTAAACTACACCGTTCACGTAGCGAACGACATCACGGTGTGCTACATGTATTCCGAGCTTGAGGACAGGACCGCAAGAAGCGAGCTCTCCGGCAACGAGTTTTTGAAGGTAGGAGACAACGTCAGAACCATAACGGTCACGGCCGAGGACGGCACCGTGAGGCGCTACACAGTCAACGTAATAAGGGCAGAGGCACCGACGCCGACGCCGACCAACACGCCTACGCCTACCCAGGCAAACACGCCCACTCCGACTCCGACTCCCACTGAATCCGCGACAGAAAAGCCCACCGAGGCAGGCACTGAAACGTCAGAGCCAACTGAAACTCCCGAGGATTCCGATAATCCCGGGGAAACCGAGACCGGACCCCAACTTGAAACAGAGAGTCCCACAGACCCAGGCACATCAGACGTTCCGACCGAGAATCCCGTGGACACGGTTCAGCCTACAGAGACGCCTGCCGGTGAAACCGACATTCCCACAAGCATTCCCGACGTTACGCCGGACCCGAACGAAAAAAAGGACGCCGACGGCGACGTACTGATCGGTACGTTCGACATTTTCGGCGAGGAATTTGAGGTTTTCAACGTTAAAAACTACCTTGAGCGGAACTACCCCGATAAAAAAATCAGAGATACGGTCAATTTCATCGCGGGCGGAAAGATTCTCCGCGGAATCAACGCGTACGAAGGCAAAACGGTTCAGTTCCTGATTGCCGCGAAAAAGAACGGCGGCCAGAAGGGCGTTTACGTTGTCGACACAAAAGAGCGGACCGTTTCAAGGTTCATGGGCGGCGACAGAATATTCTCGTCGTTCGACGTCTCAAAGGATTCAAGGGACGAGATAGATTATCCCTCCGAGACAGAAAAGCCTTCCGGCGACGGAGTTTACAAGTTCAAGGTTTCAGAGGCGCTCGACAGAACGCTTGATTTCGGAACCAAAAACGTTTTGTTTTCCTCCGCGTGCGGAACCGCGCTTTTCGTTGTACCCGGAATGATCGCCGGAATCGTCGCTGTCGCGGCGGGTAAGCGCAAAAAGCGCGAAGACAATTTAATCGAAGAAAACATTAAAACAAGCGAAGAAGAGGCCTGAGGAAAGAGCCTCTTTCCGCTTTATAAGCGCAGTCAAACATGATTCAGTTAAAACCTGCGCGGAATAGGTAAAAGTTATGGGAAAGATTATTCTGCTCGACGAACTCACCTCGTGCCAGATCGCGGCCGGAGAAGTCGTCGAAAGGCCCGCTTCGGTCGTCAAGGAGACGGTTGAAAACTCCATCGACGCAGGAAGTACAAGGATCTCCGTCGAGATAAAAAACGGCGGAATCAAATTCATACGCATAGAAGACAACGGCAGCGGAATGGAGTCCGACGATTGCATTATCGCTTTCGACAAACACGCGACAAGCAAGCTCCGCTGCGCGGAGGATCTTTTTAATATCAGCACGCTCGGCTTCAGAGGGGAAGCGCTCGCGAGTATCGCGGCCGTCGCCCGAGTCACCTTAAAAACTAAAACCGAGGAGGCCGAGGCCGGCACTTTTGTCGTTTTCGAAGGAGGAGAGCTGATTGACACCGGCGCATGCGGAATGAGGAAGGGCACTCAGATCACCGTCGAGAACCTTTTCTACAACACGCCCGCGAGATACAAATTCCTGAAGCGCGACCAGACCGAAGCTTCGTACGTCGCCGACGTTATGGAGAAGTTCGCGCTGTCTCACCCCGGTATATCTTTTAAGCTCGTTTCCGACGGAAAGCAGATTCTTTTCTCGCCCGGGGGAAACCTTTCCGCTGTCGTTTACGGCCTTTACGGGAAAAACATTTTCGACAGACTTAAAGAGGTGAACTTCAGGCTCGGAAACGTTGAAGTCACCGGTTTTTGCGGCACGAAGGATCTGACGTACGGAAACCGCGGCCGCGAAAACGTTTTCGTGAACGGAAGATTTGTAAAAAGCAAAACCGTTCTGTCGGCAATCGACGAGGCGTACAAGCAGCTCGTAATGAAGGGCAAGTTTCCGTTTGTGATCCTGAACATCAAAATGCCGCCCGTTTCGGTTGACGTCAACGTCCATCCGGCCAAAACCGAGGTGAGGTTCGCCGACGACAATACCGTTTTTCGCGCCGTCACACACGCGGTTTACAACGCGCTGTACGACGTCGAGGTTGGCGAACCGGGGATCGTACCTTCCGCTGAAGATCCTTCCGCTGAAACTCCTTCCGCCGAGGAAAAGAGCGTTTCGTATATCACGAGCGACATGCCGCAGGACAGCCGGAAACTCACCGAAAATGAGATCCTAAGCGCTATGACCGCAGCCGCGACGGAAGGTCTCAATAAGGAGAGCTCCGCCGGCGCTTCAGCCTTCGCTTCCTCGGAAGGAAATAATGACAGCCGTCCGGACGTCACCGAAAAGGAACAGGCGTCTTTCTGGAAAAACGAAAAAGTTAAAGAGCCTGAAATTCCCGAAAAGAAGGAAAATTCTTACACCGTAACAGTGCCCGTTGAGCCCAGGGATGATCATAATAATTTGCCTCCGGCAGGCGTAACAACAGGTACTGAAGAAGGCACCGTTTCTTTAGAGCAAAGCAAAGAGCAGGAAGGCTTCATTTCCGGTTCCGGCCCCGAATCTCAGGCGGGAGTCGCCTACAATTTAGACGGCGACAGGAACGCCGAGTCGCTCGAGAACCTTCCCGTGTACCGCGACGGCAGAGTCGTGGGGCAGATTTTCGAAACGTATATCGTTATCGAACACGAAGACAATCTCTATCTGCTCGACCAGCACGCAGCTCACGAACGCCTAAAATACGAGGAGATCAGGAAGGCGCTCGAAGCGCGCGAAAACGAGTCTCAGCAGCTTCTTCTCCCTCAGACGGTCACGCTTGGCGCGTCCGAGTACCTGAAATTTGAAGGCGTGAGACAGACGCTTGAGAATCTCGGGTTTGAGATCGACAATTTCGGCGCGAATACTCTCATTATCCGCGCGATTCCTTCGCTGATCACACCCGAAAAGGCGGAGGATTTCGTCGTCACCGCAATCGGAAGCGCGAGACCCTCAGAAGGACGTACGAACGTTTTCAACGACTACGCGGTCTATACGATGGCATGCAAAGCGGCTATAAAAGCCAACAGAAAGCTGTCCGACGTCGAAATCAGGGCGCTTCTCGACGACCTTGTCCGCATCAAAAACCCGGGAACGTGCCCGCACGGCAGGCCGATTCTTATCAAGTGGTCGAAGTATGAGATCGAAAGGAAATTCCACAGAGCATGAACCCCGGAACTTTGCTTCACGCGAGAGATATAGTTTACACCGGTTATATCGCGAACGACCCGGACTGTATTATAATTTGCGGTCCTACGTGCTCCGGCAAATCAAAGCTCGCGCTGTTTCTCGCCGACTCGCTTGGCGGCGAGATAGTTTCGTGCGACTCCATGCAGATATACCGCGGAATGAATATCGGAACCGCTAAACCAACGGAAGCCGAGATGACGCTTGTACCTCACCACCTTATCGATATCGTTGACCCGTGGGAGGAGTACAGTGTTTTTAAGTACAGGGAAGCGGCGTTAACCGCCATTCGGGATATTATCAGCCGCGGAAGGATTCCGGTCGTTTGCGGGGGAACGGGTCTTTACGTCAACTCGCTTCTGGACAACAGGCAGTTCGCCGCCGGCGAGGAGGATTCGACATTTTTCGATTTGTACAAAAACGAAGCCGAAACGGCAGAAAAACTCTACAACGCCAAACGTTTTGACGAACTTTACGCGATGCTCGAAAAATACGACCCCGAAGCCGCCTCATCGTTCCACAAAAACAATTCCGTAAGAGTTTTAAGAGCTCTCAAGCTCTTTTTCATCACCGGAAAGCGCAAAAACGAGCGCGAGGCAGAGTCTGTCGCGAAACCTTCGGAAATTCGATTTTCGACGTTTTGTCTGATGCCCGACAGGAAGGCTCTTTACGCCGACATCGACAAAAGAGTCGATATAATGCGTGAGCAGGGGCTTCTCGAGGAGGCCGTTCGAGTATATAAGATATCACGCGAAAGAGCGGCCGGGCTTGGAATCGCGCCCGAAGCTGTCAAAAACATGACGGCTTTTGCGGCCATCGGCTACAAAGAGCTCCTTCCGTTTACCGGTTTTCCCGAGACGGCGGTCGACGAATCGCTGCTTCCGCCGGAAAAAAGGCCTTACAACGTCGACACCGCTTTCCGCGAGATAAAGCTGAACACGAGGCACTACGCAAAAAGGCAGATAACGTGGTTCAAAAAGACGCCCGGAGCCGTTTTCATCGACGTCTGACAAAAATCAAGCGCATCAACGTTAAAAGAACGTTTTTCGTAGCAGCGGGAAGCGTTCTTTTTTGATTTTGATTTTAAGGGCTTAATCCGCTTTATTAAGAGTCTCAAACGTGGTATAATGTTACAGGCTCTAAAAAAGCCTTAAAGCTTACAGTTTTTGCGAGGAGCGAGCCCCGTATGGATTTTGATTTCGCTGAGATGAAACCTTTTTCGAGCACGGAGATACTGTCCGAGCCGACACTGTCTCTTGCCTATATCGGCGACTGCGTTTACGAGTGTTTTGTGAGGAATACTGTTCTCCGCGAATTCCCGGGAGCGCACGCGGGCAAGCTTCACAAGGCGGGGGCGGCGGCGTCAAACTGCCGTTCGCAGCGCGAGGTTCTTGAGGCTGTCGGGATTTTTCTAACGGAAGAGGAAAAGGCGGTTGTAAAGCGCGGCTCAAACTCCAAGCCCGCGAGCATTCCGAAGAACGCCTCCAGAGCCGACTACCTCAAGGCAACCGGACTGGAAACGCTTGTCGGCATGCTTTATCTGGAAAGGAAATACGACCGGCTGAACGAAATTTTCGGCAAATGTTTAGATGTAGTGCGCGAACAGGTGCGCGCTCCGTTTGAAAATTATAATTGATTTAAAGGTGTAAAAATGAGTTACGGACGCGGAAACAAATACGCAGACAGAAAAAATACAGGCGCGCCACACGGCCGCGACGGCGAAAAAAACGACGGCGGATTCAATGCCGGCGGCGAGATAATTTACGGCAGAAATTCCGTTCTGGAGGCGCTTAAAGCGGGAAGGTCTGTAAACAAGCTGCTTTTCTGCGGCGATATGACAGGCTCGCTCGGGCAGATCATCTCGGAAGCCAAGGACAGGGGAATCGTGGTGACGAAATCGTCACGTGACAACCTCGACAAACTGACAGGCGGCGCGAACCACCAGGGTGTGCTGATTTACGTCGCAAGCGCGGACTACGCCGACGTCGACGACATTTTTAAAGTGGCCGAGGAGCGCGGGGAAGACCCGTTCATCATTATTCTCGACGAGATTCAGGACGCCGGAAACCTCGGCGCGATCATCAGGACTGCCGACGCTGTCGGCGCTCACGGAATAATCATTCCCAAGAGGCGCTCGGTACCGCTCACGGCTGCCGTCGCGAAGGCTTCAAGCGGCGCGGTCAGCTACGTAAAGGTCGCGCGCGTTCCGAATCTCCCGGCCGAGATCGAAAATCTCAAAAAGCGCGGACTATGGATACTCGGCACCGATCTTACCGGCACCGTGAAATTCTACGACGCCGACTTTAAAGGGCCCGTCGGCGTTGTTATCGGCAGCGAGGGCTACGGAATGGGCAGGCTTGTCCGCGAGAGCTGCGACGTGGTTGTAACGATCCCCATGGCCGGCGGTGTGACTTCTTTAAACGCGTCAGTTGCCGCGGGAGTTGTTTTATACGAGGCGTTCAAACAAAGAAGAAGCGTCAACAAATAATTTATCCTAAACAAAGGCAAAAATGGACTACAGAAAAGAATTAAATCCCGAACAGTACCAGGCTGTCACTCAGATCGACGGCCCGATTCTCATACTCGCGGGAGCCGGAAGCGGCAAAACGCGCGTTATAACTTACCGTATCGCCTACATGGTCGGCGAGGCGGGTATTTCGCCGTACAGTATTCTCGCCATTACGTTCACGAACAAGGCCGCAAACGAGATGCGCGAGAGGGTCGACAAAATGCTCGGAGGCGAAGCTTCCGGCGTTTGGATCAGCACTTTTCACCGTTTCTGCGGAAAGATTTTGAGAAATCACGCGCAGGCGATCGGCTACACCGGTTCGTTTAACGTTTACGACGAAAAGGACACCGAAAAAGTCATCAAGGACTGCCTCCACGACCTCAACATAGACTCAAAATATGAGTCGCCGGCGGCGCTGAGAGCCACCATTTCCAAATTCAAAAACGACATGCTCTCGCCCTCCGAATTCGCCGAATACGCACAGAAGGGCAGTCCCGCCGAGCGCACGCTTCTCAACGTTTACAGGCTCTACGAGAAGAAGATGAAAGAGAGCAACGCGATGGACTTCGACGATATGCTCTTAAACTGCGTCAGACTTTTCGAGGAGAACCCCGAGATCCTCACCATGTACTCGGGGCGTTTCCGCTACGTGATGGTCGACGAGTACCAGGACACAAACAAGGTCCAGTACAAGCTTATATCGCTTCTCGCTTCGCACGGAAATCTTTGCGTAGTCGGCGACGACGACCAGTCGATCTACGGCTTCAGGGGCGCCGACGTCAGAAACATTCTTGACTTCGAGAAGCAGTTTCCCGACTGCACGATAATAAAGCTCGAGCAGAACTACCGCTCCACGTCGCACATTCTCGACGCCGCGAACGGAGTCATTTCCGAAATCGGTGGCAGAAGGCAGAAAAAGAAACTCTGGACTGAGAAGCAGGGCGGCGAAAAGGTCACGCGTTTTACTGCCGAGACGCAGATTGACGAGGCCACTTTCATCGCGCGCCAGATAAGCAATCTCGTTTCCGACCATGACTACAGATACAAGGATATCGCTGTCCTCTACCGCCAGAACTCGCTCTCACAGAACGTCGAGTCGGCGTGCATGCGCTACCAGATCCCGTTCAAGGTCTACGGCGGAATGAAATATTTCGAGCGCAGCGAAGTAAAGGTAGCCGTCAACTATCTGAGACTTTTCGAAAATCCCAACGACAGGAACGCGCTCAGCGCAGTTATTAACGTGCCTAAAAGGTCGATAGGCGACAAGGGCGTTGAAAGCATTTTCAAAATGGCGGACCTTAATGGCGTCCCGCCGATGAGAATCATTTCCGACTCCGCGAAGTACACTGAGCTTACGAGGTACTCGTCGCAGCTCAAGCAGTTTTCGGACGCCTTTTACGAGCTGCTTATTGACAAGGACGACATGTCTGTCAGCGAGTTTATACAGAAGGTTTACGATGCGTTCGGGCTTCTCGACTATTACGCGCAGACCGACGCGAAAAACGACGAGACGAGAGTCGACAACCTGGGCGAGTTCATCAACGTCGCTAAAGAGTACGAGCAGTCGGCGCTTGAAGACGAGACGCTCGAAAATTCGCTCTCAGGTTTCCTGCAGAACGTCTCCCTTAGTACCGACATGGACGAGGTCGACGACCCGGACCAGAGCTTCGTGACGCTGATGACTGTCCACGCGAGCAAGGGACTCGAATTTCCCGTTGTTTTCATCATATCGATGGAGGACGGTATTTTCCCGTCACAGCGCTCGGTTGAGGAGGCGGGAGGCGCCGATGAGGAGCGAAGGCTTTTTTACGTCGCGATTACGCGCGCCAAGGAGCGGCTCTATATCACGAACGCGAAGCAGAGAATGCTCTACGGGCAGACGAAAATGAACGCGCCGTCTCCGCTTTTGAGAAGCATTCCTCAGGAACATATTAAGTACGTGAACTTTTTCGGCAACGCCGTCGGCTCACCGGGAAGCGGTTCGGGAGCGGGAAGCGCGCGTGCGAGATTTCCGTCGTACGGAGAGAAGGGCGACTACCTTACGTACGGAGACTCTGAGTACTACGACAGAGGTTACCGCAAAAACGGCGGCAGCGGGTACGGAGGAGGCTACGGTAGAAGCTACGGCGGAAGCAGCGGTTACGGCGGCGGAAACGGGTCCGGAAGCTCCGGTTACGGCGGCGGACGCTCTCAGGACAGTTCGTTTACCGCAAACGGCTATTCAAATCCGTCCAAGCTTTCAAATTCGTCCAAGCCTTCATATCCTTCAGGGGCTACTAAAATGCAGGACGACACCGCGTCGAAGCTCGAGAGAGCGAAATTCGAGGCAAAGGCGGGCGACAACAAGTCCGTATCTGTCGGCGACAGAGTTCTGCACCCGAAATACGGCGAGGGAACGGTGTCCGCAATTGAAGGAACATACACCGACACTCAGGACGACCGCATCTGCGAGATCATTTTCGACAAGTTCGGCATGAAACGCTTCATGATGTGCTACACGAAGCTTAAGAAAATCGAATGAGCGTGTACGCCGGGAAGAGAATTATTAAAAATTTCTTAAAAAACCGAAAATACCCCTTGCAAACACTTTTTATCGTAGTATAATTACCGTTGTTAGCACTTGATTGCTTCGAGTGCTAACGAAATTACAGTCAATATCCGGCAACTGCCGGAAAGATATCTAAGGAGGATATTATGAAAATAAGACCTTTAAGCGACAAAATAGTTATTAAGAAGATCGAAGAAGCCGAGACCGTTTCAAAGGGCGGCATTCTTCTCACCGGTTCGGCAAAGGAAAAGCCGGACTACGCGACAGTCGTCGCCGTCGGACCGGGCGGACGTGACGACAACGGAAAGCTCATCCCCATGGAAGTAAAGCCGGGCGACAAGGTCATCATGTCCAAGTACGCCGGAACCGAGGTCAAAATCGACGGCGAAAACTTCAGCATCATCAGACAGAGCGACGTTCTCGCGATCGTTGAATAACGCTAAACAACTAAGATAAAATCTACGGATAGAAGAACATTTCACTTGAAAAGGAGATTTTTATAATGGCAAAAGATATCAAATATTCTGAAGACGCCAGAAAATCGGTTATCGCCGGCGTTAACAAACTCGCCGACACTGTTAAAATCACTCTCGGACCCAAGGGCCGCAACGTAGTTCTCGACAAAAAGTACGGCGCTCCGCTGATCACAAACGACGGCGTCACGATCGCGAAAGAAATCGAGCTCGAGGACAGATTCGAGAACATGGGCGCGCAGCTCGTTAAAGAAGTCGCAACCAAGACTAACGACGTCGCCGGCGACGGAACGACGACCGCGACGCTTTTCGCTCAGGCGATCGTCCGTGAAGGCGAGAAGAACCTTGCCGCGGGCGCAAACCCGATGATCCTCAAGAAGGGCATCGAAAAGGCAGTCGACGCCGCAGTTAAGAGCATCAAAGAGTCCAGCGTTCCCGTACGCGGCAGCAACGACATCGCGAGAGTCGCGTCCGTTTCCGCCAACGACGAGTTCATCGGCAAGCTGATCGCAGAGGCGATGGAGAAGGTCACCAGCGAGGGCGTTATTACCGTTGAAGAGTCAAAGACCATGGGCACCAACCTCGAGGTCGTCGAAGGAATGCAGTTCGACCGCGGCTATCTCTCGCCTTACATGGCGACCGATATGGACAAAATGGAAGCCGTTCTCGACAATCCCTACATCCTCATCACCGACAAGAAGATCTCGAACCTCCAGGAGATACTGCCCGTTCTCGAGCAGCTCGCTCAGGCAGGCAAGAAGCTTCTCATCATCGCAGACGACGTTGAGGGCGAGGCGCTCGCTTCCCTGGTCGTCAACAAGCTCCGCGGCGTATTCACGTGCGTAGCCGTCAAGGCACCGGGATTCGGCGACAGAAGGAAGGAAATGCTCCGCGATATCGCGATCCTCACAGGCGGCGAAGTCATCACCGAAGAGCTCGGCCTTGAGCTTAAAGAGACAACTCTCGCGCAGCTCGGTACCTGCCGCCAGGCAAAGATCCAAAAGGACACGACAATCATCGTCGACGGCAACGGCAAACCCGAAGAGATCGCGCAGAGAGTCTCCTCGATCAGAAAGCAGATCGAAGACACTACTTCCGACTTTGACCGTGAGAAGCTTCAGGAGCGTCTCGCGAAGCTCGCAGGCGGCGTAGCTGTTATCCAGGTCGGCGCGGCAAGCGAAGCCGAAATGAAAGAGAAGAAGCTCCGCATCGAGGACGCTCTCGCGGCTACAAAGGCGGCAGTAGAAGAGGGCATCGTAGCGGGCGGCGGAACGTGCTTCATCAACGCGATTCCCGCTGTCAGGAAGGTTCTTGACGAAGTCAAAGGCGACGAGAAGACAGGCGTTGAGATCGTTCTCAAGTCTCTCGAAGAGCCGCTCAGACAGATCGCAATCAACGCGGGTCTTGAAGGCAGCGTGATCGTCGACAAGATCATGGCGAGCGAGCCCGGAATTGGTTACGACGTTCTTTCCGACAAGTACGTCAACATGGTATCCGAAGGCATCGTCGATCCTGCCAAGGTCTCCAGAAGCGCTCTCCAGAACGCTGCTTCGGTCGCGGCTATCCTCCTCACCACAGAGGCGGCTGTCGCCGACATTCCGGAGCCCGAACCGGCTGCTCCCGCAGGCGGCGCAGGAATGGGCGGAATGTATTGATTCCAAGGTAATAAACTTTTACGGAGCCCGGCCCGCGGTTTTCGCGGGCCGGGTGTTTTTTTACGCAAAAGACACGAAAGGCGTCAAAAAACGGGCGCAAAAAAAGAAAGCAAAAAAGGGGAATCGCTATTGACTTTTATTTCCCGGAAATATTATAATTCGTATGATAGAGGAGAAATGTTTATTTCCCGGATTTGCTTTGATTTAAAAACCCGGAAATCTATCAATTTGAAGGAGCGGAGGCGGCACTATGACCGACGTTCAGCACGCGGCGTTCAGCAAAAGACTGTTTGCATTTCTGGCGGACGTCGTCATCGCGGGACTGCTTGTAACCGGCATATTTCTGCTTCTGTGGACGGTTTTCGACGTGGACAGATACAAGGACGTCTACGGCGAGGTCAAAGCATCGTATGAAAAAGAATACGGCGTCACGTTCGGAATGAACGCGGAGGATTTCGGCAAGCTCGACAAGGATGCGCAGGACAACTACACAAAAGCCGTCGACGCCATGAACGCCGACGGGAGAGCCAACAACGCGCTTAAAACGTATTTGATTTACGCGCTTTCGATCCTCGCGGGCGGCGCTTTGATCAGCGGACTTCTTCTTGAGTTCCTCGTTCCGCTTCTTTTCAAGGACGGCAGAACGCTCGGCAAGAAGCTGTTCGGACTCGGCGTGATGAGGACAGGCATGCTCAGGGTAAAGGCCCCCGTGCTTTTCGTTCGCGGAGTTATAGGGAAGGCCGTTTTCGAGCTGCTTCTTCCCGCCGTAATGACAGCCACGGCGCTTATGGGCGTCACGGGCATCTTCGGATTTATTATGGTCGGCGTTTTCGGTATTGCCGAGATCGTCGCGCTCGTAAAGACAGGCGGTCAGTGCTTCCTGCACGACATTCTCGCCGACACGTACGTTATCGACTGGAGTAGCCAGCCGATCTTCGACACCGCGGAGGAGCGGGACACGTTTTTGGCGGAGCGTGAAGCCGCGAGGAAAGCCGCGGAAGAGGAAAACGAAGCTTTTTATTAAGCCCGGGCCGGATTTCCGCCGGTTGAGCCGTAAAGCTCAGAATGAATTTACTGAAGAAAAGGGCGGCCGCCGCGAAGGCAAGGCGATCGCGAATACTGTACAGATGATATCCCGCATAACACTTTTTGAAACGCCCCCGGGAGGCCGGAAAAAGCCTGCCGGAAATGAAAGATATAGAATCTTAGTGTAGCAGAGGAGACAGTATGAAAATTATTCTTCAGAACCTTACGAAAATATTTCCCAGTAAAAACAAGAAAAGCAACGACGTTGTCGTCGCCGTCAACGATCTCAACATCGAGATTCCGGACGGTACGCTCGTCGGCCTCCTCGGCCCCTCGGGCTGCGGCAAAAGCACTACGCTCTATATGATCTGCGGCCTACAGAAGCCTACAGAGGGTAAGGTGTTTTTCGGCGACAAAGACGTAACTTTTCTTGAGCCGGAGCACCGCGGCGTCGGACTTGTTTTCCAGAACTACGCACTTTATCCGCACCTGACGGTCAAACAGAATATTCTTTTCCCGTTACAGAACCTGAAAGGCGATCAGAAGCTCTCGAAGGAAGAGGCGCTGAAGCGCGCCCGTGAAGCGGCCGACCTCGTACAGATCGGCGACCTCATGGACAGAAAGCCCAGCGAACTCTCCGGCGGTCAGCAGCAGCGTGTTGCTATCGCGAGAGCGCTTGTGAAAGCCCCGAGGGTTCTTTTGCTTGATGAACCGCTCTCCAACCTCGACGCGAGACTGAGACTTCAGACGCGCGAAGAGATCAAGAGGATCCAGCGAGAGACAGGCGTGACGACCGTTTTCGTAACGCACGACCAGGAAGAGGCGATGAGCATCTCCGACATTATCGTTGTTATGAAGGAGGGCGTCGTCCAGCAGGTCGGCGAGCCCCAGAAGGTTTACGACGACCCGGACAACCTTTTCGTCGCGAAGTTCCTCGGCACTCCGCCGATCAACGTTTTCGACGGCAGCGTATCCGGCGGCAGTCTCTACATCGGCTCCGAGAAGGTTCTTGACGACGTCAACGTTCCCGACCGGCCGGTAGTAGTCGGACTCAGGCCCGAGGGCTTCGTTCCCGACGAAAACGGCCGCTTCTCCGGAAAGCTCAAGAGCGTCGAGGTCATGGGCCGCGACAGCTCGATCGTTTTCACAAGCGAATTCTCACAGAAGCCTTCGGCACGCGCGATAGTCGACTCCGAGGCCGGCACGCCGCTCGACGCGGAAGGAAACGTCCATTTCAACCTGAAGCGCACCAAGGTGCACATTTTTGACGCCGAAAACGGAAACAGAATCAGATTCTGAGGTGAAGCCCATGAAAAAAGACTCTCTCAAATCAAGCAGGGATTTGAAGAAGCTGAGGACCGACATCGGCTCGCGCAACCAGCTCAAGGGCTGGCTGTACCTCGCGCCGGCGCTCCTTCTGCTCCTCATATTCTCGTTTTACCCGCTCATTAACACGTTCAAAATGGCCTTCCAGAACGGCTACAACGGACTCGCGATTGTAGGCGGCGAATCGTTCACGCTCGGCATCGAGAACTTCAAATCGGTCGTCAACTTCGTCGATTTCAAGCTCTGCCTCAAGAACACGATCCTCCTCTGCGTCATCACGGTTCCGATCTCCACGATCCTGGCGCTCCTTATCGCTGTTGCGCTCAACTCGATAAAGCCGCTTCAGAAGATCTACCAGACCGTGTTTTTCCTTCCTTACGTCACGAACTCGATCGCGATCGGCATGGTATTCAACGCGATGTTCACCAGAGTCGGTATCGGCGACCTCATAGAGACGCAGGGTATCATCAACAACATACTTAAAATTTTCAACCTGGGCCCGTACAACTTCGTAAACGTCGGCTCGTCCTGGGGCGCGAACATGTTCGTCGTCTGCACGTACATTGTCTGGAACGCGATTCCGTTCAAGATCCTCGTCCTCTTAGGCGGCCTTCAGAACGTCAACAAGCAGTACTACGAGGCAGCCAAGATCGACGGCACTTCGAAAATCCGCACGTTCTTCCGGATCACCGTTCCGCTCCTCTCGCCGATGCTGGCGTACGTCATCATCACCTCGTTTATCGGCGGCTTTAAAGAGTACTCGAGCGTCGTAGGTATATTCGGTGAGGGAATGGGCCCCGGCGACAACGGACAGATGAACACGATAGTCGGATACGTGTACAAGATGCTCCCGAAGAGCCAGCTCGGAAACGCTTCCGCCGCCTCGCTTATCCTGTTCGGCATAATACTGATAGTCACCGCGATCAACGGCTACGTCAGTAAGAAGAGCGTTCATTATTGAGGTGCGTTATGGCTGACAAAAAAGAATTTAAAATGAAAGAACTTAACGTCGAATCGGCCGGACGCTCCCAGCTCGCGTCAAAGATCGTCAGACTGACAATCACGTACATCTTCCTCACGATCATGGCGATCATAATTATCTTCCCGTTCTACTGGATGATAATCTCGTCGTTCAAGACGATGGAGGAGTACAGGGCGAACGTTCCGACGCTCTGGCCTCAGACGTTCTACCTCGAAAACTTCGTTACCGCCTTCGACAAGGCGAACCTGTGGGATCTCTTCCTGCACACACTGCTGGTCGGTACCATTTCGACGGTACTCTCGCTTATAGTTACCGTTTTGAGCGCGTTCGCGTTCGCGAGACTCAACTTCAAGGGAAAGAACTTCGTTTTCGGCCTTTTGATGGCGACGATGATGGTTCCGGGCGAGCTCTACACGATCACGAACTTCATGACGGTCACAGGCTGGATGCCGTTCGCGTCTGAACCGGTGTCGTGGCTCGACTTCACGAACACGTTCGCGGTCCTCATTTTCCCGATGCTCGTCAGCGTCTTCTACATCTACCTGCTCAGGCAGACGTTCCTGCAGATCCCGAACGAGCTCTACCTCGCCGCGAAGGTCGACGGCACGAGCGACTTCAAGTACCTCTGGAAGGTCATGCTACCGCTCTCCGTTTCGACGATCATCACGATCACGATTCTGAAAATGATGGGCGCCTGGAACGCGTACATCTGGCCGAGACTCGTCGCGAACGACGCCGCCCACCAGCTGATCACAAACGGTCTCCGCGGAGCGAGCTTCACCGACCAGTTCGGCGAGACGAACTACCCCGCGCAGATGGCGGCCGTCACGATCGTCTCGATTCCTCTGTTCCTGATATTCGTCTTCCTGCGCAAGTACATCATGCGCGGCGTTTCCAGAAGCGGTATCAAGGGCTGACTGATCCCGTAAAAATCAAGTTTATAAAGACCTGCGGCGGAATGATGTCATTTCCGCATAATTTTTGCGATTCCGGCAATCCGCGCCGCCGGTTCCATTTAATTTTTAAGGAGCGTATTATGAAAAAAATTATTTCCCTGACGCTGGCAATTGTTCTCGCGCTCGTTCTGATGCTCGCAGGATGCACAAACGAGCAGGGCGGCAAGAGCGGCTCGAAGATTCCCGAAGGAAACGTGGAAGTCGTTTTCTATCACACAATGGGCCAGAACCTCCGCGGCGTTCTTCAGAAGTATATCGCCGAGTTCAACAAGATTTACCCGAACATCACGATCAACGAGCAGTCCATCGGCGGTTACGACGACGTACGTGACCAGGTCATGAACGAGCTCATCGTCGGCAAGCAGCCCGCCATCACTTACTGCTACCCGGACCACGTTGCGTCCTATCTCCGCAGTAAGAAGGTCGTCGACCTCAACACATACATCGACGATCCCGAAGTAGGTCTCACCGAAGCGCAAAAGAACGACTTCATCGCCGGCTACTACGCAGAAGGTTCTTCCTTCGCGGACCCGACCAAGATGTATACGCTTCCTTTCTCGAAGTCGACCGAGGTTCTCTATTACAACAAGACCTTCTTCGACAACAACGGGCTTAAGGTTCCGGACCACTGGTTCGCAAACGGCGATGCCGACGACACGTCCGTCGAGTACGTGATCAAGAAGATCAAAGAGATCGAGCCCACCAGCATTCCGCTCGGCTACGACTCCGAGGCCAACTGGTTCATCACCATGACCGAGCAGCTCAAGACTCCCTACACAAAGGCGTCCGATAAGGTAGAGGAGTGCTTCCTCTTCAACGACCCCGCCAACATTGAGTTCTGCACCAAGTTCCACGACTGGGCTCAAAAAGGCTTACTGACCACTCAGAAGATCTACGGTGCCTACACCTCCGGTCTCTTCACCAACAACAAAGAAAACGACGACGGCATCGTCATCCACTCCTACATCTCGATCGGCTCCTCAGCCGGCGCGACGCATCAGTGCCCGGCCAAGTCCGACAACGGCACGTACCCCTTCGAGGTCGGCATCGCTTCGATTCCGCAGTCCGACGCCTCCAACAAGAAGGTTATCTCCCAGGGACCGTCCCTCTGCATGCTCAGCCAGAAGAACAAGGCCGTCAACGACGCGGCTTGGCTCTTCGTCAAGTACCTGCTCACTTCGCCCGAGTTCCAGGCTGAATTTTCGATGACCTCCGGCTACGTTCCGGTACTCAAGTCCACGTTCGAGATGGACGCCTACAAAGAGTTCCTCGCCGGCGCCACCACCAATAAAGAAGGAATCGCGGCTCTTTCCGCGAAGATCTGCATGGAGCAGGAATCCTACTACTTCACGTCTCCGGCGTTTGTCGGTTCCTCCGAAGCGCGCGACCAGGTCGGCGGACTTCTCGTCTCCTGCCTCACCGCCGAAAACGCCTCTCAGGCCGATTTCGCGAAACTCTTCAAAGACGCCGTCGACCGCTGCATAACTCTCAACAAATAATTATCACGCTGGTTAAGCGAAAAAGGGGCCGGCCCGATTCCGTATAAAGGCGGCCGGCCCCGCCTCAAGAAACTTTTCCGGCGAAAACAGGAGGAATTATGACACCAAGATTCACAATCCTCAAATATGCGAAAAAGACAGTGTGCCTGCTGCTCGTTTTGGCGCTGGCACTGTCTCTCGTTCTTGCTGCAGGCTGCAAAAAGCCTTCCGGCGACCCTTCAAACGCGACAGCGGAGCCCGATATCGAAGGCAACTGGGAGTACGTACGCGACGCTTCGCTTCCCGATTTCGGGACCATGGTCTCGCTCAATCCCTCGGGTCACGACGGCGACATCGACAAGACGGGCAGAGGACGCGTAACCGTCGAACAGTTCATCGACGGCGACACCGTTCACTTCTACAACAACTCGAAGACCGAGGTTATTAAGGCGCGCTTCCTCGCGATTGACACGCCCGAGTCGACCGGTCACCAGGAGCCCTGGGGTCATCCCGCGTCCATCTACACAAAAACAAAACTCCGCAACGCAGAAGAGATCATTCTCGAGAGCGACACGGAAGGCGTCGTGGGCTTGGACGGCAACGGCCGCTACCTCTGCTGGGTCTGGTACCGCGAAAAGGGTTCGAACGTGTTCAGAAATCTCAACATCGAGATTCTCGCCGACGGCCTCGCAATGGGAAAGAGTACTTCTTCGACACGCTACGGTTCCGTGGCTTCCGAAGCTCTTCAGAGCGCGAGATCGAACAGGATCAACATGTACTCCGGCAAGCGCGATCCGCTTTTCTACTACGGCGAGACTGTCGAGCTTTCGATCAAATCGCTTGTCAGCAACAAGGACACATACAACGCTTACAAAGTCCGCTTTGAGGGCGTCGTAACGAAGGAGAGCGGGGGCGGCATCTACGTCGAGCAGTACGACGAGGACACGCAGCAGAGCTACGGAGTTTACGTCTATGGCGGCTACGCGCCTCTCGCCCCGAAGTTCCTTGTACCGGGCTACAGGCTTTCCGTCACGGGAACGGCCGACGACAACGAGAACTTCGGTTTCCAGGTTTCCGGCCTCACGTTCTCGCTTATAAACCCGACGGCGGACGACACGAAGATCCTCGAAAAGGACGTTGAAATAAAGCCGACGCTTATCACGGCCGACGACCTTACGAACAACCCGACGCTCGAAAACACCTTCGTCAGGCTCGAAAATCTCAAGATCGTCGACATCTACACGACGCACAGCACCACCGACAGCAACGGCGCGATGACGCTCACGTGCAGAACTCCCGACAACAAGACCGTCACTGTTAGAACGGTTCAGCTTACGAAAGACGGCGAGATCGTCACCGAAGAGTATTTCTCCGGGAAGACTGTCAACGTCGACGGCGTGTTCGTTTTCTACAACGGCAACCCGCAAATCACGCTTTTCGCGCTCTCCGACGTTCAGTTCGTGTAAAAAACAGATTTTAAATCTCTTAACTATATTTCATTTCACTTTGAGAAGGAGCAGTTTAATGAAAAAAGTAATTTCTTTTGTCATCATCGCGCTGGCCCTCGTTTTAGTCTTCACGGCATGCAAAAAGCCCGAACAGCCGGGTGACGAACCCGCAAAGTTCAGCCAGCAGCTTGTTGACGACGCGGCGCAGATGATATACGACTACAACAAGCCGGGAGAGGACAATTCCGTCGCGGGCAGCTTCACGCTCCCCAAGAAGGTTTTTGACTTCGAAGGCCTTGACCTCGACATCGACTGGACTGTCGAAGGCGGTGACGGTCTCGTAACTCTCAACGACAAGGACGCCGAAAAAGTTCAGATCATCGTTGATCCTTACGCCGACAAGCAGACTCCGTTCACCGTCAAGGGCAACGTAAAAGGCGGCGAATTCTCCAAGGAAATCGCTTTCAACTACGTGATCAACGAGTTCAAGATTGCCGACTGGGCGTTCTGGGCCGAAAACACGAAGGACGTCGTCATGAACATCCGCGGCACGGTCGTGGCGGTCTGCCCGTACAACGATGCTAACAAGAACGTCTGCGTATTCCTGCAGGATGCCGACGGAGAACACGGCTACTACGCGTACAGATTAAAGTGCGAGTCTAAGGACAAGTGCGATCAGGACCTCGCTGTCGGCAACGTTATCATCGTCAACGGCACGACCTCGATCTACAACGGCTTCAGAGAGATGGGCTCGGGCTGCACGTACACGGCGATAATGGCCGCCGACGGCAGCTACCAGAAGGGTGAAGTTAAAGAGTTCTCAATGGACGACCTGTTTAACGGCAAGGCCATCGGCGACAACCTCGACCCGCGACAGGGCCTCATCGGCAAGATCACCGGCGCGACCGTCAAGAGCATCGACTGGAACTCCAACAACGCTGACAACTTCTACGAGAAGGGCAGCGGATCGGTTTACGTCACTCTCACCAAGAACGACACCGAGTTCAAGCTCTACCTCTCGACCTCCAACACGCTCACGGTCGACGAACTCAAGGCAGAGTACGAGAAGTTAGCAGTCGGCTACGTTGTCGACGTCAAGGGCCCGATCGCGTGGTACAACGGACCTCAGATCTATCCGATGCCGGGCGGCATTACGGTTGTCTCTACCGAAGTCGCTCCCGCCGACAAGATCGCAAGCGAATTCGCTGCCCTCAAGCTAGAGTCTCCCGTTAAAGAATCAAAAGAGATCGCTCTTCCCGCCACCGGCGCGAACTACACCGACGTGGCATACGAGTGGACTCTCGTTTCCGGCGACTCCGCCAAGATCGAAAACGGCAAGCTCGTGATCACTGCGGGCGACAAAGCTGACGTTATCAACCTTAAGGTGAAAGCGACATGCGGTTCCGAGACTCAGGAAAAGGATATCCCGGTTCACGTCATTCCCGAAAGCGCGGGCCAGGCCGCTCTCGTTGACCTTCTTTACTCGCTCGAGCAGGGTCAGCTCATCGAGGGACCGTTCACGCTCACAGGCGTCGTTACGAAGATCGACACTCCCTACAGCGACCAGTACAAGAACGTTTCCGTAATCATCGTTGTCGACAACATCGAAGACAAGCCGGTTCTCTGCTACAGACTCGCGGGCGACGGCTGCGACACGATCAAGGAAGGCGACACGATCACGGTTGAAGGCAACTTCAAGAACTACAACGGCAAGTTCGAGTACGACGCGGGCTGCAAGCTTCTCAAAAAGGAAAGCGGCGGCAGCGGCGAACAGACTGAAGATCCGACTCCCACGCCCGAAAATCCGTCTGTGGATCCTAACGACGCGGCGGCGGTTCTCAACGCTCTCTACGCTCTCGGCGACAACGAGGCGCTTGAAGGAAAATACACGCTCACCGGCAATATCACCAAGATCGACACCGCGTGGAGCGACAGCTACAACAACATCACCGTTACAATTGCAGTTGACGGCCACAGCGACAAGCCCGTTCAGTGCTTCAGACTCACCGGCGACGGCGCAAAGGACCTCAAGGTCGGCGACAACATCACCGTAACAGGAACGCTCAAGCATTTCAACGACGGCAAAAACAACACCTACGAGTTCGACAAGGGCTGCACGCTTGACAAGGTAAACAGCGGCTCCCAGCCGACCGAAACCGAACAGCCTCCGGCCACCGAACCTCCCGCAACCGACGTTGGCGCGATCCTCGACGTTCTCTACGGCCTCGAAGACGGAAAAACTACGACCGAAACTTACACTCTCTCCGGAACGATCACCAAGGTCGACACACCTTGGAACGATGGATTCAAAAACATTACCGTAACAATTGTTGTAGACGGCTACGAGAGCAAGCCTGTCCAGTGCTTCAGGCTCGCGGGCGACGGCGCGAAGGACCTCAAGGTTGGCGACAAGATCACCGTTACCGGAAAGTTCAAGAACTACAAAGGAACTCGCGAATTCGACGCGGCCTGCAGCCTTGACAGCATAGACTACGTTGCGCCTGCCGTCGAGACCGACGAAGACAAATACAAGACTCCCGAAGAGATCGTCAACGCGCTCTACGCGCTTGGCGACGGCGAGTTCCTCAACGGCACGTTCACACTCACCGGCAAGATCACAAAGATCGACACGGCCTGGAGTGACGAGCATAAGAACATCACAGTTACTATCGTAGTCGGCGACATGACCGACAAGCCTGTTATGTGCTACAGACTCAAAGGAACCGGCGCCGAAAATCTTAAAGTCGACGACGTCATCACAGTAAAGGGCCAGCTCAAGAACTACGTCAAGAACAATACAAGCACGTACGAGTTCGACGCGGGCTGCGAGCTACTGTCAGTCAACTGATTTAACTTAGCCGGCGCCTTGAAAAAGGGCTACAAAAGCCCCGCAAACGGGGCGCCGGCGTACCGCGCTTTTTGAAAGCAAATTAATGGAGGTGCTTTCCGGATGTTTAAGAAAGAATTATCACTTATACTCGCGTTCTGCATGATTTTCACGGCAGTGGTCTTCGGGAACGCGGTACGTTCGTCCGCTGATGCCGCTGTAGTCAACATTGACTTTTCGGCGCAAAACTACTCAAACGAGCAGGTCGTTGACACGCTCACAATCGGCGGCGTTACGGTAACCTTTGCCAAAGGCGAAGGCTCAAACGATCCCAAGTATTACGACACAGGAACGGGCATAAGATTTTACGGCGGCAACAGCATGACCGTTTCGTCTTCAGTCGCGATTACTCAGATCAAATTCACGTTCACCCAGGAGAACGGAACACTCAGCGCCAGTGTCGGGACCCTCGACGAATCCACCTGGACAGGTTCAGCCGATTCCGTTACGATCACAAGAGCAACAGGCAAGGGCCACTTCAGAATCAAAGCGATTGAAGTAACTCTTGTCAGCGCGCCCGCAACAGAAACCGGAACCGAGACGACTCAGCCTGCGGAAGATCCTTCTCCCACCGGAGAACTCA
>CADAZX010000024.1 GCA_902792515.1 uncultured Ruminococcus sp.
TGCTCTTGCCGTCCTTGACCGAGATCATTCTGACGTAAGTTCCGGCCTTGTCGAGTTCCTTCGTCTCAAAGCACCTTGACGTGTACTCAAGAAGGAATTTCAGTTCTCCCGCCCTTCTCTCGGGTGTCTCCTCGCCTATAACGACAGCGAAGACGCGCTCGCCGCCTATTGTAGCCGATGCTGCCTGCGCGTATTTGTCGGCGTTCGAGTAGCCTACAAGAAGACCGTCGGCGCCTTCGAGCATTCCCGAATATACAAGCGCATTCGAGTTCTGCATCTGCGTGTCCGGCTGGCCTGTAGAGGTATGGACGAACATTCCCGACGTGATCCTCGAATAATTGAGAATGACAGGAAAGTCCTTCACAAGTCTGTAGGAAAGCACGCAAAGATCGGCCGCTGACGTGTACTGACCGTCGTCAATGATCTTGATTCCGGTCGAATCGCAGTAATGGGTGTCTTTGAGTCCAAGTTCTGAAGCTTTCGCGTTCATCATAGCGACAAACGTCTCTTCGTCTGACTCGGAAATGTGCTCGGCAAGCGCATAGGCCGCGTCGTTGGCACTTCCCGCAATGACCGCTATAACGGCCTCTTCGACCGTGATTACTTCGCCCTTTCCGCTGTCGAGAAATACTCTCTCCCTGTTGACGGAGATCTGCTGGGCTGCCTTCGATACCTTTACGCCGCTCTTAAGTCCTGTCTTTCCGTTTGCGACAGCCTCGAACGTGAGATAGAGAGTCATCAGCTTAATCAGATTTCCGACCGAAAACCTGTCGTGCGCCGTCTCGCTCATGAACGATATCTCGCCTGAATCGTAATACAGTGACGCGTAGGCCTTCGCCTTCATCGTTTCGGTACTGAGGTCGTTAGAGATTGCGATAGCGGTATTCTTGTTAAACGCGGCAGCTTCGGGCACAGGGAATATCATACATCCGAGCGCGATAACAACCGCAAGCAGAAGGCATATTTTCTTGTTCAAACTAACGGTTTTCATCAAAAAACCTCCGTTTTTGCGCTAATCATTTGTAAAAGAATTGAAAACGGCTTTTTACAGATCCTTGAGAAGCTTGCTTCTGCTCGGGTGTCTGAGCTTTCTCAGCGCCTTGAACTCGATCTGTCTGATACGCTCACGCGTTACATTGAAATGCTTGCCGACGTCCTCGAGCGTTTTCGGCTTGTTGTCGCGGAGGCCGAACCTCATCTCAAGCACCTGGCACTCGCGTTCGTTGAGCGTGCTGAGCGCGGCGTCGATAGCTTTGTGCGCGTAGTCTCTTCTCGCGAATTCCGAGGGAGAATTCGAGTCGTCGTCCTGAATGAAGTCGCCGATGTTGCTCTCGTCCTCGTCGCCGATAGGCGTTTCGAGCGAAATGGGCTCGAGCGCGATCCTAAGCATGTCGCGTACCTGTCCGGGAGTCTCGTTGATCTCCTTCGCGATCTGCTCGGGTGTAGGCTCGCAGCCGAGTTCCTGCGAAAGCTGCCTCTGGGCTTTGACCATTTTGTTGATCTTTTCGTGCATGTGCACCGGAATTCTGATGGTTCTGCCCTGGTCGGCGATCGCTCTCTGAATGCCCTGCTTGATCCACCATGTCGCGTACGTACTGAACTTGTAACCTTTTCTGTAGTCGAACTTCTCGACGGCTCTCATAAGTCCAAGGTTGCCCTCGGAAACAAGATCCTCGAAAAGAAGTCCGCGCCTTACGTATTTCTTGGCGATGCTGACGACAAGCCTTAAGTTGGACTCGATAAGCTTGTCGCGCGCCTCGATGTCGCCGTACTCGATCTTCTTCGCGAGCTCTACCTCGTCGTCGAAACTCAGGAGCGGAACCTTTCCGATGTCATGCAGGTACATTCTGACGTCGTCTTCAACGTTGATTCCCTCCGCTGACCCGACCGTATCGCTGTACTGCTTGCCGTCTGATTTGACGTCGTTAAGGTCGCCGCCGATCGTTATGTTGTTCTTCTCTGCCTGCTCGTAGAGCTTGTCGAAAAACGCGTCGGAAAACTTGTAGTCGCCCGTCTGATCCGTGACCTCGTCGGCGTAAATGATGCCTGTCTCGCGCGCCGAGTCAATGAGCTTTCTGATCAACTGATTCTCAAAATCGTCGTCCTCGGAATACTTGTCGCCCGCGACGTCGTCCTGGTCTACGCCTTGAAGGATCGACGTTATGTCGGGATCCTCAACGTCCGGATCGTCGTCGTCGACTGAATCAAGATCCTCGTCGATATTGAGGAGGCTGTTGCCGTCGTAGTCCTTCTCACAGTCGATAAGATCCGATTCGTCAGGCTCGCTCTCGGGAACGTCCATGTCGTCGGAGTTCTCCTCTTCCTCGAGTATCTCCTGATCCGCGAGAGCAGGATCGCGATAACTGAACGGAAAAGAGTCGAAATCGGCGAATTCGTCATCGCCGCCGGCAGATTTTTTCTTGGAGCGCTTTCCTGACGCGCCGTCTGGACCTTCGGCTTTTTTCGACTTTTTGCCCGGTTTCCTGCCTCTTTTCTTCGAGTCTATTGAAAGCTCGTCTAAAGACTCGTCAGCTTCAGCTTCAGCCGGCTGAGCGGCCGGAATAACGGCCGGTTCTTCAACGGCTAAAATCTCCTTCTGAGTCTCCGTGGCTCCGGTCTTAATCTCTTTTTGTTTTTTAGTAGACATTTCGCATAACCTCCGTATAAGCCGCAAAAATGCTTAAGGAAATTTTGAAACCGTCTATGGCGGATCTAAACTTCCTTCGACTGTATAATACCATTATTTTCGAAAAACGTAAAACATACGGGAAATATTTTTATATTATTTCAACTAACGCGAAGGAATAAAAAAGCCGGCAGCCTTAAACAAATCGAGGCTTCCTGACCTTAGCCGAATGTACGATGTAAAGCGGTTATCCGGTTTAAAGAATCTCTTCAAGTCTGACACGGTTGTAAACGTCTTGAATATCCTCATACCTTGGAGGCTGCGTTCCCGGAGTCAGGCAGGAAGCTGTTCCGAACGCCGTCGCAAGTTTCAGGCATCCGGCGGCGTTTTCTCCGAGAACAGTTCCTTTTATAAACCCCGCGATCGAGCTGTCGCCGGCGCCGATAGTTGAAACGGCCCGGATTCCGGGCGGCGTCGCGATAAAAACGCCTTCTTTGGAAACAAGCAGGGCCCCGCGTTTTCCGAGACTCACCATTACGTTCTCTATTCCCTTGGCGTTCATTTCGCGGGCCCAGTTTACGATATCTTCTAAACTGAGGCTTTCAGAGCCAATGTACTTAGAAATCTCCTCCTCGTTAGGTTTAACGAGCCACGGGCGGCATTCTATAAGATCGTCCTGTGAAAACGCGCCCGAATCGATGACGACGCGGACACCGCTATCCTTGTATTTTTTGAGAAGATTCTTAACCGATGCGAGCGGAATGCCTTTCGAGAGGCTGCCTGTCATAGTCACAATGTCACCCGGTTCAAGCTCCCCGACCGTCTTTTCGACCTCGGCCGCGACGTCGCAATTCCCGCCGACAGTGAAGCCGTTAAAGCTGAGTCTCGTCTCACGGCCGTTCGAAGGATGGACCGTAATGTTCTCGCGTATCCTTCCCGGTACCGTTATCGGCAGACAATTAAGTCCGTCTGTTTTAAGCTGAGCAATGAACTCATCGGCGTTATCACTGCCGAGAAGCACGAGCGAGTCTGATTTTAATCCACCCGAAAGAAGCGCTCTGGAAATGTTGACGCCTTTACCGCCGGCCTCGCGCGAGGTGACGTCCGCGCGGTTCTCTTTCTCGATATAAAACGTCCCGCATGCGCAGTGAACGTCGTATGCGGGATTAAGCGTAAACGTTACGATTCTCAAAGCATCAGTCCTCCTGAAGTTCCGGTCCGTTCGCGAGCAGGTATTCCTCGGCTTCGGTGCACCACTGACCGCCGTGAGACTCGCATATCTCAGCAAGCTTTTTGAAAAGCGGATCGGTTTTTCCGAGTTCGGCAAAATCGCTTATCGCGACCATCGGAATGTCTATCGAAGGATAGCAGACCTTTTTCGCACCGTTTGCTTTTGCCATGCCGTAAATTCCCTCAGGGACCGCTTTTAGCCCGAGAATGTGGGAAACGAGCGAGCCCGGGTTGATTTTGTGACTGTCAATCAGGTTCAGAACGTCGGTTGTGTCCTGCGGAATGCTTCCCGCTGTACCGACAACGTGAATGCCGTCGTAGTGAATGCGGTAGAGATTGAGCGAGCCCTGCAGGTCGTGAATCGCGGGACCTGCAAAAAAATTGACGCAGCCGTCCTCGCGGCAGATCTGCTCAGCCATAGTGAAAAGCTCCGGAACGGGCGCCATCACGAAAACGTCGTCAAAGCCGCCGTCAGAAAGCTCGCGAAGTGTCGCAACCGGGGCCTCCATTCCGTAGGTGTCTACATACGTGAGTTCTACGCCTGCTTCAGCTGCGGCTTTTACCGTGCAGTGAGCGGCAGCCCATTCGAGTCTCTCGCTGTTTATATCTGTAACGACAACCTGAGCGCAGCCTGCGTAACCTTTTGCGAGTTCGACAGCTCCGAGGCCCATCGGTCCCGCTCCCGCCAAGATTGCGAGTTTTCCGCCCTTTTTCGCGCCGTCAGTCCTGATGTAAGTTGTGTAATCTGTGTGATAGAAGCCCTTAAAGCCTCTTATAAGGCACCCGAGAGATTCCACCAGAGAGCCGCCGAAGAAGTTTTCGCCACGATACTTGATCATACAACCGCGCTCTAAAACGATTGAAGGGACTACGCAGTAAGTCGCGCTTCCGCCGATATAGCGGTAGGAATAGCCCGGGTCATAGCCTGACTCGAGCTTCAAAGCGGGCTGAATTACTATTCTGTCACCTGTTTTCCACTCGTCCGTAAGCTTCAATCCGACTTTAATTATCTCGGCCGCCATCTCGTGGCCTATAATAACCGGATTTTCGGCGACGTCGGGAGGAACGCGTTTGTGAGCGGTACCCTGTTTGACCGCCTTGTAAGTAGACGCGCAGAGAGAGTCGGAACCCACTTTAATAAGTACCTCATCCGGACCCGGTTCGGGAAGTTCGAATGATTCGACACGAATGTCGTTCGCGCCGTAAAGCCTTACAGCAGTTGTTTTCATTTTGTCAAACCTAAAGCGGAAAAACCGCAAAACAGTTTATTTCAGATTCTTCTTTTTAAGTTCGGAGAACTTTTTAAGGAGTTCGAGTTTACGCTCCTTGGAAATCAAGGGGTCGGCAAGTTCCTTTTGAATAGAGGCGAGTTTTTCCTCTGACGACGCCTCGTCCAGTTTGCGGAGCATCTCGCCTATTGCGGACTTCGCGTTTGCGGGATTGATGTTGTACTTCATCACGACGCCGGCCAGCCTGTTGTCAGCTCCCGCACCAAAAGACGGAAGCGACGCGAAACCCTTAATCTCTCCGGACCTGCAGCCCTCCGATACGGTGTCGAAAATCAATTTGTTCTCCTCGAAAGAGAAAAGATCTCTGATGTTCTTGTTTTTGAGAGCGTTGTAAATACGCGGATTCTCGGCGAAGCAGATCAGGAGAGTTTTTTCGAGAAAATCCTTTCTGCCGTCGGCCTCCGTGAAGCCGTCTTCACCCTTTTCATCATCGGAGACGTATATCCTTCTCTGGAGTATTCCGTTTGAGAATTCATCATGTGCAGACTGCTGCTTCACGCCTCCGGGCAGACTTTCGAGAACGTCCTCGCCGAAGCCGTACAGCTTTCCAAACTTCTCTGTGATCCATTTTTTGTAGACGAGCCTGTCTGTTTCCGGAAGCTGCGCGAAAAGTCCCTTCACGGCGTTGATAAATCCGATTTTACTCTCGTTAGTGTCGGGAGGGTTAGACTCTGACGAAAGAATGCACTTGTATTCGAAAAGGCTGTACGAGTGCGAAAGCTGCTCGAGGAAGTCGTCCTTAGTATGAGTTTTAAGGTATTCGTCGGCATCCTTGGCACCGGTAAGCCGGAAAACCTTAACCGACAGACCGATGTTTTTCAGGATTTCCATTCCTCTTACGGTCGCCTGCGCGCCGGCGCTGTCATTGTCAAACGCGACAATGATCTCTCTGTTTTCGAAATATCTTTTTAAAAGTCGGCCCTGTTTTTCGGTGAGAGCCGTTCCGAGCGATGCCACGGCGAAGTCGATCCCCTTCTGGTGGAGAGCGATGCAGTCCATGTACCCCTCTACGATCATTGCCTTGTCGGAGAGTGATTTTTTTGCTATATTCAGGCCGTAAAGATGCTGACCCTTGTTGTATACCGGAGTATCCTGAGAGTTGATGTACTTCGCTGTTTTGGCGTCGGGGTCCATTATGCGCCCGCCGAACGCGATAACGTTGCCCAGATCGTCGAAAATCGGGAACATCAGACGGTCTCTGAACCTGTCGATCAGACTGCCTTTATCGGTAGTCGAAACGAGTCCGGCTTTGATAAGAAGGTCGTCCCCGACTCCTGTATCTTTAAAATGTCTGTAGAGTGCGTCCCAGGAGTCTGGCGAGTATCCGAGCCCGAATTTCATCGCCGTTTCCGGCGAAATCTGTCGTGCCTTAAGGTAGTTCTGAGCCTTCGGGCTGTTTTTCAACTGTTCAAAGTAGAACTTTGCTGTCTCTTTATTTAGAGAGCGGATGTCGTTTTTAAGCTTGGTTGTCTGCTCGTCGCGCTCATAGCCGCGTGTGTATTTGATTCCGACCCTGTCGGCGAGGTTGTAGAGAGCGTCCGCGTAAGAAAGCTTTTCGGCGAGTTCGATGAAGCGGATCGCGTTGCCGCCGACGCCGCATGAAAAGCACTTGAAAATACCCTTAGAATCGCTTACGAAAAGCGACGGATTTCTGTCAGGGTGAAAAGGACAAAGACCGACGTAGTTCGCGCCCTGTTTTTTAAGCGGCACGTAATCGGACACAAGCGACACTATATTCACGCGCGAAAGAACTTCTTCCTGCGACAGGCGGCCCGGTTTGTCTGCCAATTTCCCTTTCACTCCTTTCCGCTAAAATTAGGTGAATTCAATGGATGGCTCTGATATAGTAAAACAGATACTGCTGCGCGAGTCCGGAGTTTTCGCCGAAGCGGCTTTTCATCTCCTTTTCGAGAGCGGGACGCGTCAGTCCGTCGAGCCCGTAGAGCTCGCGGCACATTCTCTCGACCCAAACGTCAACAGGAAACGCGCCTCTGTCAAGACACGCGAAAAGCGTAACGCAGCCCGCGACCTTTTCGCCGACGCCCGGAAGCGCCAGCACCGCCTTTTTCAGACTCTCCGGTGAACCGCAATCAAGCAGCTTCTTTAAAGAGTACGTCCCTTCCGCGAATAGCGAAGCGGTCTGCCTTATAAACGGCGCTCTGTAGCCTACGCCCGCCAGTTCCTGTATCTCATCAGGAGAAAAAGCGAGAATACTTTCGGGCTCCGGAAAAGCGTAATAATCCTTTCCGTAGCGTGTTCCGAGCTTTTCGCCGCAGAGCGCGCAAAGCCTGGCGATGCATTTTTTAATGCGGGGAATGTTATTGTTTGCCGAAATAATGAAAGATATAACGGTTTCGAACAGCTCCTGGCGAAGAAGTCTGATCCCGAGACCTGTATCAACCGCTTTGGCGGCAACTGCATCCGCTCGCGAAATAATACTGTTGCACCGGGAGTAGTCAGTCTGAAGGTCGAAATAGTTCACGAGGAACTCTGCGAAATGAACGTCGCAAGAAGCGAAAACGTCCGAAACGGAAAAGCCGTTTTCATTTTCGCGCAGCGACAGAACTCTCCCCCTTACAACGCCCTCAAAAGAGCCGTCGGGAAGACGCTCCCACCTGAAGCACTGTCCGCAGTCGAAGGTCTTATACGCCGAAAACAGTAAGTCATCGCCCTCAACCGTAAACACGCCGTCCTTCAGGTAAGCTTTTGTTCCGTCCTTGCGCGTAAAAACAGTCTGTTCCATGACGCGGTCAAATCAAAGCACGAGCTTGTGGTAGAACTTTTTGCCTTTCTTTAGGAGAACTCCGGCCCTTAGGTCATCGGCGGCGATAACGGCTGTTCTGTCGGTCACCTTCTCGTTGTTGACGGTGACGGAACCGGATTCGATGAGTCTCCTGGCCTCGGATTTCGAGGGGGCAAGCTTCGCGATAACGAGCGCGTCGGCGAGGCTGAGCGAGTCGCCTTCCAGCTTGTCGAGAGTCGTGGTGGGAATGTCCTCGTTGTCGCCTGCGCCGCCGAAAAACGACCTTGCGGTCTCTCTCGCCTTCACTGCTTCTTCCTCGCCGTGAACGATCTTTGTGATCTCGAACGCGAGAGTCTCTTTAGCGATATTGATGTCGGCGCCCTGAAGTCTGCCGAGTCTCCTTACTTCGTCCATCGGAAGGAACGTGAGAAGGCCCAGGCACTCCTCGACCTTTACGTCCTCGATGTTTCTCCAGTACTGATAGAACTCGTAGGGGCTCGTCTTGGCGGGATCCAGCCAGACGGCGCCCTTCATTGTCTTGCCCATCTTGATGCCGTCGCTTGTCGTAAGGAGCTTGAACGTGAGACCGTAAGCGGGTTTTCCGAGTTTCCTTCTCACAAGCTCGACGCCGCCGATAATGTTGGACCACTGGTCGTTGCCGCCCATTTCAAGCTCGCAGCCGTACATCTCGTTGAGCTTCAGGAAGTCGTAGGACTGCATGATCATGTAGTTGAACTCGAAGAACGTAAGACCGCGCTCCATTCTCTGCTTGTAGCACTCGGCCGCCAGCATGCGGTTGACCGAAAAATGAGCGCCCACTTCGCGCAGGAATTCAATATAGTTGAGATTGAGAAGCCAGTCGGCGTTGTTGACGACGAGCGCGTTCCCGTTCTCGAAATCGATGAACTTGGAGAGCTGCTTGTAGAAGCACTCCGCGTTGTGATCGATCGTCTCTTTAGTCATGATCTTGCGCATGTCGGATTTGCCGCTTGGGTCGCCGACCATCGTGGTGCCGCCGCCGAGAAGCGCGATAGGCCTGTGGCCCGCGTTCTGCATGTGCTTCATCGCCATGATCGTCAGAAAATGACCCGCGGTAAGGCTGTCCGCAGTCGCGTCAAAACCGATGTAAAAAGTGACGCTTTTACTCTCTAAAAGTTTTCTGATCTCTTCTTCGTCCGTAGCCTGTTCGATAAAACCTCTCTCGACAAGCACGTCATACACGTTTTGCATTTTAACCACCTCAAATATTATTCCGCCCGGATCAAAAAGTCCGGACACTATTGTAATTTTCGTAAAAGCGGCAAAGGCCGGTCTAAAAAGACCATCAACCGTCCGCTTAAATTATACCCTCGTTTTCGCCGCTCTTAAAGCCGGAAAAAACGGAAATAAACGTTTTTTGAAGCAAAGCGGAAAACTCGCGGAATCACTTCCCGCGGTTCTTTTCCTTCATCTCGGCCACAAATTTCAGATAGTCGATTATATTTTTCTCATAGCCGTTGCCGCACGGCTCGTAATATTTCGTTCCGCGCATCTTTTCGGGAAGGAACTCAAGGTCCGCGACGTGACCCTCGTAGTCGTGGGCGTACTTGTAACCGACGTGGTAGCCAAGCGCCTCCATGCCTTCGGCCGCCGCGTTCCTGAGGTAAAAAGGTACCTCGCCCGTGTCCTTGTTTGAAACGTCTGAAAGCGCCTTGTCGATCGCGAGATACGATGCGTTTGACTTGGGGCTGGTTGCGACGGTCACGCACGCCTGGGCAAGCAGAATCCGCGCCTCGGGCATACCGATCATCCTCACAGCCTCCTGGACGGCCTGCGCTACAAGTATCGCGTTCGGATTTGCGGTTCCGACGTCCTCGCTGGCGCAGATCGTAATGCGTCTGGCGAGAAAATTGATGTCCTCGCCGGCGTAAAGAGCCCTCGCAAGGTAGAAAACCGCGGCGTCGGGATCGCTTCCGCGCATGGATTTAATCATCGCGCTTATATTGTCGTAGTGGCCCTCGCCGGTCTTGTCGTACTGAACGACCTTCTTCTGAAGGCACTCTGATATCTCATCGAGCGTGATTACAATAGGGGCCATCAAATCCCGCTCACCGCCTGCAACCGCCAGCTCAAGAGCGTTGAGCGCGATCCTTGCGTCGCCCGAAGAAGTGACGGCCAGAAAATCGAGCGCGTCGTCGTTGATCTTAATATCGAGCTTTCCGTAGCCGCGCTCCGGGTCTTTGAGCGCGTGATTCACAATATCTTTAATGTTGTTAACGCTGAGCGGGTACAGCTGGAAAACGGTCGAGCGCGAGATGATAGCCTTGTTGACCTCGAAAAAGGGATTCTCCGTTGTGGCGCCGATCAGTATGATCGATCCGTTTTCGACAGACGGCAGAAGCGCGTCCTGCTGGGCCTTGTTAAAACGGTGAATTTCATCTATAAAAAGGACAACTCTGCCACCCGGGTAGAGCATCCTGTTCTCGGCGTCGGCCGCAATCTTTTTGATGTCGGAAACTCCCGAAGAGACTGCGTTCAGCATCTCGAAGCCGCACTCGGTCGTTTTCGCGATTATCCTCGCGAGAGACGTCTTTCCCGTGCCGGGAGGGCCGAAAAAAATGATAGACGAAAGCCTGTCCGCCTTTATCATTCTGTAAAGAAGCTTGCCCTTCCCCAATATATGTTCCTGACCGTAAAACTCCTCGATCGATCTCGGGCACATTCTGTATGCAAGCGGTTCGGTCGCGGGCATTTTCTCAACTCCTTAAAAAATTAAACGTAAAGATTGTCGTAAAGCGGGAATCCGGCGAGAAGTTCTTTCACGCCTTCGCGAACGGTTGCGGCGTTTGCCCCGGGATCCGTGAGCATGTCGCAGATGAGCGAGGCGATCTTCGCCATCTCGGGTTCCTTCATTCCCCTTGTGGTAACCGCGGGCGTTCCGAGTCTGATGCCGCTTGTGACGGTCGGCTTCTCGGGGTCGAACGGTATCCCGTTTTTGTTGCAGGTGATACCGACGTCGTCGAGCAGGTTCTGGGCGTCCTTGCCGGAGATTCTGAAGCTCTTTTTGACGTTGACAAGCATCATGTGGTTGTCGGTTCCGCCTGTAATCAGTTCGCAGCCTCTCCCGGCCATTGCGGCGGCGAGCGCCTTCGCGTTGAGAACTATCTGTTTCTGATAGTCTTTAAACTCGGGAGTGAGCGCCTCTTTAAAAGCGACGGCCTTCGCGGCGATTATGTGCATGAGCGGTCCGCCCTGCGTTCCCGGGAAAACGCTCTTGTTGATCTTTTTGGCGATCTCTTCGTCGTCGGTCAGGATCATTCCGCCCCTCGGGCCGCGGAGTGTTTTGTGCGTTGTTGTCGTAACGACGTCCGCGATGCCGACCGGCGAGGGATGAAGTCCTGCCGCTACAAGACCGGCGATGTGGGCGATGTCGACCATGAAATAGGCACCGACGCTGTCGCAGATCTCCCGGAAACGTTTGAAATCGATGATTCTCGGGTACGCGCTCGCACCCGCGACAATGAGCTTGGGTCTGACTTCCTTAGCGGTCTTTTCGAGTCCGTCGTAGTCAATAAGATTAGTTTCGGGATCGCAGCCGTAAGGAACGAAATTGAACCACTTTCCCGAAAGATTGACGGGGCTTCCGTGAGTCAGGTGGCCGCCCTGGGCGAGATTCATTCCCATGACGGTGTCGCCCGGTTCGAGCAGCGAAAAGTAGACGGTAATATTCGCGGAGGAGCCGCTGTGGGGCTGAACGTTTGCGAATTTGCAGCCGAAAAGCTCACAGGCGCGCTTGATTGCGAGATTCTCGCATATGTCGACAACTTCGCAGCCGCCGTAATATCTCTTTCCCGGATATCCTTCTGCGTATTTATTGGTAAGGACGCTCCCCGCGGCGGCGAGCACCGCCGGACTGACGAAATTTTCCGAAGCGATCAGCTCGATCTTGTCGCGCTGACGTGCGCATTCGTCCTTAATTGCCTGATAGATCTCAGCGTCCTCCCTGCGAAGGCATTCGAAAACATCCATACGTTGTATCTCCTTAATTCATTTGTTGTCGCCGCCGACTTCGTCAAACGGCAGTTTGAAAATTCTTTCTTTTACGGCGTCAAGGAAGCCGTCCAGGTCGACCTTAACGATATTGTCGCAGTCGGCAATCGACGCGAGGTCGCAGGTCATAATACCCTCAGAAACGGCCGAGAGCGCCGCGTGCTCCACCCTTAGCGCGAATTCGACCAGGTCGCCGTTTCCGTCAAGTGTTCCGCGCTTTTTGAGTGCGCCTGTCCATGCGAAAAGCGTCGCGATCGGGTTCGTAGAAGTGGATTCGCCGGCGAGGTATTTCTTGTAATGTCTCGGAACCGTGCCGTGCGCCGCTTCGAATTCGCAGCAGCCGTCAGGCGACACGAGAACCGACGTCATCATGGAAAGACTTCCGAAACCCGACGCGAGCATGTCGGAAAACACGTCGCCATCGTAGTTTCTGCACGCCCAGCAGAAGCCGCCCTCCGATTTCATAACTCTCGAGATTGCGTCGTCGACAAGCGTGTAAAAATACGTAATTCCGGCTTTTTCGAACTTTTCGCGGTAGTTTTCTTCGTAAACCGTGTCGAAAATTTTCCTGAACGATGCCTCGTACGTTTTCGAGACGGTATCCTTACATGAGAACCAGAGGTCGATGCCGGAGTCGAGCGCGTACTCGAAGCACGACACCGCGAAGCTTCTTATCGAACCTGTCTCGTTGAAGTATCCCGACAGGATGCCGTCCGAATTCGCGAATTCGTGAACCTTAATCGTCTCGACAGACCCGTCAGGCTTTTCGACGGTAAGAGACGCCTTCGAGCCTTTCTCAACGACAGTCTCGGCGGCCGCGTACACGTCGCCGTAGGCGTGTCTGGCGATAACAATAGGCTTTTTCCAAGACCTGACGAGCGGCTTGATTACGTCGACGGTAATAGGCTTTCTGAAAACGGTGCCGTCGAGAATTCCCCTCAGAGTCGCATTGGGACTGCGCCACATTTTTTTGAGACCGTACTCTTCGACGCGCGCGGCGTTCGGAGTAATTGTTGCGCATTTCACGCCGATCCCGAGTCTTTTTATCGCGTTCGCGGCTTCGACGGTAACCTTGTCGTCAGTTGCGTCGCGGTTCATGATCCCGAGGTCGTAGTACTCGGTGTTAAGTGCGACGTACGGCTCGAGTATCTTCTCTTTTATTTTTTGCCACACGACGCGTGTCATTTCGTCGCCGTCCATCTCGACGATCCTGTTCATCGGGATTTTGTGAACTCTTCTGTAGAGCTCCCTCGCTGAGGCGGGGCTGTCGTTGCCGGCTTTGTTTTTGACCGGCGCGAACTCCCTGTCGCGGTCGACTCTGTAGGCGGCAACGTCGCCGATCATGCCGAAAACGTCGAAAAGGAACATCTCAAACTTGTAGGCTTCGGTCTCCTGTTCGATGCCGGCGTTGTCGATAAACTTGACTTTTTTTACGTAAGTATGGAACGGGATGTCGGAGTCAAGCGCTTTTTTGAGCGAATCCGCTCTGAAAACGTAAACTCCCGCGTTGGCGTCGCCGTACATGAACGAGCCGTCCGGGTTGAGCGCGTTCGCCATATCCGCGGGGACCTCGGTATACTCGACGACCTTCGCCTTTCCGTCCTTTAAGCAGTAAACGCCTGCTTTTTCGTCAGCGCTGCGCTTCATGAACGTTTTCGTAAGGCAGTCCTTGCCGGTCGTCTCGATAGCGCCGATGAAAAGCGGGTCGCACATGAAATTGAGTATGTTGTCGACGTTGTTGACAAAAACGTATTTAGCAGCGGCGCCGTCGCCTTCCTCAAGAATTCCGTTCGATTTTAAAGCGGACAGAATGCCGCCGTTTCCGTCGGGAGCTGTAAAAATCTCCGATTTGGAACGGAGCAGCATCGAGCCGGACCTTGAAACGACAGGTATCATGTTCTGCCTGAAAAACGATATTTTCTCCTCAGGATAGCCGAAATAGCCGTGTTCGCGGAAAAACGAGACGGTTTCGTCGTGGTTCGTGTCGCTTGTCATGATATACCAGTGAACGAAAGTACCGGTTTTTTCATAAAGTTTGAAAAGGCCGTCCAGCTGTATCTCGAAAATCGTTTTTCCGTTCGCGAAGCCGACGTTGTACGTACCCTTCGGACCGTCGTGGCCGAGCCTCGAGCCCTGGCCGCCCGCGAGCGTTATCGCGACGGCGCCGCCGTTTTTAATGACGCCAAGACCGGCTTTTTCGAACGTGTCATAATCTTCGCCGCCCTTTTGCGGCGCTTTTATAACTTCAATGGGCTTTACGTCTCCGGTCGCGCTCTCGTCAAAAACAGGCTTTTCCGCGTGCGCGTAAAGCGCTTCCATTTTTGCGAAGTCAACGTTTAGAATATCATTCGCGAGACGCTCTCTTTCCGCATCGTCGAGAGATTCCCAGAAAGCGAGCAGCCCGGTTTGCGAGTGCTTTGAGGCTATGTCGAAAACTTCCTTGAAACGATCCATCTTGAACCATCCTTACCTGTTAATGTTGGCGGTAAACCATTTGTTCTTTTTAAGCGCGAGGCCGGGCAGCGAAGACATATACGTGAGGGCTTTGTAAAGACCCGCGGTAACGGGCCGCGTAAGCTATCTCTTAAGTACGCTGAATTTTTTGACTTTTTCCAAAGTTCCCGTCCCGTTTCCGCCGCGCCGGCTGTCATGCGCAGCTTCGCCCGGCATCTAAAATCATCTTGAATCTATATCCTTGTAGGGTCTCGGCTTGCAAACGTTCTTGTACGCCGGTCTGATGATCTTCGGGTCGACGTTAAGCTCCTCGATCCTGTGCGCGCACCAGCCGGGAAGCCTCGCGATCGCGAACATAGGCGTATAGAGGTCGGCGGGAATGCCGAGCATCGAGTACACGAAACCCGAATAGAGGTCGACGTTCGCGCACTTTACGTTGTCCTTGCCCCTGACCTCCAGATACGCGGAAGGCGTCAGCTCCTCGATAAGACTGAGAAGCCTGAATTCTCTCTCCCTTCCCGTTTCGGCCGCCATCTCCTCGGCTTTCTGCTTTAGAAGAACGGCTCTCGGGTCGGAGAGCGTGTAAACGGCGTGACCCATTCCGTAAACGAGCCCTGTGCCGTCGAACGCCTCGCCGCGAAGAATCTTCAGCAGATACTTGTAGACCTGATCCTTGTCGTTGATGTCGGAAATGTTCTGTTTCATCTCCTCGACCATCGACACGGTTCTGTGGTTCGCGCCGCCATGCTTCGGACCTTTTAACGAGTTAATGGCAGCCGCGACCGCAGCGTAAGTATCGGTGCCCGTGGAACTGACGACACGCATCGTAAACGACGAGTTGTTACCGCCGCCGTGCTCCGCGTGAAGCATCAGCGCCAGGTCGAGTATTTCCGCCTCGCTCTCACGGTACTTGCTGTCGGGTCTTAGCATATAAAGAATGTTCTCGGCTGTCGAGAGCTCCGGTTGCGGACTGTGTATATAGAGGCTCCTGTTATCGTAATAGTAGGCCTTGGCCTGGTAAGCGTAGGCCGCCATCGTAGGAAGCTGAGCTATAAGGTTGAGGCTCTGGCGGTAGACGTTCCGGAGCGAGGTGTCGTCCGGGTTGTCGTCGTAGGAGTAAGAGGCCATGACGCTTCGCGCGATCTTGTTCATAAGGTTGCGGCTGGGCGCCTTCATAATCATGTCCTCGGTGAATCCGTACGGAAGCTGCCTGTGTGAGCCGAGGTACTGCCTCAGCTCGTCGAGACGCGTTTTATCCGGAAGATTGCCGGTCAAAAGAAGATAGCAGCACTCTTCGTAGCCGAAACGCTTTTCGCGCTGAACTGCGGAAACGATGTCGTAAATGTTATACCCGCGGAAATAAAGTCTTCCTTCTTCGGGAATCTTGTCTCCGTCGTCTATATGATAGCCGCGTACGTCGCCGACTCTTGTCATTCCGACGACAACGCCGGTGCCGTCCGCGTTTCTGAGGCCGCGCTTGACGTTGTATTTAAGGTAAAGCGACGGGTCGTTGCTTTTTGCGGCCGACGGCTCCGAACAGAGCATGTCAATAAACTCGCCGCCCGACTCGCTGATTTCAGTATTTAATAAAGGCTCCACGTTTTTCGCCTCCCCCGTTAAGTTGATTTGCCTGCAATTTTTATTTAAGAATAAAGCCGACCTTTTCGTAAACTTCCCTGACGGTCGACTCCGCCTTTTCGGAAGCCTTTTCGGCGTTTCTCCTGAGGATTGATTCGAGGTACGTTTTGTCGGAGATGAATTCAGCGTATCTCTCCTGGATTGGAGCAAGCGTGTCCGCGACAGATTCTCCGACAGCCTTTTTAAAGTCGCCGTACCGGCCGCCTTCGAACTCCTTCTCGACGTCCTGTCTCGTAACGTCTTTCACGGACGCATAGATGTTTATGAGGTTGCTGATGCCCGGCTTTTCGTTCTCGTCGTATCTGATCTCGGCTCCCGAGTCGGTTACGGCCTTCTTGAACTTCTTGATGATGACGTCGCGCGGGTCGGTAATGAGCACGAAATTGTTGACGTTGGTGTCGGATTTCGACATCTTTTTGTCGGGCTCCTGAAGGCTCATGATGCGCGCCCCGTTTCCGGGAATGAAAGGCTCCGGAACGACAAAAGTGTCTCCGTAGACGGCGTTAAAGCGCTCCGCGATGTTGCGCGCGAGCTCGAGGTGCTGCTTCTGGTCGGCCCCGATCGGAACGAGGTCGGATTTATATAAAAGGATGTCGGCGGCCATCAAAACGGGATACGTAAAGAGACCGGCGTTTATATTGTCGGCGTGGCGTTGACTTTTGTCCTTGAACTGGGTCATTCTCGAGAGTTCTCCCATGTATGTGTAGCAGCCGAGTACCCACGAGAGTTCGGCGTGCGAGTGGACGTGCGACTGGAGAAAAAGAACGTTTTTGTCCGGGTCAAGACCGCAAGCGAGATATAGAGCGAGAAGCGCGTATGATCTCTCTCTCAGTTCTTCGGGGTTCTGCCTGACCGTGAGCGTGTGCATGTCGACCACGCAGTAGTAGCAGTTATACTCGTCCTGGAGTCTGCAGAAATTTCTGAGCGCTCCGAGGTAGTTGCCCAGCGTAAGATTGCCGGACGGCTGTACGCCGCTGAAAATTGTTTTTTTATCTGGTGTCATAAAGCTCAAAACTCCTTTCCGGGCTTTCGCTTAACTTTTTATTATAACACTTCCGAGACGTGAAGGCAACAAAAATGACGAAAAAAGTCGGCACAATGTCGGCACAAGCAAAACCCAAGCAAAACAAAAGCCCGCACCCGCCGTAAATCATAACGGGCACGGACTTTCGTCATTATTATCTCACGGTGCGGAGACGATCCTGCACCGGTTTAAAACTCGTCAGCCTTTAACGTTTTCGCGTTTTTTGATTCCGGTAACGGCAAGCGTCAAAAGCATCATAAGCACCGCGACCGCGAGCAATGCTGTCGCGTAAAACTCCTCGCCTGTAGGCGGCGAGATGACCTTCGGCGAAACTGTAAGTGTAGTCTCGGCCTCTCCGTCGTCAAAAAGGACGGTCACGGTATGGTCGCCTGCAGCAAGATTTTCGAAAACACCGGTTTTAAGCGTGACAACGGTACTTCCCGCCGCGGCCGTGTAATCACTGCCCTGCGCGAGCTCCCTGCCGTCAATCTCAACTCCTGCGAAGTGCGAGAAGCAAGTCTCATCGGCGTGGCTGCGCTTAACCGTAATAACGACGTCGCCGGGAACGCCTTTGGTAACACTTTTAGCTCCGTCGGAGGTGTACACGACGTTCTCCCACGCTGCGTAAACGACCGTGTCGGACGCTACAGGAACTGTAAAGTCAAACGGCGTAGCAAGACCTTCGTCCGAGAACCAGCCGGCGAAAGCGAAAGACTTCCTTACCGGGTCGGCGGGAGCCTCAACCTTATCGCCTTCAAAAACCTTTACAGGGTCGATCACGCTACCTCCGCCGGTCTCAAACGTCACGTCGAAAACGGTGCGTGCTTCATATGCGTACGTGTAGACCATTTCGACCGTAACCGGGTTTTCGGTGTCGGGAACGACTACCCACTCGCCCGCTTTGAAGCCGTAATCGGGTCTTTCGCCCGCCAATGGAATCTGATCCGCGATAAGCTTCAGAACGTCGTCCTCGTAACCGTTAAGAGTCACTGTTACGTCATCCCTGGATCCGTTGTTCCAGGAGCCGTTTTCGACCTTGAATATTACGTTGAAGGATATCGGATCCTTCATTATGTAAGTATACGTGAACGTCGTGTTTCCGGTGATCTCAACGCCTGCCTCGGGAACGTTGTCCCAACCGCCTTCCTTGAACGGATATGCCGGATTGTCGCCGGCAGCGGGAATGTCTGACTCTTTAAGCGTCAGAACGTCGCCCTCGTAACCGTCCAGTTTAACAACCATTTCGTCTTTTCCGCCGCCGTTCCACTCTCCGTTTTCAACTTTAAAGGTGACTGTCCGGCTTATAGGATCTTTCATCGTGTAAGAATACGTGAAGGTCATGTCGGATACGAAAGGCAGCCCTGTCTGAGGGGCAACAATCCAGCCGCCCTCTTTGTACGGGTAATCGGGTCTCTCTCCGGCTTCGGGAATCTGTACTCCGGAAAGGGTGAATTTATCTCCCTCATAACCGTCGAGCGTTACGACTATGTCGTCTCTTTCTCCGCTGTTCCAGCAGCCGTTCTCGACCCTGAAAGTCACTTTAACAGTTATCGGCGTTCTTGGCACGTATGAGTATTTATAAACGGTGTCAGCTGTCACCTCGGTGTCCGCGACTGGCGTAACGTCCCACCCGCCTGCCTTGTAAGGATAGTCGGGATTAAGGCCGGCCTGCGGAATCTGCCGGTCCTCAAACGTCAGAACGTCGTCCTCATAACCGTCAAGGATCAGTTCGATTTCGTCTCGAGATCCGTCGTTCCAGGCGCCGTTTTCGACAATGAATTTGACGCTCCGGCTGATCGCGCTCTTCATAACGTAGGAATAGACGAACGTCGGATTTCCCGTGATCGGCGTACCGGCCGTCGGCGTTACGTTCCAGCCTCCGGCTTTATACGGATAAGCGGGGGCGTTTCCGACCTCCGGTATCTGGTCGGCGCTTAAAGTGAGCGTGTCTCCTTCCAGACCCTCGAGCATGATCAGAATCTCATCGTTGGACCGGTTGTTCCAGAAGCCGTTTTCGACTCTGAAGGTTACGGTGCTCGAGATCGGCTGTTTTTCCGCGTAGGTGTAAACAAACACGGTTCCGTTGTCGGTTATAGGAGTCGTAAAAAGCTCCGGGTTCCAGCTTCCCTCCTTGAATCCGTAAGCGGGATTGTTTCCGACCGCGGGGACCTGCGACCGGTCGAGGAAAAGCGGGCCTTCGCCAGAACCTGAAACAATTGCGCTCTTCTCACCCGACGAACCGTTGTCCCAGCTGCCGTTTTCGACACGGAAAACGACGCGGTAAGTACGCGTTACGCTTACGGTCAGAACGTTTGACTTCGCAGAGCCGTTATATGAGTCGCCGTCGTAGTCGACGCGAAGCCTGTGAACGCCGGGTGTCAGCCCCTGAAGGTTCACCGTCATGACTCCGTTGTTCACCGTTCCGGTCGCAAGCTCTTTAATGCCGTTTGTTATCTCGTAAACCTTCGCCGTGCCGCTGCATGCCGGAAGCTTTGTCTCGTTCACCGATGTTACAATGTATTCCCTGTCGCGGCGTTCTTTTGTGATTCCGTTCCAGTAGCCCTGGAATTTTGCGGTCAGCGTCACGCTTGCGCCCGGATCAACCGAGGTTTTGTCGGCGGTAAGCGTTATTGTCGGCTTGAACCCCTGAAACACCTCGAAGAGAATTCTACGGCGCGCCGCAACATTTGACCACAGAGGGTTGCTTGAGTTGACCCACTGAGTGCTGTTGTCGTTGCTCAGCATGAATGATATTATCTTTAAATTCAGGACAGAATCGTACGTGAGATTTCCGCCGGCGCTGAAGCTCAGCGTAATAGGCTTGTTGAAATCCTCGAAATGGTGCTCCTTGGTTAAAACCTTCTGTTTCGCCAGGACTTCGTAACCGGCACGGTAGCACGTTATCCATGCGGCGTCGGGTGTCCACTCGTCGACGCCCGTACCGAACGCTTTCTTCAGGTTGAGTTTGAACGACAGATCGCCTACGTAAACGGGACGGCCGAGTTCGACCGGATACTTACCGTTCTCACTGTTCATTTCAAAATCGTTGTAATTAGAGATGTCGAGAAGCTTTGATTTTACAAGCCTTCCCTTTTCATAAACCTCGAGGTATACGTTGTCGTCGGTTCCGTAAGTGTCAAATAAGCCGCCGTCTTTTGTATGGATCTCGATCACGACCTCGTCGGTCATCACCTTGCCCTCCGAGTGATTGAAGAAAGCGGGAATGTCATACTCCTCGAAAAACGACACGAGGTTGTCCGGCCCGATCAGTATCAGCTTTCCCATCAGAACAGTGTTGTAAAAGGCGTCAAGTGTCCGGTAGTCGTTATTGAAATCGTCTATGTAATCCTTGAACTCAAGATAGTCCTGCACGGAGCCGCCGTTCGCTTTTAAGGCTTCTTCGGGATCTTTCAGCAGATTTTCGTACTGTTTGTAATCTATTCCCGCCAAAGACAGACCCCACAGAATCATGTTCTCCAGCAGTTTGCTCTTGAATTCTTTAAAAGCGTTTTTGAGGTAGGAAAGGCCGATCTTTTCAAGGATCCAGTCCTGCGTTTTACCGATCGCTCTGGAAAGGTCGACGATTATATCCGGCGCCGGCGACGCGTACTGTCCGTAATTGTCGAGCCAAGTGTTCAGCCTGTCCGTAACAATTTTAACGTCGCTCTTTCCGTTCGCGCCTGTGAGAAAATCGTGGGCGATGTCGTCGAAAGTCACTATGAGCTGATACGTGGCGGTGTCGAGGTCCTCGATCCATCTGTCACAGAACTGAACGATCTGCGGGATCGGAACCGTAACGGACGCACGGTTGTCTTCGACGAACTTATAAAGCTTGTTCCGGAGTTCGACAAGATACTTGTACTGGTACATCATGCCGTCGGCGTAGTTCGAATAAATGGAAGCCGGGCCGTTTCTGGCCGAACCGTTATAAATCCATGTGTTGACAATGAACTTTTCCGGTGCCGAGACTCCGGTGTTGCCGACGCGGTTCGCGATCAGACTGTCCATATACGATTCCTCGGCCATGTGACGGATAATAAAGAAGAGCTTGTCGGTGCTCTGAGCCGCCTCCGCGTAAGAAGGGTACGCGCCGCCCGCGAATGCGTTGATGAAGTCGTGTCCGAAAAGATCACCCGCGTAGTGAACCGCCATTCCGAGCGTGAAGGCAAGGGTCTCTCTCCTTGCCGAACTGTTCTTAGGAAGACTGTTAACGGTGTTAACAAGTTCGTTCAGCCAGTCACCCACGCCGATCCCCGCGTCCGCGTCGTACGGGTGAATGTACGACTGACCCGTAAGCATGTCCGGATAGAAGTCGGGGCCGAGTGTGCCTGCGCGGAATGCGTCCGGGTAGTCTTTCAGAGCGAGAAAGTATTCCGGCGGAACCGTGTAGTTGACGCCTTCGACGTCGATATATCCGTCTTTTACGTCATCAAGAAGAATATTCGCGCTGTAACCGTGAGTCTTGGTTTTCCACGCGTTCGCTTTTTGCGGCACAAGGACCGAAAGGCCCAGCAGCACCGCGATAAGAAAGAGAAACAAAGTCAGTTTTCGCAAAATTTTCATGTCTACTCTCCTTTCTGAGAAGCATGACAGGCTATACGCCCGGAGCGGAAAGGGCCGGAACGCACATTCCGCCTGCCCGCGCAGAAAAAACGGTTCGCGGGAAGGCTTTTTGAGATTATTTGTATTTGACTGAAACTACAATTAAGCGGCGGTTCGCTTTCCGGCCCTTATCCGGTAATTCGAACTGCAAGACTATTATAATTAACAAATATTGCGCGCGCATCACCCGAAAGGGTCATTTTTAAGCAAAAAATAAAAAAAGCGGAAAGATTTTCGGTCCTTCCGCTCCTTCGGCACGTCAGCGAAGCATGTCTATAAGCCTGCTCCGCCGGTCGATATTCATTTTTTGAAAAGCGATTTTTAAATGGTGTTTGACCGTGTTCTCCGAGATGAAAAGCGCCTCGGCGATCTCCGCGTTGCGTAGACCTTTTGCGGCAAGTTCGGCTACCTCCCTCTCTCTCGCCGTCAGCTCCTCCCGCAGTTCGGGCACCTCCTCGAGCATCTCGAAAATATGACTCTCGTCCGCCCTTGTGTAGCGAATGTCGAGCGCCTTGATCTCGCGGATCGTTGCCGCGTGCTTGGAGGCAAGCTTCGGCATTATGAAAAGGACCTGGAAGTACTTTCTGAAGCAAGCGAGGAAGGTGTAGTTTTTATCCTTTCCCGCGAGAGTAAGCGACTTGTCGAGGTAATCTGCAGCCTTAAGCGGTCTTCCGATTGCCAGATAGCCGAGCGCGAGTCCGCAGTACATGAAGTTTCGCGTCGAAACTGAGATGAGCCTTTTGTCAAGCTGGAGCGCCGCCTCGACTGATGCTATGGCCTGCTTGTACTCTTTTTTCAGCAGAAGATCCGTTATCCTGCACGTCTTGATCATGAAGTTCGTGAAAGTAAGGTCCGAGAGCGAGTCAGCCTCTCCCTGCGTCCAGAGCGCGCTTCTGCCTGTCTCCATCATAAGGCCGAGAAGGTATCCGCGCACCGTCTCGACCATATAAGTGCCGAGCGTTCTGTCTCTTAAAAATGCGTAGCTCTGCGCCTTGTTTTCGAGATAGTCGATCGCTTTTTGCAGACCGACCATGTCGGACCGGTAGATCGCATTAATGCCGAGCAGGAGTGCCGCTCCGTACGTGGCCGTCGCGTTTCCCGACTGTTCGGAGAGAAATGCCGCCTGATAGGCCTGGATGTCCGATTCCTCAAACCGCCCCTGCACGGAATACGCCTCTCCCCTGTATATCTCGGCGGCACCCGCACCGTGGCCGTTCGTGAGGCTGTTGTAAATCTTCATCGCGGCGGCGAACTTGTCGGCCGTCTCAAGCATCTTTCCGGGTTCGGAGTAGAAAAGATACCACATCGAGGCGCATCCGAAAAGGAAAGGCTCTTCCTTAACGAAAATCTTTGACGGCGGGGTCATCAGTTTTGCCGCTGCGCGGTACTGCTCGGTCATCTTTTCTATATCAGGGAAGAATTCAAACGCGTAAACGAGAGTCCACTCGCCGAGGAGCTGCCCGGAACGTCCGATTTCCGGGTATTCCCTTATCCTGCGCATATGCCTGCCGAAATCGTCAAAAGCGAAGCCCGCGTAAAGAGCGTAGCAGAGTCTTAAAAGCGAGTACGGGTACCTTCGCTGGACGTCGTCCGAACACTTTTCGAGAACTGTTTGCGCGACACGTGTGTAGGGCACTCCGTCAAACGTTTCTGTTATAAGGCACACCGGCTCGCAGGCAAGGATTGACTCAAAGTCGCCCGCGCTGAAATAGCACCCGACCGCGTCTTTTACGTTTCCGATTTTAAGGTACTGCTCTGCGGATCTTGCGAATACTTCGCTTTTAAGCCTATCGCCGGATTCTTCCAGTCTCCTTCGCAGGAAGCCCGTGAGGAGCTCATGAGGATAATACGCCCTTCTCGTCTCGCGGTACAGAATAAGCGGAGCGCGTCTTAAAAGCTGAGTCAGTTCGTCTCCTGTAAGAAGCTCTTCGGGTACAAGCGCGCTTAGCGTATTTACCGGAATCTGGTCGAAAAGGCAGATCCTCATCATCGCCTCACGCTGCGCGTCTGTGAGCTTTAGCCAGAACGCGGAATAAAGCATGTCGTCAAGTCCTTCGGCGCCGCTGCCGCGGATGTTTTCGCGCAGGTTTTCGAGATACATTGATACGGCCGCCGTCCAGCCGTCCGTATTTTTGTAGACGCTTCCGATTTCCTCGGCGGTGGCGGAAATTCCAAGCTGGCGCGCATAGTCACTTATGTCGCGCTCGGTCAGCAGAAGATCCGCGCCTCTTATATAACAGATATTCTCCTCAAGCGCGTTGAGCACGTCGCGGAACCTTTCGAAATTCTGGGAAATAAAAACGGTCCTGAGATTCGAAACGCCGCATTTGGCAAGAGCGTCGAGGATCTGCGGCTGCCAGCTTTGAAGCGAGAACTGAAAATTGTCAAAAATGAGTGTGAGCGGTTCGGAAGGCTTGATTCCGGAGATTATCCGCGCTGCCTGCGCCGCGTTACTGCGGTTCAGATATCCGAGCTCCTGAAGATTTCTGGCGACTGATTCGTCTACAGAACCGAGCTGCCGCGTGAACCAGAGAAAGCTGTTGTCGGTCATTCCGTCGACAGCGGTGAACCAGCGTACAGAAGAATCGCTCTCCTGAAACAGCCGCCTAATAGCCGTCGTCTTTCCGTAGCCTGCGGGAGCCTCAAGGGCCGTGAGAGCGCAGACCTTGACCTTGTCGAGTTTACGTTTTAGGTTTTCCGAAAAGAATAAACTGTCCATAAGCGACTCCCGTTTTCTAAAAGCGGCTCCGGTAACCTGTCAAGTCATATAAGACTCAGCCGAATGTTTTAAAATGAATTCAATAAAGATTGAACTGGCTGTTCTCGAGGCTTCTCAGAAGCTTCTTTTTTCTCTCGGTTGCGACGCAAAGTCCGCATACGCCCGCGCCGACGGCGCTGATAAGGAACACGAAAAGATCCATCGCCGAAGGTCGCGTCATAATGTTACCGAAGTAGAAATACGCGTAGTGAACCGTCGAAAAGGCGCAAACGATGAACGAAACGGCGAAGACCCAGTCGGGAGCGACGGTCCTGTTTCTGATCATAAAAGGCGAAAATACGAAAATAACAACGGTCGAGAGCGTGAACATAAGCTGGGAAACGAGGTCCATGACAACGCGGAAATCTCCGGCCACCCTGTCGATGGGCTCCTTAGTGAGCTCTATGAACGCCTTCTGAAAGCCGGAAAGCGCGAAAAGAACAACAAAAACGAGCGAGCCCGCGATCGCAAGGAAAAACGTGACTCTGTCGACGTTTCTGTTTTTGCGCTCGACAGCCTCCATCTGTTCCCTGGCGTCGTATTCCTGCATAAGGTCCTTGAATTTGTAGCCGTTGTAGCCGGGATAGCCTCTGAAATGCGACTGCAGAATCTTTAATTTTTTCCCGCGCGAAACCGTTCCCGCGACTATGATCGAGTACACGCCGAGGATCAGAAAGCCAAAGGACATAATAACCAGGTAGACCGGAAAAGGCAGCCTGTTGGCGATAAATGCCTCAAGGAATTTGCTTCCGTATACCCATGCGGAAGCCGGAATCGAGGCAAAACAGATGATAGCGAGCGCGATAAGAAGCGCCTTTTTGCCCTTTTCGAAAAGTATGTCCTGGGCGATCACTCCGGAGTCGTCCTTGAAATTGATGCGGTTGTTTTTCATGGTAACCTCGCGCTCCTCTTGTCATTAAAATTATAATTTGAGCGGTGTTTAAAGTCAATAATCAACTTGACGCGCGTTGAGAAAACGCGTTGAGAAAAGTCGCTCCGGAAACGGCGCCGGAAGAGGCTCAATATTAAAATTTAATTATGCTTGACAATCCGTTTTCCGCGGGTGTATAATTCCGCTTGCATAAAAAAACTACTCGTTTGGAACGTAAACGGTCCTGTTCCGGGTTGTTCCGGAAAGGCCGCATGCGCGCGTTTTCGCCTCTTAAACAAGGCTTATTCGCCGCAAATTCAAAATCTCGGAGATTTTTATGAGTATATTTTCAAAAGACAAAAAGAATACGGAAACTCACAAGGACGGTTTCTGGAAATCCGTTTACGAAGGAGAATTTTTCGGCAGAATTTCTAAAAAGGAAGCCGGAATCAGACGGTTCGACGTCCGCGAGCATTTCAAAAACGTCATTTTCCCGCATCTTAAAGAGCGTAAAGCGGCCATTCGCGCCGCAGCCGCGTTTCTTGTTGCCGCGGGCGTGCTTTTGTATGCCGCCGCGGGTCACAGAGCCGTTGACAGAGAAAAAGAGATCACCAAAATTCTGCACGACAAGAATACCGACATAACAAGGCAGCTCGACGCCACCGCCAGCGAACTCGACAACGTTTCCGAGGAGTTTAACAAGACTCTGAACGAAATGGAGGAAAAGGACAACATTATCGCCGAGACAGACACCAAGCTGTCTTCCCTTCTCGAGGAAAACGAGGAGCAGCAGCAGTTAATCGACGAGCAGCAGCAGACGATCGGCGACCAGCAGAATCACATCGACGAGCAGCAGGAGATCATCGACAACCAGCAGCAGATCATCGACGAGCAGCAGAACGCAATTGATCTTACGGACGAAGCCATCCGCGAGATAGCAGATTCGATCGGAGCCAACATCAGCTCGAGAAACGCCGGCACCATGTACAACGCTCTCGACAAGATCAACAAGTCGAAGCAGATCATTTCCGACACTATCGATGACCCCGAAAAAGTCAAAGAGTACTGCGACCTTCTCGACCGTAAAGCGGCCGAGGTCAACGAAGATCTTAAGCGCTACCCTGACTACGAGCCCGCCCCCGGCAAGATCTCGTACACGTTCGGCAACCACACTTCGGTGAGGAACGGCGTCACGGTCACTAATTTTCACCGCGGTCTCGATATCCACAACCCGAGTTCTCCGCCTGTTAAAAGCGCCGCGTACGGAAAGATCACGGAAGTTCATCTCCACAACGACGGCACGGGTCTCGGCATTTACGTAAGGATCGACCACGGGAACGGCTACTCCACTCTCTACGGCCACCTCGCAAGCGTCTGCGTCAAGGAAGGCCAGACAGTCGAAAAGGGTCAGCAGATCGGCATCATGGGCAAGACCGGAGCCGCCACGGGCGTTCACGTACACATCGAAGTCTACATCGACGGCCAGCGCGTCGACCCGATCACCTACTTCGATTACGAGTTTATGTGATAAACGCGTCATTTCTTTACGTATTTTCCGGGCAGATCGACAACGTCTGCTCTTTTTTTATGTCGTGAACGTGACGCTTGCGTTAACGTAAGTTTGTGGAAAATATCCGCATTTTCAGGGAAATTTAAAAAATTATTGAAGCGATGGCGAAAGCCGAAAAATGTGGTATAATTAGTATGCGGACTTTTGTACCGCGAAGAAACCGGCCGGAGGGAGAAGAATTTGGCTGACAAAACTAAAGATAAAAAGAATAAAAAGACCGCCGGTTCGAAAAAGGACGCCGGACGTGAGCGCAGGTCGGGACGCGGGGCGTTTTCGACCCTCCTTCTCGTACTCTTTCTTGTCATCCTCCTCGGAGCGGGTATGGCGTTCGGTCTGCTCGCCGGCATCGCGTTCGGATGCGTGATAACCACAAAGCCCGTAACGCTCAACGACGTCAACACCGTCGACAGGCAGACTGTTCTTTACGACTCGACCGGCGAGGTCCTCTGCACGCTCAACAGCGTCAAAGTCGAGAATTCCATTTGGGCGGGCATTGACGAGATACCCGACAACCTGAAGCACGCGTTCGTGGCGATCGAGGACGAGCGCTTCTACTCTCACCACGGCGTCGACCTTAAACGTACCGCCAGCGCTGTAGTCGGCTTCATCATTCCCGGCTTCAGCTCACACGGTGGAAGTACGATCACGCAGCAGCTCGTCAAGAATATCACCGGCGACGATGCGAGATCCGTTCCCCGCAAGATTAGAGAACAGTGGCGCGCGATCCAGCTTGAAAACCTCGTCAAGGACAAGGACAAAATTCTCGAACTGTATCTCAACAAGATCTTTTTCGCGAACAACTGCTACGGCGTTCAGATCGCGTCGCAGACGTACTTCGGCTGCAACGTTTCGGAGCTCAACCTCGCCCAGTGCGCTTATCTCGCGGGTATTCCCAACAACCCTGCGAAGTACAACCCCGCTACCAGCAGCGGCCGCGAAAACGAATACAAGCGGCAGGTACTCATTCTCGACAAAATGCTCGAGCTCGGTTACATCACCGAGGATGAATATATCGACGCCATCCAGACGGAGCTCGTTTTCTACAACGACAGCCACAAGAGCACCAACCACACGACCGTCTATTCATACTTTGTGGACATGGTCATCAAGAGCGTCAGAAACGACCTCATGGACAAGGGCTACACCAAATCCGAGGCGAACACGATAATCTATGACAAAGGCATCCAGATCTACACGACGCAGGAGACTCGCGTTCAGGACATCGTCACCGACATTTTCACCAACGAAAAGAACTTCAGGATGAACGTCGGCCGCGACCCCGAAGACTGTTCGCAGTGCGCGATATGCATAATGAACCACGAAACCGGCGAGATAATCGCGGTCTACGGAGGATACGGAGAGAAGACTCAGAGCCTGCTTTTGAACAGAGCCACCGACATACAGAGGCAGCCCGGTTCGACAATCAAGCCGCTCCTCGTGTACGGCCCTCTCATCGACAAGAAGATCATTACAGCCGGCGAGGCGCTTGACGAGGAGGCCGAGCATCTCGACTCCTCATGGCCCGAGAGGATCTGGCCGAGCAACTGGGACAACAAGGTTCACGGTCTTTTGAACGCGAGATACGCACTGCTGATGAGCTACAACATTCCCGCTGCTCACTGGTTCGTTAGAAACATGCCGATCTGCCTCGAGTACCTTAAAAAGGAAGGAATCGACAAATACGACGAGCCCTACCCTTCCACGGCTCTCGGAGGCTTCAAAAAAGGCGTCTCACCGCTTGAGATGTGCGCAGGGTACAGCGTTATCGCGAACGGCGGCATTTACTACAAACCCGTCTGCTACACGAAGGTCTACACGGCCGAAGGCGAGCTTCTTCTCGACAATACTCAGAGGACTGGAACGATCGTCTACGAAAATATAGACACGGCCGCCGTAGTATCTTCAATGTGCGAGAGCGTCGCGTACGACCAGCGTTCAACGGGACGTTTCGTCGGTATCACGTACGGCGACGTCAGGCTTCCTCTCGGAGGCAAGACAGGTTCAACGACAGACCTTGTTGACTACTGGTTCTGCGGCTTCACCGCCTACTACACAGCCGCGTGCTGGTACGGTTACGACGACAGCAAACCCTGCGACGTCAACATCGAAGGCGGCTGGGCAACGACGATCTGGCACCAGGTCATGGCGGAGGTTCACCGCGACATGCCTATTAAGGATCTGCAGCGTTCGAGCAACCTCGTGAAGGTCGAGATCTGCACGAGTTCCGGAAAACGCGCCACCGAAGCGTGCCGCCACGATCCCAGGCAGGGCGTCTGGATCTACGAAGAGATGTACATTAAAGGAACAGAACCCGGTCCGAACGACTACTGCGACTGCCACGGCAAGTTCAAGGTCTGCACCGACACGACAGACGAATTCGGAAAGTACCGCCTTGCGACAGAATACTGCGAGATATTCGGACACGTTGCCGACGCGTACGGCCAGCACCACGACGAGGAAACGTACGAGTACATTCTCGATACGGTAAAAAAATACAACGAGGAGTACGGCGAAGGCGGCGAGGATTTCATTCCTCTCGACTGGGAGTACGAGGTGTCCCACGAGTACTGCGAGCAATGCTACAAAAAGGCTCTCGCAATGGGACTAGTTAAAGAAACAGACGACCCCGACGCGACTCCGGGTCCCGATGAGACGGAAACACCGGACGGAACCGGAGGATATCTGGAGCCTGAAGAGACTCCCGCGCCATGACCTCAGCGTAAACAGTCGAGACAGTTTAATTAAGCCGTGAATTTCCCGTAAATTTCCCGTAATATTTCCGTAATATTTCGCGAAAAGCTATTGACTTTTATAACGCGCGAATATAGAATATGTGAGAATATTTTAAAAGCGTTTACTGAGGACAGTAGCCGCTCCGACCTGTTTAAGAAGAGATTTTCCGCCGCGGCTGAAAGCGGGAAAAAACCGGGAAGACTAAAAGGCGAAAACCACCTCATCAGCTGCCGCAAGGCCGGGTCGTCCCGTTACAGATTAAATTAAGTGAAACCATAGGTGGAACCGTGCGAAAACGCACCCTATCGATAAGCATATGCTTGTTTTAGGGTGCTTTTTTAAAGGCCTCGCCTTATTGTAAGGAGGAAAAACAATGAAAATTACTTTGAAAGACGGATCTTCAAGAGATTACAACGAGCCGAAGTCCGCCGCCTACATCTGCAAGGATATCAGCGAGGGACTTTACAGAAACGCATGCGCCTGCAAAATCAACGGCGAAGTATGCGACCTCAGGACGGTTATCGCGGACGACGCGAATCTTGAGATCCTCACCGCCGACGACCCTGACGGTCTGCGCGCGTTCAGGCACACGGCTTCCCACATTCTCGCACAGGCGATCAAACGCCTCTACCCCGGCGTCAAGCTCGCCATCGGACCTTCCATCGCTGACGGGTTTTACTACGATTTCGACTGCGAGCCCGGCGTTCTCACCTCCGACAAATTCGACGAGATCGAGGCGGAAATGAAGAAGATCGTCAAAGAAGACCTCAAGATCGAGCGCTTCACGCTTCCCAAGGACGAAGCTGTGGCTTTCATGGCCGGCAAAAACGAGCCGTACAAGGTCGAGCTTATCGAAAATCTTCCCGACGGCGAGGAGATCAGCTTCTATAAACAAGGCGAGTTCACCGATCTCTGCGCGGGTCCCCACATAGAGAGCACAAAGCCCGTCAAGGCGATCAAACTCACATCAGTCGCCGGCGCATACTGGCACGGAGACGAGCACAACAAGATGCTCACAAGAATCTACGGAACCGCTTTCAGAAAGCAGTCCGAGCTCGACGAATACCTCGCGATGATCGAAGAGGCCAAAAAGCGCGATCACAGAAAGATCGGCAAAGAGCTCGAGCTTTTCGCGATCATGGACGAGGGACCGGGCTTCCCGTTCTTCCTCCCAAAGGGAATGATTCTAAAAAACACTCTTATCGACTACTGGCGCGAGGTTCATACGCGCAACGGCTACGTTGAGATCTCCACTCCCATCATGCTGAGCAGGAAGCTCTGGGAGACATCCGGCCACTGGGATCACTATAAGGACAACATGTACACGACCGTGATCGACGGCGAGGACTTCGCGATCAAGCCGATGAACTGCCCCGGAAGCATGCTCGTTTACAAGTCCAAACCAAGGTCCTACAAAGACCTGCCGCTCAGACTCGCCGAGCTCGGACTCGTTCACAGGCACGAAAAGTCCGGCCAGCTCCACGGTCTTATGAGAGTCCGCTGCTTCACACAGGACGACGCCCACATCTATCTCACCCAGAGCCAGATAACCGACGAGATCAAGAAGATCGTACGGCTAATCGACAGCTTCTACAATATTTTCGGCTTTAAGTACCACGTGGAGCTCTCCACGAGGCCCGAAAACAGCATCGGTTCCGACGAGGATTGGGAACTCGCGACGGAAGGTCTTCGCACGGCTCTTGACGAGCTGAACCTCCCCTACGTTGTCAACGAGGGCGACGGCGCGTTCTACGGACCGAAGATCGACTTCCACCTCCAGGACTGCCTCGGCAGAACGTGGCAGTGCGGCACCATCCAGCTCGACTTCCAGCTTCCGATGAGATTCGGCGCCGAGTACGTCGGACAGGACGGCGAGAAGCACCGGCCCATAATGATCCACCGCGTCGTTTTCGGTTCGATCGAGCGCTTCATCGGCATCCTCATCGAGCACTTCGCCGGCAAGTTCCCGGTCTGGCTCTGCCCTGTTCAGATCAAGGTAATCCCCGTCTCCGAGAAGTACACGGAATTTGCCGGTAAGGTCAACGCAAAGCTCATCGACGCGAAGCTGCGCTCAGAGCTTGACGCGAGAGACGAAAAAGTCGGTTACAAAATCAGGGAAGCCCGCAACATGAGGATTCCCTACATCGCCGTCGTCGGCGAGAACGAGCTTCAGAACGGAACGGTGACGATCAGGCGCCGCGGCTCCGAGGAGCAGGTCACTCTCGGTATCGAAGAGTTCATCGAAGAAGTCAATAATAAGATCGCGACCAAAGCGAACGACTGACACTTAACATTAAAGAAAGGAGCGGGACCGTTTTAAACAGACGATTTTCGCTCCTTTTGACTTGATAATAGGCTGAGGATTGTAAAAATGAAGGCACTTGTTAACGGAAAGATAATTCTTAAAGACAGGATAGTCGAAGGAAAGGCTCTCCTTATTTCGGACAGGATCGAAGGCGTCGTGCCGGCAGAATCAGTTCCCGAAGGAATCGAGAAAACCGACTGCGGCGGCGGATATATCGCCCCCGGACTTATAGACATACACATTCACGGCTACCTCGGAAAGGACGTCTGCGACGGCACCGAGGACAGTATTTTCACTATCGCGAACGGACTTCTCGCCAACGGCGTCACGGGTTTTCTGCCGACGACGATGACCGTCGCGATGGATACGATTGAAAAAGCCGTCGAAACATGCGGCAGTCTGATGGAAAAAAGCAAAACGTGGGACGGCAGCCGTATTCTCGGAGTTCACGCCGAAGGACCTTTCATTAACGTCAAAAAGAAAGGCGCGCAGAACCCCGATTTTATAAAGAAACCCGATGCCGGGTTCGTGAAAAAATACGGCGGCATTATTAAGATTATCACAATGGCGCCGGAGACTGACGAAGGGTTTGAAGAGATCAGAAAGATACGCCGCGACACGGACGTCGTCGTATCGATGGGCCACACCGCGGCAGATTACGACACCGCTATGGCTTCGGTTGAAGCCGGCGTAAGACACACGACTCATCTTTTTAACGCGATGACCGGACCGAACTCAAGAGAACCCGGCGTCGTCACCGCCGCACTCAATTCCGACGTCACGTGCGAGCTCATTGTAGACACGTTCCACGTAAATCCCGCCAACTACAGGTACGTTTACGCGATGAAGGGACGCAATCTCTGCTTCATTACAGACTGCCTCCCTGCCGGCGGACTTCCCGAGGGCGAGTACACGCTCGGCGGACAGAAGTTCATCTCCAAGGGCATCCAGTGCCGACTTCCCGACGGAACGATCGCGGGCTCTGTGCTGAAGCTCAATCAGGGCGTAATGAATTTCTTCAAAAACACGGACGTTCCTCTTTACGAGTGCGTCAACTGCGCGTCACTGAACCCCGCGCGCACCATCGGCTTTGATAAGACAAAAGGCTCGATCGAGGCCGGAAAAGACGCCGACGTCATCGTAACCGACAGCGAATTTAACGTTTTAAAGACTTATATCGGAGGTGAACTGAAATATGAAGCTTCTCGTTAAAGCAAAACTCGACCCCGGATTCAGGCCGCTCGCGCTTGTTATCAGGGAGATGAAGGAGAATACAAAGGAAAACGGCAGGGACATCGTAATCGGCGTAGAGCGCACTAAGGGCTGCGTTACCGTTTACAAAACGAGGATATACCCCGAGGGCACAGGCCACGACGATTACAACTTCCGCTACGTCGAGAGGATCGCCAAAGCGCTTCTCTGGGTCGCCGGCGGATTTAGGATCATTATCGCCGGCTCCGACAGGATCGCCGCGAGGCT
>CADAZX010000025.1 GCA_902792515.1 uncultured Ruminococcus sp.
CGCGGAATCGTTCATGCCGCCAACATAAAACTGCGGCGGCGATTATAAGGTAGAGTCGCGTGTGTCTCGCGCGAGGGCGACTTTTAGCGGCCGCACTTTACATCGCGCCCCTCACTTGACGACGCACTTGATATTGCACCGCTCACTTGACCGCTTCGCGGAATCGCTAACGTCGCAATATCAAGCTGCGTCGGCTCTTCCACAAGGTTGATATTGCTCGCGGAATCGTTCGTGTCGCCGATGCAAAGCTGCGGCGACGTTGAATTAAGGTAAGTGCGGTTGCTAAACCGGAGACCAAGCGGAGACACACGCGGGTCCGCGCATGCAAAAATAGCTATTTAATCAGCACTTCCTTAAAAATTGGGGCTGGAAACGGCGCCGCGGGTGCGCCTTGACGAAACGACCCGCAAAAGCGATGACAGAACAATTAAGGAGATTCAAATGAAGAATTCTGCCGTGAAGCTTATACGTTCAGCCGCCGCCTTTTTGACGGCTGCGATTATGATTTGCGCGACGCTCGCGGGCTGTGTTTCGAATCCTGACGGACCGGACCCCGAGCCGACGGAGGAGCCTGTTGTTATGAGAGACATTTCCAACGACACTAAATTTGCCAAAACGGTAGTCTACGCGAACGAGACCGCCAATTCGATCCAGGCGAGATACACCGACGGCACCAGGGCGGGCTACGAGGTCTTCAACAAAAACACGAAGATCACGCAGAACCTGAACACCGACGGCAACCTCGGCATCACGAAGATCGAGAGCACTTCGGGAGCCGTTTTCGCGGAGGGCAGCGTTATGAACGCGTACGTTATCGACGCGAACGGAACGCAGCGCACAGACAACAATTCGATGACGCCGGGCCGCATCAACACGACAAGGCTCGGGTATTACTACTACGAGGTGTTCACGCGCGACCAGGAATTCTGCACTCCGGACGGCGGCGACGAGTTTGACAAGGTGACAAACCTCAGCGACTTTGACGGCGACTGGTCGTCCTCCGGCGACGCCGAGGCGGTCATGAAAAAGGGAAAATCCGTCACGCTGAACGTTGTCGGCGCAACGGACCCGAACATCTACAAGGGCCTTTTGCAGGCTGTACCGAAATCCGACGTGACGCATATCGCGGTGACCATCGCGGCGTTCGGCTCGGGCGGCAGGTGCCAGTGCTTTTTCGTCGACAGGACGTCAGTGCAGTTTAACGCAAGGCAGAGCATCGAGTTCGTTCTTGCGTGCGACGGTCAGCCGCACACGTATCTGATAGACATTTCCTCGCTGCTTGACGACGACCTTGCGGGTATCCGCTTCGACATGGGTCAGATCCCCGGCGAGAAGTATATTATTTCCTCCGTTAAGGCGGTAACGCTTGGCGGCATGGTAAGGGCGAAGGGCGAGCGCACTCTCGACGTCTATCCGGACAAGATCCACCAGAGCTTCAGACTTCTCGCGTCCGCGGGCTATCAGGCCGTGAAGGAGTTCGGAATGGTCTGGGAGATGCCCGCAAGCAAGGTGAACGCTTTCCAGGCGCGCGATTATAACGGCGCCCACACGGACCCCGCGGAGCTCGATCCGGATACGGTCCAGTACGTCGCGTTTTCGGTGAAGAATGCAGGAACGATAGGAATTATCATTCCCGACGACGGCTCCACGCTTAAAACGACCGTCGAACTGAAGGACGGAAAGTACGTAGTGAGACAGGTCGCGGGCGGCGATCTCAACCTGAAGGCGGGCGCGGACGTCAGGTTCGGCCACAGACTGTACACCGATGCGACGGGAGAGTTCAAAACAATCGAAAAGACCGCATGGCTTGAGCGCAACCCGCTGAGAGAGGAAAATTTCACAGTGGAGGAAGGCTCCTCGCTCGGCGCCAAATTTACCGGCTACGACACGCTGAAGGGTGCGTACTACTTCTCGGTCAGCGGACACGGTTTTGACACGGCCTTCAGGCAGGAGTACAGAAACAAGTACTTCGCGACGAAAATCACCGCCGAGACCGACTCCGCCGACAGAACCGTTTTCATCCGCGTGAGATCGACTCCCGGCTCGCTTGAGTGCGCCGCTCTCCTCGACGAAAACGATCTGCTCCTTCCGGTTCCGGTGGAGGTTTGCAAGAACTTCGACTGCGAAAAAGAGGAGAAAATTTACGACCCGCTCGACAAGTCGTACGGCGACACTGTGTTCCCGGTTGTGCTCGACAGAGGCGAAAAGTACACGTTCACGGATCTTCACCTCTATATGAACTGGGGCAAATTCCAGCTGAAGCAGCTCTCTTCGATCCAGTTCTTCGTGTCCTACTACCACCTCTCGACAGGCGTCAGCGAGTCGAACTGCATAAGCTTTTACGGCGTGTTCGGCAAGGACGGCTTCCTGCTCCCGGACTTCAGAGGACACAGCGGCATCCGCTGGAACACGGACCCGCAGTTTACCTCCGTGGGACGCTGCAAGGCTGTGTCATATTATGACAACAGCGGCAACCTCGTGATGCCCGAGTACACGGGCTCGAAGATCAACTGCTCCGGACCGTCCTACGCCGACCTCGAGTACTCGTACGTTTCCGACTGCGGCTCGTTCAAGTACACGCTCAGGCACGTCGAATTCCCGCAGAACGACGAGAACAGAACGTACTATACGGTCGACATCACGTTCCTCAAAAATCTGACGCTCAAGGACGTGCGCTCGCAGCTGAACCTCCTGTCCCAGGACAGCCGCAACCAGACGTTCAGCGAGCTGAGCTACATTGACGCGGACGGGAACAGAGCCCACGTCGATCTCAAAAACGACCTGATCAAACGTGACGAGGTGCAGTACAAGCTCAATGCCGGAGGCGGTTATTACGCCTACTACCACAGCAACAAACCCGTGCCTACCGGGAAAATCGAGGGCGAAGAGGACCCGATGAACTACGCGATAGTCATCAGGAGCTCCGACATCACGATCGGCGGCAAGAAGTGGAAAGGCAACTTTATTCTGCGCGACAGCTTCGAGCGCAACGTCAACTTCTCGGCGCTTTCGCTCGACCTCGGCAGGACGACGTTCAAGAAGGGCGACAGGATCAAGCTCGAATGCATCATGCTGCCGTGGGCAAGCAGAGACCTTACGAGCGACGAGAACGTTCAGCTGGTCTACGAGGATTCGGTTCTTAAGACGCAGACCGTGACAGCCGCGGTCGGAACGGTCATCGAGGACGCCACGCTGCCTCGCGTGAGATGCGTCGACAACGTTTGCGAATTTACGGTAACCGGCGGCAGGAACAGGATCGTCGTGCGCGCGGACGGCTTCACGGTGCTGGGAAGACCTTCGATCGAGAGAAAACTTCCCGGAGGCGACTGGGAGCCCTACGACACGTCGGTCAAGGAATTCGACGGCTACCAGGCGCACTTCCTGAGGGACGGAACCTACGGCTACTCGTTCGTTTTCGAGCAGGCGAGCCCGGACGACTCGGTGTCGTTCAGGGTGAGGCTGGGTTAAAGTTAAGAGCGGCCCCGGGTTTTGGTTTGAGTCCGGGGCCGCGATTTTACCCGTTTGGCCCGTTTGTATGGATTTTCTTTTATGAAAAATGGATCTGATTAAAGCGGTTCTTGAAAGCGAATACGCGTCGAAGCTGAATCTGAAGCCGCTCGGCGCGGAGTTGGACGTCGAGCAGGCGGATTTTGACGGGTACGGGTACTGCTATGTCGCGGAGGCGTGCGGATGTCTTTTGATGTTCTTTCCGTACGTGCCGCACTGCGTTCCCGAGACCGGCACGGCCTACGTGGACAGGTACTACTATGCCTCGCAGAGCGTTTACAGAGCGAAAAGCGAACTTCTCCGGTTTGCGCGCGGCTTTTTCCCGGAGGCTGATACGTATATGGGAAGCTACAAGGCACTCGTGAGAAGTACGGGAATCGGCGCCAGTCTTTACAACTCGCTTATCTATATTAAGCCGTTCGGGACGTTTTTCTGCATGGAGGTCATCGACCTGAAAAATCGGGAAGCCGCCGGCTATCCGGAAGCTCTTCCGGAAGAACCGCGCGACACGGACGAATGCCTGATTTGCGGCCGATGTTCGAAAAGCTGCCCCGCGGGTGCGCTGCTCCCCGGCACGCCGCCTTCAGAACGCTTAGTGCGCGAAAAATGCATCAGGCAGAAGCAGTTTGAGGACGCCTCACCGCGTGATCCGTCGAACGTTATAAGAGGGAACCGGCTGCTCGGCTGCACCGAATGCCAGCTGGTCTGCCCGCTAAATGCCGGAGTTGCCGCGAAAATGACGAGGCCGCCCGCGGAGTACTACGAAATGTTCGACCTCGACACTCTTGCGAAGGCGTGCGTCACTCCGGGCTTCAAAAAGAGCCGGTACGCTGAGGTGTTCGGGTACAACTACATGAAACCGCGCAGGATCCTCGGCCACGTGCTCGCGGCGATGGTGAACGACGGCTTCGAAAAGCACCGCGCCGTCGTGGAGGAATGCCTCGAAAAGGGGAACCCGGCGTTCCGGGACGTTATTGAGGGGTTTCTTGAGATTTATCAGTAAGAGATATAAGGCTTTTTTGAGATTGGGGGCAGCCCGCGCGGGCTGCCCCCAATCAGTTAACCATATTTCACGGAAAAACGTTTTCGTCCGCAAACGCCTGTCACGCGAAAGGATTTTCGCCGGAAGCACTATAATACGCAATCAGCAAATCCACCACCCGGCCGTAGCTGTGGGTGCCGTCGGAGATGTCGTTCGATTTCAGATACGAGTCGTTGACCGCCTCGGAGACCTTGCTCACAACTTCCGCTTTTTTGCGGTAGCTGTCCCAGATCTCGTTCGAGCGGCGCATGTCGTTCGAGATGCCTTCGGAGTCGATACCGGGCGAATTCCAAACGGCCGCCCACTTGTCGCGGTCGAAGTTGTAAAGCTTGTTCATAGCGTAGCAGAAGCCGCTGTAGTAGCCGCTGTAGACGTAAAGCGGGTCGTCCGAGCAAATCGCCGCCAGGTAGCCGATGAAGTTGGCCTCGTCCTCCTGCGCGAATCCCAGCTGGTGGGCGAGCTCGTGGCACGCGACGCTCGGAAGGTCGTACGCGGGCGAGTTTTTGTTGACGATCGACTCGGTGAAAACAATCGGGAATATGCCCGCGATCTGCTCGTAACTCATGATCTCGGAGAAAATCGCGGCCTTGGGCGGAGTAAATTTCCCGGAAAGGCACGGAAACTCCTCCGAGGCCTTCGCGTATCCGGCGGGCGACGCCGAGAGGATCTCCTGAGCGCTTCGTGAATCGACAACAAAGCCCTTTTCGTCAAGCGGCAGCCCCTGCCTCGCTTCGGTCGCTTTTTGACCTAAAAAAAGACAAAGCTTCTCGAGGGTGCCGATGTCGGTGCTCTTGACGTCGAGGCCCGAAAGCTCCTTGAAGGTGAGCGATTTGTAGTTGATCCCGCCGTAGACAAAGAAGTTGCCGCCGATGAGGAGCGCGGCGACCAGAAGCATTACAAGGAGCCGCGCGAAACCTGCAGGTTTTTTGGGGGCGGGGGCGATGATGCGCGCGGATTTTTTGTTGCGGACGGCTCTTACGGTGCAGATGACGAGGCCCGCGACGAAAAGAGCCGCCATTATTATGACAAGCGTCTCGCCGACAGAGAACGGGAACAGCTTCGCAATCGACTTCATCGGCTGAGTGATCACCGGGAAGACGCGCGAGGTGTAGATTTCATAAGTCCGGGTCCTGTCGTTCGAGGCGAACCTGTAGATGAGGAACCACACCAAAAGGCGCAAAGCCGCGGCGCCCGCAACGATCGTCGCGACGCGGCGGAAACGGTATTTTCGAAAAAACTCTTTAAGCTTGTTGCTCCCGGATTTCATAACTGTCCCTCTGTTTTGTTTCGGTTCATACCGGCATCGCGCCGGCCTTTTTCATATAACGCTTTTATTATACAGTGAAAAGGCTTAAATAACAATAAAAAACCGGAACCGGGCGACCGGAAAAAGCGACCGGAAAAAGTTTCGAAAAGAGTTTCGAAACATGAGAAAAAAAACACGGACAGGTGTTTACTTTTTCGAAAAACGTGGTATAATATAAACGGAAGGAGGCGCTTTATATGTTCAGCAAAAATCTGAAATACTACCGGCTCAGAAAACAAATGAGCAAGAAGGAACTCGCCGAAAAAGTCAACGTGACTCCGATGGCAATCACGAACTACGAAAACGGCGACAGAAAGCCGAACATGGAGACTATGAAGGCGCTGGCGGACGCTCTGGACGTGCGTGTTACCGACTTTTTGGCGGTTCGTAACGGGCGGATAGTTTTCAGCCACGGCGGGTTCAGGAAAAGCAATTCGCTCTCGGCCGAACAGCAGGAATATGTGCGCGAGTTTGTCGAAGAGTATTTCAGCCGTTTTATGACCGCGGTGGAAATTCTAGAGCGGGCCGATAGAGGATCTGACCGGAAAACTTGAGAATAAAGGAATACTTGTCTGCGAATGCAAAGTGAACAACAAGTTCTCGGGAATGAACGGACTTGTGGACGGAAGACCTTTTATAGTCTTGAACCCGGAGATGAATCCTGAGAGAAACAGGTCGACGATCATTCACGAGCTGGCTCATCTTATGTTCCGCTGGCCGGAAGACATGGAAGAAAAGGCAATTGAAAAAATGGCGACGGCCGTTGGCGGTGCGTTTTTGTTCCCGAAAACCGACGCGATCCGCGAACTTGGAATACGCAGGTCGGCGGTGGCCGGAGACATGATTCTCGTGGCCAGGGAATACGGGATATCGATGCTTTTACTCGTGAAAAGAGCTGAAATCTGCCGGATCTTACCGTCAACCGCCGCAAGAGCGTTTTACGTCGCGGCTGCGAGAGCCGGGTGGCAGACAGCGGAGCCTTCAAGAATTCCCGCGGAAAAGCCCGCATTGTTTGAACAATTGGTTTACCGCGCGGTGAACGAGGGCGAAATCAGTGTCCAGCGCGGCGCGGAACTGCTTGGGGTTCCTTATGACAGCATCGCGCCAATGCTGGCGGCAGTTCAGTGAGGGACGGAATATGCAGTTGATATGCAGTGACACAAACGTTTGGATTGATTTTGCTGCAATCGATAAAATTGAACTCCCGTTCCGGCTGCCGTATACGTATTTGATGAATACAGACGCCGTAAATGACGAATTCCTTTCACCTCCGGGGCTTGGCGAAAAGCTTGTATCCTTCGGCCTTGTTCCGGCGGAGATGACTTTAAAAGAATTTGACTGCGCGGAGGAATACGGTTGGAAATATACGCGTTTGTCGGTTTACGACAGAGTTGCACTCGCGATGGCAAAATGCAGGGGAATTCCTCTTTTAACAGGCGACAAGGCGCTGCGGAGGGCCGCCGGTGAAGAAGGCGTCGAAGTGATCGGCACGCTTTTTATTCTCGACAAACTCGCGGAACTTGGGCTCTTGCGCGACACGGAACTCGAGGAGTGTTTGAGAGGGTTGCAGGCGCTGAACGGCGGCGCGGTCCGGCTTCCGGAGTTTGAGATTACGTCGCGGCTTGTGCGGCTTTTGCGGCATCGCGGGCAGAGAACGGGAAAATAATGAAATCGCGCCACGGCGCGTCAAAGAAAGGCCAATAAATAGAATTCAAATCGAAAAAGCCGGACAACGGCTCACAACGGAGGGAATAATATGCCGCGTTTTATGGTTAAAAACAAGTTTACTTACGGCCGCGTGAGGCAGGAAGACTACTCGTACAGGCCGGATTTCACGCCTTATTCGTACTCGAACAGGACGGTGAGCTCGCAGAACTACGTTCCGGAGCTGTTTCAGGCGGAGGACGCCGCGGAGAAGCTATTCTTTAAGATCCCGGGCGAAAATCCGGTCGAAGAGGCGCTTCCTGAGACGTGGAAAAAGCTTTTCAAGAGCGTTTCGGGCTTCAGGATTTCCTGCGCGCAGGGGCGGAAAGAGGACGGAATAACCAGGTTCACGCTTTTCGGAGCAGGCGGCGAGAGCTTTATGACGGTCGCGTCCGTCGCGGACACCGCGGGCGAAAACGGCCGTTGCTTCTCTATAGAGAGGGCGGATTTCGAGCCGGTCAGGTTCAAACTGGAGTGCGCCGCGGGCGACGAAGTCTCGCTTAAAATATGTCCGGTTTACGTCAAGAACACACTCGGCGAGTGGGGCGGCCAGGCGCATTTTTACAAGGCCGGAGGAGACGCCTCGATTGCCGACAAAGGGACCGCCGTATCGCTCCGTTTGAGCGGGAAGGGATACTTAACGGCTGAAAATCTGCCTACCGACGCGGGCGGCTGCTACAGCATGAAAATGCCGCTCAGAAATACCGTTTTCGCGGTCATCAGAAATTTTTCGGACGCAAAAAGAATAACGCTGAGCTTCGCGGCGGACGGCGGTGAATTTTCACCGGAAAACGCGGTCACGCTCGATCTTCACGAAGACAAGGAGCCCCACGCGTACTATTTCAACCTCTCGGCATGCCCGGGCTGCGAGGGACGGCTGACGGCGCTCCGGTTCGAGAGCGAGGGAACCGGAGAGATCGTTTTTGAAAGGTACTCGTTCGAGCAGGAGACGCCGCTTTACGAGCCGCTCGCGGGAATTGTCGAGTGCACCGCGGAGCCTGTCAAGGACACGTTTTTCGTGCGCGGCAGATTTCCCGGAAATATTTCCGCCGCAGGACTGGAAAAACTCGCGGAATTTAAAGGCGGGAAGCTCTCCGTTTACGCGGGAACGATGGCCGACGACACGGGTTTCGGACCGTACAAGGAAACCGTCTCGGGCAAGAAATATCTGGCATCGGCTGCTTTTCCGGAAAATATCGCCGCGGGCGCGGAATTCGTTATCGAAAACGTTCCGTTCAGGGACAACGTAACGACATTCCTGCCGTATCAGATGCTCGTTTTTGCCGAAAAAGAGGGGAAATCGGTCTGCATGTGCGACCGGTTCTACATTGAGAATTTCGAGTGCCTTGACGGCAATCCGTACAGCTTCGAGCTGCCTGCGCGGACCGTGGATATTACTGATTTCGGCGCGAAGGGCGACGGCTTCACCGACGACACCGCGGCGATCCAGAAGGCGATCGACAGCGTTTCGGATTCCGGAGGCGGCACGGTCGTTGTTCCCGGCGCGGATGGGATCTACGGCAGACGGTTTATCGTAACGTCTCTTCTGATGCGCGACAACGTCGAGCTGCACCTTGAAAAAGGAGCGGTTCTTTGGCAGTCACAGCTGCGCCGAGACTACACCTACGAGCCGGCGTACGGCCACGACGATATCATTCCCGGCATCAACTGGACCCACAACCTTCACACCGCCAACCTGCCGCTCATCCAGGCCGCGAACAACCGCAACATTAAAATAACCGGTCGCGGCGCAATCAGGATGCTCGACACCGGCTCCGAGGAAAACGTCGGAATGCCCGGCTACTCTGTCGGCTGCTACAGGCGCATCCACTGCATCCCGCTTGGATTCTTCCTGTGCAAAAACGTGGAGGTCAGCGGCATCGAGATCATCCGCTCCAACAACTACCATACGTCGTTCAACCACTGCGAAAACGTCTACCTCGCCGGCCTTAAGCTCCACCGCGTGAAGTGCGTCAGCGGCGACGGACTCGGCGTCTGCGGAGCGAAAAACGTTTTCGTAAACCGCTGCTTCTTCCAGTCCAACGACGACGCGGTGGTCATGTCGACACACTACCACGACCCGCGCGGCCTGCTCTGGTGGACCAACACCAAGGGTGAGGACAACAGCGTGCGCCACATCACGGTGCGCCACAGCTACTTAAATTCCGGCGGCGGGAAGGCGATCTGCTTCATAACCTGGGGCACAAGCGACCCGATCCAGGAACGCGAGGAGATCAGCGACGTCGAGGCCACCGACAACTACCTTACGTGCGTGAACCCTGTCGGCGCATGGTTCGACAACCCCTACAACGGCAAGCAGCCTTTTGATAACACCGAGACGGACGACTACTCGCCGGTGAAGTGCGTGCGCATTTTCGGCAACCGCTACAACGGCAACTGCACCCTCGGTCCGATCAAGGCCACCGACATTATCACCGACTGCGGCATCACGTCGACCTCCGACTTCAGGAACGGCGACTTCACGCTGGGCGGCTTCGCGAACTGGACTCTCAAGCCCAACAAGAACCCCGAATCAGTCCACACTGTCATCTACGCCGACAAGGAAAAGGGCTGCATTGAGTACTTCGAAAACGGCAGGGTTTCCGCCTCTGAGGGACTCAGGCTCGCGAACGGCCGCCACGTTTTCAGGTGTGAAATCCTCACTGGAGAGAGCGGCGCGGTGCTTTTCGCGGAAAAAATACTGACGGGCGAGCGGATCGCATCGAAAACGGCTGTCGCGACGACACCTGTTGACGCTTCTTTAGAGTTTACGGTCGACGGCGCGGACGGCGGCGACGACGTATATGTGGGCGTCGAAAACGCCGGCATTAATCCGGGCGGCTTTGCTGTTTTTGACTTCTGCAGGATCGAGAGCAGCGTTGACGGGGAGTCGATAGCCGCGGCGGCGCGCGCGAAACTCACAGCCTCGCTCGTCAAAATGTTTGACCTCCCGGAAAACTCGTCGGCGGAAAACGAGAACAAAAAGGTATATCTCAGGTGCAAAACAATGAGCGGCGAGACGTCTCTGCGCACCCTTGGAGAATATACGGAATTCAGTCTGGAATGCGCTTTTAGGGCGAACGACTACGACTATTCCCGCGTCCGCAACGGCTTCGGTTTCAGGACGGCCTGCGGCGAAAACGGCTTCTACGAGCTCCGCTTCAACGTTCCTGCGAAAACGCTTGTCTTCACGTCGAACTTCGGCGGCGTCACGCGTGAACTCTTCCGGCGCGAGGACTTCTTCTTCACGTCGCTCGATTTTCACAATTTCCGCCTGGAAACAGGCAAAAACTCGGTGCTTGTGTGGATCGACAGTGGCCTGTTCTGCGAGATCCCTGCGCCTGCCAAAACCGGCTTCGCGGAGGTGTTTATGACCGACATGGACGCCTCGCTGAACGGTCTTTCGGTGGAATAAGCTCCGCGCGGGCTGCGTGAAAAACCGCCGGATCCGGGGTGGAAAACCGCCTGCCCGGAGTGGAAAACCGCCTGCCCGGAGTGGAAAAACGCAGGCTCCGGAGTGGAAGACCGCAGGCTCCGGGGTGGAAAAAACGGAAATATCAAAAAACGCGCAGAAAAATATTTCCCGCTCTTTACAAATTTGGAAAATGCGTTAGTATTGTTCCGGGAGGGGATAATATGGGACGCAAAAACGAAGATGATTTTGGCGGAACGGAGAAAAAAGTAAGAAGGCTGCTCGGAGAACTCGGGATTCCGAGGACCGGCCAGGGTTTTTCGGTCGTGGCGGACGCGGTCGTGATGGCGCTTGAGAGCGAAGAAGTGTACGGGTCGCTGACCAAGGAAATTTACCCTGAAATAGCAAAAAAACGCGGGAAAACCGCGGCCGCGGTTGAGAAGGCCGCGAGGGAGGCGCTGCAGAAAGGCTGGACGGTTGGGGACAGAGAACGGTTCAGAGAGGTTTTCGGAGACAGCTACCGGCCCTCGAAAGGCAGACCAACCGTGGGCGAATTTCTGACGGCCGCAAAAGATTATCTGGATTTTGCGGCGTGACTCTGCTATCATATGCGCGCCGGTGAAAAGAGCCGGCCCGCGCGTATAACAAGTATGGTCGCGCGGGCGAAAACAGGGAAGGAATGGGGCCCGGGTATTTGTTTTATAAAAGCACCCGGACCGGGTAAAACGTTTTGGAAATACTTGTTGTTGTGCTTGAGATCATCGGAACGGTTGCTTTCGCGGTGTCGGGAGCGCTCGTTGCCGTTGAGAAAAAGATGGACATTTTCGGTGTCGCGATTCTGGGGCTTGTGACCGCTACCGGAGGGGGAGTTCTGAGGGACGTGATCCTCGGGATACTGCCGCCGAGAACGTTCACGAATCCGGTGTACGCGCTCGTGGCGCTGGGGACCGCGCTTGTCATGTTCTTTCCGGTGCTGAGAAGGGCGAAGGGCGGATACAAATTATTCATTGACAAGTTGCTGCTTGTGATGGACTCACTGGGCCTGGCCATTTTTACTGTCGTAGGAATGAGGATCGCGGTTGAAGCGGGATTTCAGGACAACTATTTCCTTCTCATTTTCGTGGGAGTTGTGACGGGTGTCGGCGGAGGCATCATGAGAGACGTTTTCGCCGGCAACCGGCCGCATGTTTTCGTGAAGCACTTTTACGCGACCGCCTCGCTGCTCGGGTCGGTGGCCTTTCTTATCCTGCACTTTTTCGCGGGGGAGATTATTCCGATGATCGCGGGAGCGGCGGTGACGTTCGTGCTGAGAATACTGGCGGCGACGTTCAGGTGGAGTCTGCCGGTTGCGCACGGAACGGAGGAATAAGTAGAAAGACCGGCTTTTATGCGATTTTTTCCTGAATTTGTTGATTTGTTGATATTTTATAAGACATCTCTGTTGACATTCCCGGTGGGGGGTATAATAGACTTAGATAATTCTATTTCCGGTCGTGTTGAGCCCTTTGAAAAGGAGTGGATATTCATGAAAAGGAAAACGATAATTACAATCCTCCTGGTAGCCGCTGCTGTGCTGGTCACAGGCGTTGCCACGTTCCTGACTGTACAGGGAGTCAGGGCGAGCGGACACAGGACCAATTCACACAATAAAGAAAGGACGCCGATTACTTCAGCGGTGGAATTCTTCGCCGGTTCCAAGACTGTTATTTCAGAAGATGATATTGAAGAGAAGGCCGGCTTTTCCACCGGCGGGACCGTAAAGATCGACGGAGAGGACTACTATTTCGGCTACACACCCAATATGTTCTTCGGGAAACGTTTTGCCATGAAGAAGCTGAGCGAGCAGGAGTCCGCGGAGATACTGACTGCCCGGGATATTACGGAGATTACCGCGTTTCAGGCGGAGTGCCTGGTCCGCATGCTGACTGTTGACAAAGAAAATAAGAGCGCGATCGACCTTACGTGGACGAATACCGGTACCGTAAGTCTCCGGACAGCTTACTATTACTACCTTGAGGACGCTACCGTCATCGTTGTCAACGACTTCAGGAAGATGATAAAGGAAACAGATAAGGCGTGGATACTTGTGATACCGGATGGTGAAGAGGCAGGGTATCCGTTTGAGATTCCCGCACCGGGCGTGAACGCCATGTACCCCGAGGACGACCCGGACGGCGTGTATGCCGCCTGCCAGAAAGACCTTTTGAACTATCTGGAGGGAAAGACGGCGTAACCCGTGGTTTGCCGGGAAGGTTTTTTCCGAAAAATAGGTAAAAACCGGAACGATCCGCGGCCTTGGATTTTTGGGGCCGCGGATTTTTTGATGAGGGAAGAGCAGGGGCGGAGGATTGCCGGCGGGTTTGCGGCGTTTTCGACCGATTTTTCTTGAAAAGCGGCGGGAAAAATGGTACAATATACGGGGTGTAGGAAAACACTTCACATTAAAAAGGCGGCATGCAGTTTTTGCTGTGCCGGAAAGGAGCAGAAGTATGTGGATTATTGTATGGGCCGTTGTGTTCGTTGTGATGCTTGTCATTGAAATCGTTACGGCCGGTCTCGCAACGGTATGGTTCTGCGCCGGAAGCCTTGTCGCCATGATTTTGGCTGCCTGCAATGTACCGGTAGTATGGCAGTTTGTTGCGTTCGCGGCGGTATCGTTGGTACTGCTGGTGTTAACGAGGCCGATTGCCAAAAAGCTGCTTGGGAGGAAAAAATATCTGCCCACCAACAGCGACAGGGTTCTCGGCAGACGATGTATTACAGGCGAGGAAGTGAACAACCTTGCCGGAACCGGGAATGTAAAGATCGAAGGAATTGTCTGGAGCGCGCGCAGTGAAAACGGCGAAGTGATTCCCGCCGGAACGGACGTTGAAATCGTCAAGATTGAGGGAGTAAAGGCCGTTGTGAAGACGGTGGCGCAAAACGAAACACAGAATGAAACACCGGTAAACGAAGTACCGGTTACTGAAGAATAACAGGAGGGAACCAAAATGACAGGACTTATTCTCGCACTCACACCGGGCGTTATCGTCGCGATTGTCGCGGTCATCGCCCTGATACTCATAGTTATTATTTCAAGCATTAAGATCGTTCCGCAGGCCAAGGCGTACGTCATCCAGAGGCTTGGATCGTACTACACGACGTGGCAGACCGGCGTTCATTTTAAGATGCCGATAATCGACAAGATCGCGAAGCAGGTCTCGCTCAAGGAGCAGGTCGTCGACTTCCCGCCTCAGCCGGTGATTACGAAGGACAACGTCACGATGCAGATTGACACGGTCGTTTTCTACTGCATCACCGACCCGAAGCTCTTCACGTACGGCGTCGACAGGCCGATCACCGCTATCGAGAATCTCTCGGCTACGACGCTGAGAAACATTATAGGCGAGCTGGAGCTCGACCACACGCTCACTTCGAGAGACACGATCAACTCCAAGATCAGAGCGATCCTCGACGAGGCGACGGACCCGTGGGGCATTAAAGTGACCCGCGTCGAGCTCAAAAATATCATTCCGCCCGCTGAAATCCAGGACGCGATGGAGAAGCAGATGAAGGCTGAGCGCCAGAGACGTGAAGCCATTCTGAGAGCCGAGGGAGAAAAGCAGAGCAAGATTCTCGTGGCGGAAGGTCTCAAGGAGAGCCAGATCCTGGCGGCGCAGGCCGAGAAAGAGGCCGCGATCCTGAAGGCGGAGGCCGTGAAAGAGGCCAAGATCAAAGAGGCGGAGGGCGAGGCGCTCGCGCTGAGAACCGTTCAGCAGGCGCAGGCGGACGCGATCCGATTCATCAACGATGCGCAGCCCGGAGACGGATATATTACGCTTCAGAAGCTTCGCGCGTTCGAGGCGGCGGCAAACGGAAACGCCACCAAAATCATTATCCCGTCGGAGATTGCCGGCGTGGCGGGTCTTGCGGAAGGCGTGGTTCAGGCGGTCAAAAAGGACTGAACGCGGCGTTGCGCTCAATGATTTAATTTTATAAACAATGGGAGGGAGCCATCGGGACACAAGAACACGGTGCCCGGCGGCTCTTTTCCGTGAGAGAGGCTTTTTGCAGGGGACAAAGGACGCGGGAAATGAAACTCATTATTGCCGAGAAACCGAGCCTGGCGCGGAATATCGCGGCCGCCATCGGGAACGCGAAAAGAGCAAACGGATATATCGTGTGCGACGGCTACATTGTGACGTGGGCGTTCGGGCACCTCTTTTCGCTGTGCGATATTGAGGACTACACCGGGAAGGAGACTGTTCCCGGGGCGCCGAGAAAGTGGACGATGGAGGGACTTCCGTGCTACCCCGAGACTTTCAGATTTTCCCTGAGAAAAGGTGAAAACGGGACGCTTGACGACGGCGTGAGGCAGCAGTTTGAGACGATAAAGGCGCTCGCGCACAGGGAGGACGTGGACACCGTTATAAACGCGGGAGACGCAGACCGGGAGGGCGAGATCATCGTCAGAATCTGCATTATGAACGCGTTCGGCAACAACACGGGCACGGGCAAACTCGACGCGGGAGGGCGGCAGCTTAAAAGGCTGTGGCTTCCAGACCAGACTCCGGAGACGGTGAGAAGCGCGCTCGCCGACCTTAAAGACGAGGCGGATTACGAGAACCTCGCGAGCGAGGGCTTCGCGCGCACGTATATTGACTGGCTGTACGGCGTGAACCTGACGAGGTTCGCGACCATAAAGACCGGAAGGCTTTTGCGCGTGGGGCGCGTTATCGTGCCGATCGTGAAGGCGATCTACGACCGCGACATGCAGATAAGGTACTTTAAGCCCGAGAAGTATTTCGGCATCGCCTCGCAGGAGGAGACAAAGGGCAGCAAGGTGCAACTCGTCAGCAGGCAGAAATTTCCGGGCGACCGTGAGTTCGAAGCGGAGCGTGAGTGCGCGCGCTACAATGCCGAAAAAGCCGTCGTGACAGCGAAAAAGACGAAAAAGGACACGCTGAAGCCGGGCAAGCTCTACTCACTTTCAAAACTCCAGAACGTCCTCGGCAAAAAGTACAAAATGCCGATGGAAAAGAGCCTGGAGATCGTTCAGAAGCTCTACGAGCAGGGGTACCTTACGTACCCGCGTACCAACTCGGAGTATCTGGCGTCCGCCGAAAAGGACAAGGTCAAAAAGGTGCTCGGCGTCGTCGCGCGGCTCGGGTACGACGTGGCTTTCCGCGACGACAAGAACATTTTCGACGACTCCAAGATCGAGTCGCACTCGGCTATCACGCCGACGTATATAATTCCCGACAAGACAAAGCTGACGCCTGACGAGCTGACGGTCTACTCGACGGTGATGCGCAGGTTTGCGGCTGTTTTCTGCAAGGAACCGTGCCTCGCGAACAGGACCGAGATCACTGTCAGCGTCGGAAAGCTCGAGGATTTCGTGCTGAAGGGGACCGTTATCGTCCAGAAGGGCTGGATGAAGTACGACGACGCGTCGACTGGCGAGAAAATTCTGCCGCCGCTGGAAAAGGGCGACGAGGTGAACATTAACTTCAAGCCGGTCGAAAAGGAGACGACTCCTCCGAAACACTACACAATCGAGACGCTCAACAACTACCTCAAAAATCCTTTCAGGGAGGAAAAGGCGAAGGCGGCCGAGAACGACGCGCAGCCCGCCCAGGACGACGGCTACGGAACCGACGACGCCGAAGAGTACAGGATGATCCTCGAGGGGCTGGAGCTCGGCACCGAGGCGACCAGAACGGGCATCATCAACAACGCGATCAAAAGCAAATACATCGACCTGAAAAAGGACGTCTATTCGATCCTTCCCGACGGCGAGTTTCTGATCGAGAGCCTTGTCGCGATGAAGATCTCGATGGACAAGCACAAAACGTCGGAACTCGGCAGGGTACTCAAAAGAATTTTCCACGGCGAGATGCAGATCGGCCGCGGTATCGAGCTTGCGGAGCAGCAGATTACAGAGGTTTTCGAAGGGGCAAAGGCTGTCGCGGCGCCTGAGACGGACACGGATTTCGGCTCGGTCGGCGACGTCGTCGGCAAGTGCCCTGTCTGCGGAAAGGACGTCGTGAGGACGTTCTTCGGGTACGGGTGTACCGGCTTCAGGGACAGCGGGTGCAAGTTCGCGGTCAGCATGATCATCTGCAGGCGCGTGATCTCGAAGGCAAACGTCAAAATGCTTCTCGAGACCGGAAAAACCTCGAAAATCACCGGGTTCACTTCCAAAAACGGGAAGACGTTCGACGCGTTTTTAAAGCTTTCGGACGATAAAACAAAGGCGGTTTTTGACTTCGACAGGTGAAAAACGGCTTTTTGAGGCTTTTTCACCCGTTGCGGCCGCGTTTCATCCCGTTTTTGAGAAATTATGTTGTAAGAGGCTGGCGCGAAACCGGTACTACCGGGCGGAAATCTGATTATTTGCGCGTTACGCGGCATCAAACGGCGCTTCATGTGAACAAAAAGCCTTATTAAACGGTGCGCGCGGGCGCAAAGACGGCGGCGGAAACGGCGCTAATCACGCGCAAACAACATTTCCGGCGGAAAATTGAATTGCGCTTAAAAATGAAAAAACGCTTGAAATTTTGGCAGATTTTTAGTAAAAAAGGAAAGATTCGGACCTGCCGTCCGCGGACGCTTGAAGGGCTCTCTGCGCGCGGAGGTTGCGGAAACATAGAATCTTGCGGGAGCAGGGCTTTCGCAAAAAGGAAAAAGAAGGGTGTTTACCGGGATGAATTATTATTCAGATTCAATTGAAGACGTACTGTCGGCTGTAGAAAGCAGAGACGGCGGTCTCACGCAGCAGGAGGCGGAGGAGAGACTTGCGAAGAACGGCAAGAACAAGCTTGCCGAGAAGAAAAAGGTCCCGCTCATCGTAAGGTTTTTCAAAGAGATGGCCGACCCGATGATCCTCGTTCTGATTGCCGCCGCGGCTATCTCGCTGGTCACCGCCATAATCAACGGCGAAGGCTTCGCGGACGTCATTATCATTATGACGGTCGTTATAATCAACGCGGTCCTCGGAGTTTACCAGGAGAACAAGGCCGAGAAGGCGATCGAGGCGCTGGCGGAGATGTCGGCGGCGACGAGCAAGGTCTACCGCGACGGAATACTCAGGATCGTCCACAGCGAGGACCTCGTTGTCGGAGACGTCGTGGAGCTTGAAGCGGGCGACCAGATTCCCGCGGACGGAAGGATCATCGAGTGCCACAGCCTCAAGATCGAAGAGGCCGCGCTTACCGGAGAGAGCGTTCCTGTCAACAAAATGATCGACGCGCTTAAAATGGAGGACGGCAAAAAGGTGCCGCTCGGCGACCGCAAGAACATGGTCTACATGGGCAGCACGGTCTCCTACGGAAGAGGCAGAGCGGTCATCGTGGCTGCGGGAATGGACACCGAAATGGGTAAAATTGCCGATGTGCTCGCGAAGACTTCGGAGGGCGAAACCCCGCTCCAGAAGAAACTCGGCGAACTCAGCAAGATCCTGTCGATCCTCGTGCTGGCGATCTGCGTCGTCATTTTCCTCCTGGGAATAGGCAAAGAGTTCCTCAACACGAAAACGGTTACGCTCGACACCGTTCTCGCGACGTTCATGACGGCGATCAGTCTCGCGGTCGCGGCGATTCCGGAAGGACTTGCGGCGGTCGTCACGGTCGTGCTTTCCATCGGCGTCACCAACATGTCCAAGCGCAACGCGATCATCAGAAAGCTCACCGCCGTCGAGACTCTCGGCTGCGCGCAGATAATCTGCAGCGACAAGACCGGTACGCTCACGCAGAACAAGATGACGGTCGTCGAACACCGCGGTGACAGCGACGTGAAGACTGCCATTGCCATGGCGAGCTGCTCCGATTCGACGCTTGACGAAAACAACGAGGCGGTCGGAGAACCCACCGAGAACGCGCTTGTCAACTACGCGTTCAAGCTCGGCTACCCGAAGACGGAGCTCTCAAAAGAGTACGTCCGCGTTGGCGAGGCGCCTTTCGACAGCGTGCGCAAGATGATGTCGACGGTTCACGAGCACGACGGAAAGTTCGTGCAGTTCACGAAGGGCGCGCCCGACATGGTGCTCGCGAGGTGCTCGTTCTACCTTAAGGACGGAAACGTTTTGCCGCTCGACGACGCGAAGAGAGCGGAGATCATGGCCGACAACAAGGCGATGGCCGACCGGGCGCTGCGTGTGCTTGCCGCTTCGGAAAAGTATTACGATACAATGCCCTTGAGTCTCGAGCCCGAGGCGCTTGAAAAAGACCTGATATTCCTCGGACTCACGGGTATGATCGACCCGATCAGACCGGAAGTCGTCGACGCGATCAAGGAGTGCAAAACCGCCGGAATCCGCGCCGTCATGATCACGGGCGACCACCTGGATACCGCGGTTGCGATAGCGAAGCAGCTCGGAATTCTGGAAGAAGGCACGAAGGCGATCTCCGGAAGCGCGCTGGATGAGATTTCCGACGAGGAGCTTGCCGAGACGATCGAGCAGTACCGCGTTTACGCGAGAGTTCAGCCTGAGCACAAGGTCAGGATCGTGAACGCGTGGAGGAACAAGGGCTACGTCACCGCGATGACCGGCGACGGCGTTAACGACGCACCCAGCATCAAGAACGCTGACATCGGCGTGGGCATGGGCATCACCGGAACCGACGTTACGAAGAACGTGGCGGATATGGTTCTCGCTGACGACAACTTCGCGACGATCGTCGGTGCGGTCTCCGAGGGCAGAAGAATTTACTCGAACATCAGGAAGGCGATACAGTTCCTGCTCTCGTCGAACATGTCCGAGGTGCTGACGGTCTTCTTCGCGACGCTGATGGGCTTCACGATTTTGAAGCCTGTTCACCTCCTGTGGATCAACCTGATCACCGACTGCTTCCCGGCGCTTGCGCTCGGCGTTGAGCCGGCCGAGGCCAGAATTATGGAGAAAAAACCGAGATCCACAAAGAGCGGCATTTTCTCCGAGGGCGTCGGATTCGACATCGTTTACCAGGGATTTTTGACAACTCTTCTCACAATGACGGCGTTCTTTATCGGCGAGTACATTGCCGACGGCGCGGCTTTCAGGTTCACGAACATCGCGGACTGCATCGACGGAATGACGATGGCCTTCGTGACGATGAGCATGGCGGAAATCTTCCACAGCCTCAATATGAGAAGCCAGAGGGGCAGCATTTTCACGATCGGAACGAACAACAAAATGCTCTACGGCGCGGCGGTGCTCAGCTTTATTCTGACGACCGCGGTTATTTACCTGCCTTACGTTCACGACTGGTTCGGCTTCAAGTCGCTCAGTTTTACGGAATACGCGATCGCGATGGGGCTTGCGTTCCTGATGATTCCGTGCGTCGAGCTGATGAAGCTTATCCAGAGAAGCATTGCGAAATCGAAGAACAAGGACAAGGACAGAGTGCGCAAGGGCTAAACGCGCAGGCGCTGAGAGTTTTTCCGGAAAATTTCCGGAGAATGGCTTCGCACTAAAAAATCAAAAATAATAATCAAGCGGGACAGGTGAGTAGGAGAATGTAACTCACCTGTTTCTCTTTTATAAAGGGCGAGATTTTGACACGATCCCGTGGACGATTCCTTTTGACACGGGGCCCTGTTGGTGCTATACTGTCATAAGGTTCAAAGCGTCCGCGGAGCAGCAGAGAGGCATTTGAAAAACGTGACGCGGAAGGAACGGCGGGACTTATGCCCGCATCAAATTTCGGAGAGTGAATTATGAAAGTATCGGAACTTTTGGGAAGGCGTTTTAAAGAGGCGCCGTCATCGTGCATTATAGACAGCCACAAGCTGACGGTCAGAGGCGGGTACATCAAGTACATGGCGAACGGAATCTATTCCCTGTTCATGCCCATGCGCAGAATTACCCGAAAAATAGAGAATATCATTCGCGAGGAAATGGACGCGATCGACGGGCAGGAGGTGCTGTTCCCGGTCGCGATGCCCGCTTCGCTGTGGGAGGAGTCCGGCAGGTACTACAGTATCGGCAGCGAGATGGCGCGCTGGACCGACCGCAACAACAACAAGATGGTGCTCGGAATGACCCACGAGGAGGCTGCGGTTCACCTTGCGAAAAACACGGCCGAGTCGTACGCGCAGTACCCGTTCATGATCTACCAGATTCAGACGAAATTCCGCGACGAACCCAGGGCGAGGGGCGGTTTGATCCGCGTTCGCGAATTCACGATGAAGGACGCGTACTCGTTCCACACGACGCAGGAGGACCTCGAGCAGTACTACATGCGCTGCTATCACGCTTACGAGAGGATCTTCAGAAGGTGCGGCGTGAAGAACTTTATTGCGGTCAAATCCGACTCGGGAATGATGGGCGGCAACGTTTCGCACGAGTTCATGCTCCTCACCGAGATCGGCGAGGACACGCTGGCGATTTGCCCTGAGTGCGGCTACAGCGCGAACATGGAAGCGGCCGAGTGCATCGTCGAAAACGAACCCGGAGAGGCTGGCGAACTCGAGAAAATCAGCACGCCCGGCGTTAAAACGATCGAGGACCTCCAGAAGTTCCTCAAAACTCCTGCGGAGAAATTCGCCAAGGCCGTGGTTTACCAGAAAAACAAGGACGACGCGTACGTGATCGTTTTCGTGAGGGGCGACCTCGACGTCAACGAGACGAAGCTCAGGAACTACCTCTGCGAGGAGATTCACCCGGGCACGGTGACAGACGAGTGCGGAATCGTCGCGGGATTTATCGGGCCGATCGGACTTCCGAAGAACGTGACGGTCGTTTTCGACAGATCTCTTGAAGGCATCGAGAGCCTTGTATCCGGCGCGAACGAGCCTGATTTCCACTACAGGAACCTCAATATCAAGCGCGACTGCGGCGACGTCAAGTATGTGGACGTGGCCAAAACGTTCGCCGGCGCAACGTGCCCCTGCTGCGGCAAAAAGGCCCTCACCATCAAAAAAGGCATCGAGATCGGAAATATTTTCCAGCTCGGCACCAAGTACACGAAGGCCATGGATATGACCTACCTTGACGCGAACGGCGAGGCGCAGTACCCAATCATGGGCTGCTACGGCATCGGCGTGGGCAGGCTCGCGGCGTCTATCTGCCAGGAGAGCTGCGACAACTACGGACCGATCTGGCCGATCTCCGTGGCGCCGTGGGAGGTGGAAATCTGCAACCTCAGAAACGACGATGAAAAGGTCAGAACAACCGCGCAGAAGCTGTACGACGATCTCACGAAGGCCGGGGTGGAGGTGCTTTATGACGACCGTGATATAAGACCGGGTTCGATGTTCGCCGATGCCGACCTTTTGGGTGTGCCGGTGAGGGTCGTTGTGAGCCCCAAAACGTGCGACCGGGATGTTGTAGAGGTGTCCCTTCGCGACAAGTCGCTTAAGACCGAGTTCGACATCGAGACCGCCTGCGAGGACATCGCGATGCTCGTGAACGAGCTGAAAGCAAAGCTTAGGCAGTAAAAAACAGCTGTCAACCAGAGGTTATCGCGCCGCAGATCACACGCTTCAAAAACGGTATGTGAAAACCGCCATACAAAATACAAAACCGCGGATGAAGCACCGTTCCGCCGCATTTAATAATTGTTACAAGAGCAGCCCGCCTCCCCGCGCTTGTAAGGGAGGCGGGTTTTTTGATACGTCCGACGGATTGCCGGCATGTTTGAAAACGGTACCGGACGCGCCGCCGGTAATTTTTGGGGGCGCGTCCGGCTTTTTTCCTCGTTTTTTCGATTGAAATTGAAAAACACGCGTCATTGGTGTACAATATCATCAGATACTTTCGATTTAACGGAGGTTTTAACAAATGAGACAACACGGAAAGAAAAACTTTTTTCAGGCTTTTGTAAAGTGCGCGGTGTGCGCGCTTTTGGCTACTGTGATCGCGCTGACGGCGGTGCCGCTGCTGAAAAGCGGGGTCCTCGCGGAAGGCGGCGCGGAATTGTCCGCGGGGATCAAGGAGGTCGCGGAGATTCCGTCGTGGGCGGTGAAGCAGCGCCACGAGTACAAATTCGATTTTGCGAGTGACTACACCAAAACGTACTACCGGGAGAACGGGCTCAGGCTTACGTCGACGCAGGGCATTAAAGTCGAAGGCGGCGTTCTCAAATGCGCTGCCGGAAGAAAGTACACGATCGCCTCGCAGGAGTTCCTTGGCGACGACTTCGGTATCGAAGAGGGAAGGCTTTCTTTTAAACTTCTCGTTACCGGGGGAGCGCTCAAGGTTCTGCTCCGCGATACGCTCGGCACGATGAACGCTTCGGACGAGACACTCTGTTTCACGTTTAACGCCGACGGCACGATGACAGCTGCGGACGCTTCAACCGGCACCGAGATGAAGAACGCGATCACCGGGCTTTTCGCGGGCGGAAAGGCCGACGAGATAACGTTTTCGGACAGGCGCAACACGATTTCGGTCCTTGTGAACGGCGAGGAAAAGCTGGAGGTTTTGTACGAGGGCGGCGACGGCTACGTGAACAACGGCAAAACAGAACGCGGCGAGGGCGGCGTTCCGGAGTACTCAGCGGACTACCGCGTGGCGAACTACTGCAACCGGATCACATTCAAAAGCGCGACCGGGACTGTGGTGAGCGAAAGATCCACTGTTCAGAGCGCGGGAAGATTCTTGATCTGCGCTGAAAAGCACGAGGGCTACGTCGACGATCTGGCGTTCAACTACACGGAGATCGACCAGTCGCTGCCGGAGCGTGAACAGAGGGTGGTCGACTACTCGAACTGGGTCGCGACAGACGACCTCGGACGCACGACGCCGATCGCTGAGGCAACGGGAGCGCCAAAGGAAAACAGGAGCGTCGGCATTTTCTACTTTTTGTGCTGGACCGGAGCAGGAATCCACGTGCAGGACAACACGCGGATCTTCCTGGAACAGGGCGTGGACGGTCTTCAGTCGTACCTCACGAAGCAGGGAGGCGAGGCCTGGTGGGCCGAGCCGTATTTCGGGTACTACAGGAACACCGACACGTGGGTCTACAGAAAACACGCTTACATGCTTGACGCGGCGGGGTTTGATTTCATTTTCCTCGACGTCTCGAACGCGGTCGTTTTCCCGGAAGGGCACAAGGCGCTTTTCGACACGTGGCTTCAGATAAGAAAAGAGGGCGGCCACACGCCGCAGATCTGCTTTTTGACCGGAGACAATCCGAAGACGCTGAACACGGACGTCGCCGAGCTGCGCAAGACGGTCTATTCCGAGGAGGGGCTGCAAAAATACGACGAGCTTTTCTACAAGTGGAAAGGCAAGAAGCTGATTCTGGGCAACCTTGACGGCGCTTCGAGAGAGACGAAAAAGTTCCTGGAGGATTTCGAGGTGCGCGGATGCTGGGCATGGTGCGACAAGGACGGCTACTGGAACTGGATCGAGGAGCTGAATCTTGACGAAAACGGTCAGAAATACATGTACAAGGGCAGGAACGTCGCGGGCGAGTTCGAGCAACTTGCAGTGACGCTCGGTCACCATTCGTCGACGAGTAAAGGCAGAGGGTTTGTGCTCGGCAAGCAGCCGACAAACGGGCAGCAGAATTTTGAGTTTTATCTGGAGAGCACGCCGTGGGGAACGGGCTTCGCGTCTCAGGCGGAGTACGCCCTCGAACAGGCGCCGCCGTGCGTTTTCGTGACCGGCTGGAACGAGTGGATCGCGGGCAACGGCAGAGGCTCCAATTTTATGGCCAACACGCCCGTTGACAACGTCTGCTACGTGGACGAATTCAACCCCGAATTCAGCCGCGACGGCGAACCCATGAAAATACGCGACGGCGTAGGCTTCGGCGACAATTACTACTACCAGCTCGTTGATTTCGTCCGCCGCTACAAGGGCATGGATTCACTGAAGACGGCGACAGGCCAGCAGGCGGTCGATACGTCAGCGGGCGAAAACGGCTGGGCAGAAGTCGGGCCGTCATACAGGGATACGATCGGCGACGTCGAATTCCGGAACTCGCTCTGCTACGACGCGGCTTTCCGCTACGTCAACGGCACCGGCAGGAACGATTTTGACGAGGCGAAGGTCACCCAGAACGGCGACTATCTCTGGTTCACGGTGACGACCGTGCACGACATTATCGCCGCGGACGACGCGTCGTGGATGAACCTCTACGTCGACACCGACATGAACCGCAAAACGGGCTGGGAAGGCTACGACTACGTGATCAACCGCTCCCGCTCAGACGGAAAAGCGACCGTCGAGAAGTTCACCGGCAACGGCTTTTACGACACAAAAGAGGTCGGCACCGCAGAGTACGCGATCGTTGACGGAAACAGGTTTACGCTAAAAGTAGCCAAAAAGACTCTTGGCGAAAAGACCGGCAGGGGCTGCAACTTCGACTTTAAGTGGGCCGACAACTCGACTTCGACCGGTAACGTGATGGAGTTTATGGATCTCGGCGACGTCGCTCCGAACGACAGATTCAACTTCAGATTTGTGAGCGACGGCGAGGTCTACGATCGCGAGGTGGTGGAGCCTGCGCTGAACCCGGGGAAGAAGTGGACGCCTTTAATGACGTGGCTCGCGGCCGCCGGCGGAACTCTGCTTGTCGCGGCTGCCGTCGTCGCTGCGGTTATAATTGCAAAGAAAAGCAAAAAATAGTGAAATAAGTACAGGGAGTGATTTTCAGGGCCTGCATAAATCCTGCATAAAGTAAGGAATTGTTATTGACAAACGGATATGCCTCTTATAGAATAGCCTTAAGAATGACTTTTTTTGTGTCGGCTTAAACAAATAACAGGCCGGCCGCTCCGCTTAATCGGCGGAACAGGAGTTGAATATCAATGGTAATAAGGGAAAAGTATGTTGAGCCGGAGATTACTGTAACTGTAATCTCCGACAAAGACGTCATCACGGAAAGTCTCGAACTTCCGGATGACAACTTCGACGATTGAACCGTCCACGGCAAGAAGGAGGAAATCTGTTATGAAAAAGATTATTGGACTGCTTCTCGCGGTCGCGTTTATTTTCACTCTCGTTTCGGTTTTGCCCGCCGCCGCGTTTGTGAACGTTTTGAACATAGATTATATTAATGTTCTCACTGCCGAAGGCGTCGCAGTTGGCCAGGCTGTGGGCGGATCGGCAGTGTGGGATTTTACAAACACATATGACGCCGGCTACATCGGCGACTTAAAACCCCTCGTCAACGCGGGCGGCGTGTTCTTTGATATTATGGGGTGGTACATGCCCGAAAAAGAAATGGCTGACATCGGTCTCTCTTTTGACGGCGGCGAGCCGACCTACGGATACGCGCTATACGATCAGAATCTCATCGATGTGCTTGTAGCTAACGGCTACGGTGATACCGCCCCGCTGGCGCTCAGAATCAGCGCGATGTTGCCGATTCAGGAAGGAACCCATGAGATTACTTTCGTCATTAAATTCGCTGACAACACGACAAGGACAATCTACAAGTTCAGATACCGCAACCTCTACGTTGTTGAAGATGAATTTGAAAACGTTGCCCTCAACAAGCCTGTCTATGCTGAGATATCCGCCGCGGAAGGCGTTGCCGCCTTTATTTCCGCCAACGAGTACTGGCAGAGCGAGTTCATCAACGACGGTCAGGCTCCGGTATTTGACGGCGCAGTTGTTCCGCTCGGATGGTTCATTGCCGCCACCGCTCCCGACGTTGACGCGAAGGCCTACATCGACCTTCAGGGCGTTTACGACGTCAAAGAGATTGAGATGGTTACGATGGGTTTCAACGTTTTCGCCTACCCTAACACCTACAAGGTATACGCCTCTGAAGACGGTATCAACTGGACGGAAGTCGGCGGAGAGTCCGGCGTCGCGGCTACTGCCACGTGGGGGCAGTCAAAGACATTTGATACAGACATTCAGGCGAGATACATTTGCTTCAACATCACAAAGTTGAATCTTTCTGAGGACGGTGTCTACTACGGCGGCGTCGGAGAGCTCGAGGTTTACGGAACGAAAGTGTCCGACGCGAGCGGCAGACCTCCGTACAGTCCGAAGGCTTCCAACTATTCGAGAGGCGTCATTCAGGATCCCGCGGTTGCGGCATGGACAGGCTACCAGACAGGCGATCTCGACTTTGAGATGACGTTCAGAACGGACGTCCCGTTCTACGCAATCGGATTCCCGGCCTTCTGGGCAAGCGTCAACTGCCCGATCAGGTTGGATTTTGACAACGGTTCCACCGTTTACTCCGCGGAATTCGTCTCTCCCGCCGACGGCCCGAAGGTCATCCCGCTCGGACAGACCCTCCCCGCCGGCAAGTACACGCTGACCATGACCATCACCGATGACACACAGGATCCGGCAACAGGCGCGTATGTTCACTACCTCGTCATCGGCTCTGCCTCCGGCTCTCCGCTAGGCACAGAGTATTGCCGCTACGAGAGAGGCGCCAACTTGGCGGTCGACCTCTACACCGCGGACACCACCGGCGAGGGCTTCATCAAACTTGACCCTGTTAAATTCACTAGCGCTTCCGTGACTCTCACCGACGGTATTTCGCTCAATTTCAAGGCGCCCGAGGATATTCTCGACGCCGGTGCGGAAAACATCAAAGCAACGTTCACTCTCAACGGACATGAAACGGTCGTCACCGATTACAGGGTCGACAACGGCAAGCTTGTGTTCAATTTCAAAAATATCTCTCCGGATATGATGGGAGATACGATAGTCGCCACGATTTCGGCTGATATCAGAGGGCAGACTTATTCGTCGACTATTAGCTACAGCGTCCTCAAGTACTGCCGGAACCTGCTCAACAACTATCCCGGCTACGTGAATAAAGAGCTGAGGACGCTACTGGTTGATCTGCTTAATTACGGAGCCGCATCGCAGAACTATACCGGACATAACGCCGGCAGTCCCGCAAACGGAAGTCTGGATCTTTATACGGCCGCTTACGGCACTCCAATCGATCCGGAACTGAATGATATTCTCAACTCCGAATACGCTGTTATTGACGGCGCTACCGCAACCTGGAAAGGCGTGGCGCTTGCGCTGGGCGATACCGTTGCGGTAAGGTTTAAATTCGAAGCGGCGGACATCGAAGGCCTCAAGGTCAAGATCACCGGCGACGAAGGCAACTGGACGATTGACAGCAGTAAATTTGTCGCAGCCGACGCTGCCGATACATACTATGTGATGTTCAACGGACTGAACGCGGCGCAGATGAGCCTGCCTATTTATGCGACTGTTTATGACGCAAATAACAACGCAATCAGCAACACGCTTCAGTACAGTATTGAGTCCTACGCAGCATCGATGCAGGGCGGTTCGGATACCGCGCTCGCCAAGCTGACGATGGCGATGATGAAATACGGCAATTCCGCCAAGGTTTACCGCGACGGCCTCAAGACTCCGAAGGATTATATTCTGGCCAATGACATTCAGGGCACCTGGGTGCGCGAGGTCGAGGCCGCTCTGTTCAAGGATCTTGCCGCTTCAAAACTCGAGGGCAACCAGTATGCCGGCGTCGTCGACTATCTGGAACTGGACGGAGTGACGCTGCCTGTGGCGCTCGACTTCAACGCCGACGGAACGTTCGTCGCGAGACTCGCCGATGACGCGACAAAGACGACCGTTGACAATATTGTCAAAGCCGCTGTACGCGCGTATCTTGTGGACCAGGGTATTAATTCATTATTAGTCGATATAATGTTGAACACTATTTTGGACTCGACCGGCGTCCGTGACATGTACATGGGGACCCTGGTCGAAGGCGTGTATACTGTCGAAGACGACCTGGTATATATCAGCAATACCACCGAAGGCCTTGTGGCGCCCGAAAATGCGTCTGAAGCCGTGATCCACGGCGACGTGATGGTCATTACGAAGCTCAGCGATATTGCCGCGGATGCGGTCACGATTCTGGGCGGTTATCCGATACTCGTTTTCCGCCAGACCGGCAACTGAGTTTTCGACCGGGATTTCTTTAGCTGATATCCCCACATAAAAAGCTGTCCGGCGATGTGGCTGTGAAGGACCGTATCGCCGGGCAGTTTTCTTTATATCCGTTTTTGGGGATTATTCCGGTTTTTTCCAGGTGTAGATCTTTTCAAACGGTTTAAAGGGCGTTTTGAAGTAGATATCCGGAAGAGGCTTTCCGTCGACGTGGTGGGCGATGATCGAGGCAAACGCGCTGACGTCCTCGGGCTTGTGGAAGTGGGTGCCCTTCCTGAAGTACCAGTAGATATTTTCCGGCACACCAAGGAAATCAAAGACCTCCGCTGCCGCGACCGAAGAGTGCCAGCTGCCAACGGGGTTCGACCAGAAATCCTCGGCGGCTTCCGACACGAAAAGCACGCGCGGCGCGACCATCGCCTTCAGAAAATGGGTGTCGAACGGGAGTTCGTTTTCGCGGTCCGCATAGCGATGAATGTCGGGGCCGAACCACTGCGGGAAGTTACGTAAAATGTCGGCGAGTGTTTCGCTTTTGAAGGAGGGCGTGTCCTTGCTCGAAGCGGTGACGTGGACTCTGTAGCAACCGCAGGCACCGGCGCACGTTGCGTTCGGATTCACAAATGCCGCTCTGGTGTCCAGTACGCCTGCCAGAGCCGCGGTTTTTCCGCCTCTCGAATGGCCCGAAAACGCGATGGCGTCGAGGTTAAAAGCGGGCAGCGCTATTTTTTCGAGCGCGTCGACAACACGCATGTAGCCCCATGCCCACGCCGCGAGAGCGCCGAAGGTATACTCCGGATATGTCTCGAAAAGGGGACCGCGGCGCTCTTTTACTCCGGGCAGGTCGTATGCGAGCTCAGTGCGGTCGAAAAGTGCCCAGCCGACGTCAAGGTCGGTCGCCGCCCTGATAAAACCGTCGTTGTGCGCATAATTGAAGCAGAGGTCGCCGTCCACGATCACCGGCCGGTTCTTGCTCTTAGGGAAGATGACCTTCAACCGGAAGCTCACCGGTTTTGCGCGCGTGCCCGTTCTGATAATGAACGACGCCGCGTTACCGCCGAGGTAGGTGGTTTCGACATCTAAAAACTCGGGATCAGGCGGGATCGTACCGTACTGGAGCTCCACCGCGGTCTTGAACATTTCAGCACGCCTGCGCGGCCATTCGGAAACGTTCTTCACGCGCGTTCCGTCGTCGAATAAAAACGGATCGGGAAGCTCTCCGAGCACCTCGTACGACTCAATGTTAAGCAGATTTTCGTCAAATTGTTCCATTTCGGGTTACCTTTCTAATATGAATTACTAAGTTTCGAGCTATTTTCGCGTGCGCGGCTCCGAAGCTGTATGAATATACTGCGAGAGGGCCGCTCGCGCGAAGCAGTCCGTAGCAATTGCCTCCGGCACCTTGTGGCCGAATCTTCGTTGAAACCGCACTCCGTACCGGGAACGAACCAACCGGTTCACTCCACACTCAACACGGACTGCGTAAAGAGCCGAAAATCAGTAATTCATCCTGTAAACGAAGCCCGCGCGGCCCATAGGCAGCACGTCGCCCTTGTCGTAGAAGTCGTCGATCACACTGTACGGCTCGGAGGAGTCCGCGACCTTGAACCAGATCTCGTCGTTTTCGCGGTCGGGCGCGGCTTTGGGACCGAGCCCGAGGATCTCCAGCGGCACTGTGACGGTGACGCGATTTTCGCCTACTTCAAGGGAATTTTCGCCGATGATCTCGACGTCGTCGAGCCTGTCGCACGGGCGCTCCTCGGGGATGTCCGGCATGTCTGCGGAGTAGGGGGCGGACCGGTGGAGCTTCGCGACAAGCGCTTTTCCGGGCGGCAGGGCGATGCCTTCGGGGGCGTAATTCAGCACGAAGTCGTAGCCCGCGGTCTTGCCGAGCGAGACGAAAATATTAAAGAACGCGCCGGTGCGCTCCGGGATCACGGTAGGTTCGATCTCGAAGCTGAGGAAGTCTCCGGTGTGCCTCGCCGCGACGCGTTTTATTGACGTGCGGGCGGTGGAGTTTAAGTAGCGGAGGGCGTCGGTCCAGCCCGGGCTGTCGCGTTTTATGGCGCCGTCGGTGAAGCCCTCGAAGTATGTTCTCTCGCCGTTGGGGGAAGGGCGGACGCCGCGCGAGCCCTTGTATTTTCGCACGTACGAGACGAGTTGCATATAGTAGTTGTCGAAGTAGCCGCCGCGCATCATCTCGATGTCGCGCGAATACTCGAAGTTGGCGCAGTCCATAAAAAGGATCGGCCTGTCCGGCGGCCCCTGAAACCTGCGCGCCATCCACTCGTTCCAGCCCGTGACGAGTACCACCGGAGGGTCGGTCTCGAGCGCGCGCTCAAACTGGCCGGCGAAGTTGAGCCCCTTAATGTAGGCGTTTTGGCCCTTGTCGTTGGCGCCTTCGTGCCAGGCTCGCCCGCGGTTTGCGGTCTCTCCGTACATCAGGCTGTCTCCGAAAACGATCTGCGGGTGCTGCGCGAGAGACACGTTAATGCTTTCAGGCTCTCCGCGGAGATTTTCGAAAACGCGCTGCGGCACCTCGAAGTCCATCCACGGCCACCCGCCCTTTTTTGTCGGCTCGTTCGGCCACTGGGCGAGCTTTATGTTGAAGTAATCGCGCATCTCCTCGCCGCACTCCTCCGGGATACCGATGATGACGGGCTTCCCCTCGTAGCGGAACCACGCGTCGGGGTAGAGACCCGGCTTGTAGAACTCCTCGTAGATCCTTCGGATCGTGTCGCCCGAGAGAGTGTTCGTGTAGAAAAGCGCCTGCGGCGCCTTGCGTCCTTCCGCGGCGTACTCCTGAAGCACCCTCATGACCGCGTGGCATGCCGGCTCGTATATTTCCGCGTTCGTCGTGTCGAAGAAAAGAAAATCGATATCGGCCTCCGCGAGGAGCTTCACGTGACGGCGCACAAGCCACTCGTCGTCCAGAATATAATACCCGTAAAAAGGCTCGCCCCAGTAGTGAAACTCCCTGACGCGCCCCCACATCGGGTCGTCCGGCTTGTAGCCCGCGAGCGGGTCTTTTGTCGTGATCTCGGAGATGTTGTAAAGGTGTTCGTTGCCGCCGCTGTGCCACAAAAAGTAGAAAATTCCGACCTTGCGGTTCTCCCGGAGACTGTCGGAAGTTCCGGGCTCCGGAATTTTCCGCCCGAGTGCGTCGATCGCGCAAACGGGGCTCGAGGGGATGATTATTTTGTCCATAATGTTCCTCCTGAAAGGACCCTTTACGACGCCTGCCCGCGCAAATAGCTCAGTAAGTCATTCTGTACACGAAGCCCGCGCGGCCCATAGGCAGCACGTCGCCCTTGTCGTAAAAATCGTCGATCACCTTGTAGGACTCAGTGGAGTCCGCCACCTTGAACCAGATCTCGTCTGTCTTGCCCTCCGGATTCACGTCGGGCCCGAGGCCGAGCACGGTGAGCGGAACAGTGACCGTGACGGTGTTTTCGCCTATTTCAAGGGAATTTTCGCCGATCACGAAAACGCTGTCGAGACGGTCGCAGGGCCGCTCAACAGGAACGTCGCGCATTTCGACAGAGTACGGGTCGGGACGGACGATTCTCGCGACAAGCGCTTCGCCTTCCTTCACGGGCGCCCCTTCGGGAGCGTAGTTCAGAATGAAATCGTACCCCGCGCGCTCGCCGGTGGAGATGAAAACGTTGAAAAACGCGCCGCTTCTTTCCGGAATTTCGGACGCCTCGATCTCGAACTTCAAGTCTTTTTCCGTGTGGGAGACGGTGACGCGCTTGATCGACGTGCGCATTGTGGAATTTTCGAAGCGGATCTCGTCGGTCCAGCCGAGGCAGTCGCGTTTGAAAGCGCCGTCCGTGAAGCCTTCGTAAACAGTCTTTTCGCCGCACGGTGAAGGGGCGACTCCGCGGGTGCCCTTGTACTTCCGGACGTATGAGATCAGCTGCATGAAATAGTTGTCGAAGTAGCCGTCGCGCATCATCTCGATGTCGCGGCTGAACTCGTAGTTGGCGCAGTCGACGAACATAATCGGCCTCTCGGGGGGACCCTGCCAGCGGCCCGCGATCCACTCGTTCCAGCCGGTGACGAGAACGATAGGCGGGTGGGTCTCGAGAGCGCGCTCAAACTGCTCCGCAAGGTTGAAGCCTTTAATCCAGGCGTTTTTCCCCTTGTCGTTGTCGCCGTCGTGCCACGCGCGGCCGCAGTTTGTGGTTTCGCCGTACATGACGCTGTCGCCGAACCGTATCTGCGGGTGCTGGGCCACGGAAACGTTGATGCTCTCGGGCTCGCCCTGAAGATTTTCGAAAACGCGCTGCGGCTTTTCGAAGTCCATCCACGGCCATCCGCCCTGCTTGGTGGGTTCGTTCGGCCACTGGGAGAGTTTGATGTTGAAGAACTCGCGTACCTCGTCGGAGCACTCGCCGGGAATCGCGATAATGACCGGCTTTCCGTCAAGCTCGAACCACGTCTCGCGGTAGAGCCCCGGCTTGTAGAACTCCTCGTAGATCTTCTGGACAGTCCAGCCGGACCGCGTATTTGTGTAGAACATGACCTTCGGGATCTTGAAGCCCTGAAGCGCGTACTCCTGAAGGACCTTCATGACCCGGTGGCAGACGGGCTCGTAAACGACCGCGTTGGTGGTGTCAAAATAGAGGAAGTCGATCTCCGCCTGCATTATGAGCTTCATGTGGCGCCTGATGACCCACTCGTCGTCCATGGAGTAGTAGCCGTAGAAGGGCTCGCCCCAGTAGTGCATGTCGCCGATGCCGCCCCACTTGGGGTCGTCTGTCTTGTAGCCTGCCTCGGGGTCCGCGTCGGTTATTTCGGAAATGTTGTAAAGCTTTTTGTTGTGGCAGCAGAGCCACAGAAAATAGAAAAGCCCGACCGTGGAATTTTCCCTTTCCGTAGAGGAAATTCCGGGTTCAGGCATCCTTCTTCCAAGCGCGTCGACGGCGCAGACCGGCATATTTTTGAATCCGGCTACCGGTTGTTTCTTGTCGGAAATATTGTTCATAAAGCCTCCTTGCGGCCGTAACCGGCGGTGTGCCGTCAGGCCGTTTTCACCAAGTTGTTTGATGCCTTATTTTACTTCGTTTCGGGCGGGAAGTCAATTTCCTTTTAAAATAAGCGGGCAGCAATAAGCGGGCAGCAAAAACGGTGTGAAAATATGGCGCCGGCGTCGTTTTTTTGGGTTGCTTTATGTTTCTGCAAGGGGTATAATAAAAACGTATATGCTTTCGGCAACGGCACTTGAGGCGGAAATTGTTCGCGCCAGGCCGTGCGCGTTTTCCGTTCTCGCAAAAAAGGGCGGAAGCGTCAGAAACAAATGAACTCACGAAAGGAGATGCTGACATGTACAACAACAAATATGTGAACGATTGGGTCGCCCAGATGGCCCTTATGACTCAGCCCAAGGAAATCGTGTGGCTGGACGGCTCCGAGGAGGAGAGAGACAGACTTCTCAAGGAGGCGGTCGCTACAGGCGAGATGATCGAGCTGAACCAGGAAAAGCTCCCGGGCTGCTACTACCACAGAACCGCCGTGAACGACGTTGCGCGTGTCGAGCATTGCACTTTTATTTGTACGGAGCACAAGGAAGACGCCGGCCCGAGCAATAACTGGATGGAAAAGAGCTTTGCCTACGCGAAACTCGGCACATATTTCTGGGGTTCGATGCGCGGTGAAACGATGTACGTCATTCCGTACATTATGGGTTCCGCGGGCTCGCCTTTCAGCAAGGTCGGCATCGAGCTCACCGACAGCATCTACGTCGTTCTTAATATGAGAATCATGACCCGTATGGGAAAAATCGCGATGGACCAGCTCGGCGACTCGCCGGACTACATAAAGGGCCTTCACGCGAAGGGCGAGGTCGACCCGGAGAGGCGTTTTATCTGCCAGTTTCCGGAGGACAACGCGATCTGGTCGTACGGTTCCGCTTACGGCGGGAACGTGCTTCTCGGCAAAAAGTGCTTTGCGCTCAGGATCGCGAGCTGGCTCGGCCGCAAGGAGGGCTGGATGGCGGAGCATATGCTGATCGTCGGCATTGAGGATCCGCAGGGCAACAAACAGTACGTCTGCGCGGCGTTCCCGAGCGCGTGCGGCAAGACCAACCTGGCGATGCTCATCCCGCCCAAAAAGTTCCGCGACATGGGCTACAAGGTCTGGACGGTCGGCGACGATATCGCGTGGCTGAGGATCGGCGAGGACGGCAGGCTCTGGGCGGTCAACCCGGAGGCGGGCTTCTTCGGCGTTGCGCCCGGAACGAGCATGAAGTCGAACCCGAACGCGCTCTTGACGTGCAAACAGGGCACGATCTACACGAACGTTGCCATCGACAAAAAGGACAACACGGTCTGGTGGGAAGGCATGGGCACGCCCGCGCCTGAGGATGCCATCGACTGGAAGGGCAACGACTGGAAACCCGGTCAGGTCGACGAAAACGGAGCACCTATAAAGGCGGCGCATCCGAATTCACGCTTCACTGCCCCCGCGAAGAACTGCCCCTGCATCGCTCCTAACTGGGAGGACCCCAAGGGCGTTCCGATTTCGGCAATCATTTTCGGCGGCAGAAGAGCAAAAGTCGCGCCGCTGGTGTATCAGTCTTTCAGCTGGGAGCACGGCGTTTTCGTGGGCTCGACGATGGCTTCCGAGACGACCGCTGCCGCTGCCGGCGCCGTTGGTGTTGTGAGACGCGACCCGATGGCAATGAAGCCTTTCTGCGGCTACAACATGGGCGACTACTTCGGCCACTGGCTTGAGATGGGCGAAAAGATCCCGAACCCGCCGAAGATCTTCAACGTGAACTGGTTCAGAACAGACGACGAGGGGCATTTTATCTGGCCCGGCTTCGGCGACAACTTCCGCGTGATCCAGTGGATCCTGGCGCGCTGCAACGGAAAGGTAGACGCTGTGAAAACGGCTGTCGGATACGAGCCGCGTCCTGAGGATATCGACCTTGAGGACTCGGGCGTTGATCTTGAAACTCTGAAGGGACTCCTGTCGATCGACAAGGACGCCTGGGAGCAGGAAGCTGCGGAAATCGAGACCCACCTGGCTCAGTTCGAGAAGCTGCCGCCCGAGATCAAGAAGCAGGCGGATGCGCTCAAGGACAGAGTGGCGGGAATGTGACAAGGCGGGGCCTGACGCGCCGGAAATCAGAAGGGCTAATACAATTATTGTTATCGAAGAAATCCGGACGGGTGGAAGCATGCCTGTCCGGATTTTGTTGATTATGTTCAGCATTTTCTGCCAGATTTTGCGGATTACGTTCAACATATTCCGACGGATTTTGCGGATTACAATCAGCAAAATCTATTGACTCAACGCTTGTCATATGCAACATTACATCCGAAAGGAGGTGTTGGAACCGTGCCGATTACAGCGTGAACGACATTAAGGAAGCAGAACATAAAGTCGATTCAACCTGTAACGCGGACAGAAGCAAAAAACAATTGATTAAAAAGGTAATCAGCGCAGCTGTTTTTGTGATAATTGTGATTCTGTATTTTGTTTGGATGTTTATGAAAAGATAGATTAATCTATATTTCTGAGAAAACGGGGCTGAAACGGCCGCGTTTTTGCTATTCGGATAGACAAATACGAATAACGATCAGAAAGCACATATAAGCGGCCTCGTTGACAGTTTTAAATTGTTGCTAATTTGACTCGATAAATGACTTGATAAATGATTCGATAAATGATATAATAAAGGCATAGATAAGGAGGTGTGTGATGACAAACCGTGAATGTGAAACCATTGAATTCAAAAAAACAACAAGCGAACTGAAAGAGGGCGTTATCTCGCTTGCCTCAATGCTGAACAAGTCGGGTTTTGGAACGGTGTATTTTGGTGTAAAAAATGACGGAACTGTTGCCGGCTTGACTGTTGGAGGTCATACGACTTCAGATATTTCCCGTGCAATTAAAGAACATTTGAAGCCCGCGGTTGTGCCGGCTATCGAAGTCCTGACCAAAGACGGAAAACAAATTGTTTCCGTGAAGGCTGAAGGGGAAGATACGCCTTATTCCGCATATGGCAGGTATTACATTCGCTCGGACGACGAAGATTTGGTTATGACCAACGCGCAGCTCGGGGCATTCTTTCTCGGGAAAAATTATGATTACTCCAAATGGGAAAAGGAGGCAACGGAATACGGAATCGACGACGTCGACGAGGACCTGTTAATCCGGTACGTGAATCAGGGCAACGAGAGCGGACGCATTCCTTTTCTTTACCGCGACGTACGAACGACTCTTGCAAAACTCGAACTGCTAAGCGATGACAAACTGAACAATGCCGGTTTTTACCTGTTTTCGAATAAAAAACCGCTTCTGTTGAAGCTTGCGACTTATCCCACCGACGAGCGAATCAGTTTCAGCGATTTGAAACAGTTTCGCGGTAATATTTTTGAGTGCATTGAAGAGGCGGTAAAATATGTAACAAATAATATCCGCTGGAAAGCGGAAATCCGCGGGCTGGAGCGGGTGGAAACACCGGAAATACCTGTCGAGGCATTTCGTGAAATCATCGTAAACAGTTTTGCCCATATGAAGGTGAATCCTTCCTCGTCCAATGAAATATATATCACCCCGACGCGAGTGCATATCTACAACCCCGGTCCGCTTGTTCCGGGAACCGACCCGAAGATGTTTGCAAACGGGGAGCAAGGCTCGATGATCCGTAATCCGTTGATTGCGACGGTGCTGTATTATAACAAGACTATCGACGCATTCGGCACGGGATTTGAACGCGTTTTCCGCCTTTGCGGCGAGAACAGTTACCGTTACAGCAACAACGCGTTCGGGTTCACTTTTGAATTTATCAGATCAAATGATTCGATAAATGATTTGATAAATGAGTCGATAACGGAAGGACTTACAAGGATTGAAAAAGCAGTCTTTGAAGTCCTCGACAGCGCCCAGAAGTACTCTAAAAGCGAGATAGCCGGTAAAATCGGCGTGTCTCAGGCAACCGTTCAAAGAGCAATCAAGAAGCTAACGGATAAGAGACTGATTAAACGTGTCGGATCAAACAAGACCGGGTACTGGACCGTAATATGCCGGGGTTGACCTGCGCGGTAGAAATGATTGTTAATAATGGGGAGGACGAAAATTGAAAACTTCAACTGAAATAAACAGTATCGCGAGCGCGGTGGGAATGGAAAAAGCGGTTGAGCTGGTGGCAAAAGCCGGGTTCGACTGCTGGGACTTCTCGATGTTCGCGATGGGTTCCTACGACTGGAGTACCGGGAAGCGGCGGATCACCGGGCACCCGCTGGAGACGAGAGATTCCGCGTTGAAACTGGCGGAAAAACTGAGAAAAATCGGCCTCGAGAACGGGATTTACTGCAACCAGTCGCACGCGCCGTTCCCGGTCAGCTGCGGCGAGATCAGGGAACTTCTGCCGCTCGCGATCGAGTGCACCGCCGCGGCCGGAGGCAAGATCTGCGTCATCCACCCCGACAACAACAAAACGCCCGGAGAGAACGCCGTGATGTTCCGCGAGCTCCTTCCTTTTGCTCACAAATTCGACGTCATAATCGCCACGGAAAACATGTGGAACTGGAACAGCGAAAAAGACGAGGCGGCACCCGCGGCATGCTCTGACGGCCCGAACTTTCGCGAGCACATCGACGTCGTCGGCGATCCATATCTGGTTGCCTGCGTTGATATCGGCCATGCCGAAATGAAGGGCCTCGGCACCGACGCGGCGACAATGATCCGAGAGCTGGGTCCGCGCGTTCAGGCGCTCCACATCCACGACAACGACAGGTGGCACGACAGCCACGCGCTGCCCTTCACGATGAACATCGACTTCGTTCCCGTCATTCAGGCGCTGGCCGACGTCGGGTATAAGGGTGAGTTCACGATGGAGACGAACTTCGTGAACACCTTGTGGCGGAACGATCCGGAAACGGGCACAAAACTCCTGGGCGAGACCGCGCGAAAACTTGCGGTCATGTTCGACAGTCTGCGCTGAGGGTCACCCGAAGGCGTTCCTGTTTGACTTCCGGACTTCCGATTGACTTCCGGTTGGCAACGGTTTTCGCATTTTGCTTATTTACAAAAACCGTGCCGTTTGCTAAAATATAGCCGGTGGAACGCATATAACGCGTTTGATATATTTTTTGAAATTAAACATTTTTTGAAAGAGGTATCGTTATGAGCAAGAAAAACGGAAAGAAGTCCTTGTGGACGCAGTTTAAAGAATTCGCTTTTAAAGGCAATGTTATCGATATGGCCGTCGGCGTTGTTATCGGCGGAGCTTTCGGCAAGATCGTGACCGGGCTTGTTAACTACATCATCAACCCGTTCATCGGCATCTTCACCAAGGGCGCCGGACTTGACGGAATCAAGACTGTCATCACGCCTGCAGTGCTCAACGAAGCCGGCGAGGTCGTTACAGAAGAGACCGCGATTCTCTGGGGAACATGGCTCCAGACCATTATCGACTTCCTGATCGTTGCCGTGTGCATCTTCTTTATCGTTTACGGTATCGCGAAGGCAAGAGAAAAGGCGACCGAGAAGGCGAGAGCCGCGGAAGCGAAAGCAGCTGAAGAAGCAGCCGCAGCCGCGAAGGCGCAGATTAAAGTTTGCCCGTACTGCCTGTCCGAGATCAACGTCAAAGCGACGCGCTGCCCGCACTGCACGTCAGAGCAGCCTTGATCTGAAATCGACTGAAATCGGTTTAGAAAAGGGGCTGTTAAAAAACTGGCAATTCTGCCGGGGATGTAACAGCCTCTTTTTTTGTTGTCAAAAAGACAAAAAAGTACCTTTTTTACGTGTTTTATGATA
>CADAZX010000026.1 GCA_902792515.1 uncultured Ruminococcus sp.
CGAAACAACCAAAAAGGATTATTTAGACTTTATTACTTATTTGGATAGTCAAAAGCAAAGGAATTAGATTAACAGAGACAACAGAAATGGAGGGAACAGGCTTGTTCCTGAATCTCAATTCCGTATCTATTAAGACCAGATAGGTTTTGAATTTCGTATCTATTTAGACCAGATGACAATTGTCCTGTGAGAACCTAATAGATACGAAATTGGGTTTCGGGGGTTTTTACCGGAATTGGACTGGGGGAGAGCTTTAAAACTTGAATTGTTCATAAATGGGTAGTAGAATTATTGATGCCGAAACAAGAAGAAAGTGGGCTTAATAATACAACAGGAACGGAGGAAACAGTCTTGGAAATATTATACCAATTTCATTACAATTGGGCGAACCTTCTGAGTATTATTATTCCATTGATTCTCGGGCTTGCTTTTCTATTCTATATTAAAGTGGCAGATATCAAAAAGGGCGTAAAAGGGTATGCGTTCTTAAAATGGTTTTGTGGAATAATCGGTTGTTTTTGCATCTTCATTGCTATATGTTCTTCCGTTTTAGGCATCAAGGATTATATTGAAAAAAGAAGTGCACTTGCAAATAATCAAGTCAATGTTGTAGAGGGGTATGTCGAGAATTACCATCCTCAACCTCTCGAAGGACACGACACAGAGCGTTTTGAAATAAACGGTGTGAGTTTTGAATATTCTAATTTTGTGACAACTAACGGGTATAACACTCCTGCATGTTATGGGGGCGTTATAACCGAAAACGGTCAGCATTTACTGATTAAGTATGTGACTGAGTCTGACGGAAGTAATACTATTCTGTTCATTCAAAAAATTGTATAGTGGAATAATGTGCGCAAAAAAGACGGGGTTGGCAGGAAGTAATGATTAAGCAAGAGAACTCCAAGGGAACGATATGAAAAAATCAGAATTACAAAAACCAATAAAGGATATCATTCGTAAGTACGGTTTTGAACGCGTCAAGGGGGACGACTATCTTGTGTTCTCAAAATCCGGAAACGTGAAATTGATTCTGAGAATTCCCGACGGCAAAAGAGGATTTATACTCGGAGCCCAGTTTTCGGGATTCGGCTATTTTGACGGCGTTTTTTCTCACGCTGCTATGAAACAATATGATTATGCGTATGAGTTGGCGTTTGGGATAAAGAAAGATTATTCCGAGAGCGAGATAATCATTATCACGGAAAAGGTTTGCTCCGATTACTTATCTTATATAGAGTACGGCTTGGATGAGATCAAAAAGCGCATTGACGAATGGACATTCGGAGACTTTGACGAAAATTACAGAGATAAAACACTTCGATTTTTGGGTTTACCCGGAATTGATCCATATTCCGAAGAATACTTCAACAATACTCTGGCGCAAATGAGCAACGGAGGTTTTATTTCGATTCCCAAAGAAGAATACCTTGAACATAAAGACTATTATGATAGATTTGCCGATTACGGTGGAACAATAAGTGTCGACAACAAAAAGGAGATGACGAATATATCTTTTCCCGGTATTCGGAAATGGTATCAGCAATAGGTTGAAAGATTAAAATACATAATTTCGTATCTATTAAGGCCAGATATATTTTGAATTTCGTATCTATTTATACCAGATGAAAATTGTCCTATGTGAACCTAATAGATACGAAATTACAGTGAAAATTCCCCAAAAAGCAATAAATAACGCGTGGAAAGGCTGAAAAACCAGCTCAAGAGGTCCATTTCGTATCTAAATGGTACGTGATTCACATGATTTACGGTCTTAATAGATACGAAATCAAGAAAACCCGGGAACAGCCCGGGTTTTCGCCGTTTTCGGGGCAAAATCGGCCAATTTTATGGCTTATTGTCGCCTTTGAGCGATCATAATAAATAGATACGAAATTGGGTTTGATGGGTTTTGACCGGAATTGGACTGGGGGAAAGCTCCGAAAATTTGAATTGTTCACAATCGGCTGGTTGAATACTTAGATTCGGACAGCAATCAGCTTTCCGGCGATACAGTAAAGTTCCTGATGTTCGGGGCTCCCCACATTCGGAGTGGTTCTCCCGCGTCATACAACATTACAACAGTTTCATCTCCGTCTTTTTCCAAAACGATATCAAAAAAGTGTTGTTCAAGATCGTATCCAACTCCTTCAATGACAATTTGCCCGTCTTTGTTCGCAAAGCCGAGGTTATAAAAATTTGTGTTGAAAATAGTGTCGAATATACCATTCTTGGTTACAGCAGTTACATTGAAAGTAAATAATCCGCTGGTCGGGCCAAATGACAACAGCAGCACGTCGTTCATCTGATCTCCGTCAACGTCGCAGACTGCAACAGACTCCATCGAAGTACTTAGAACCGTATCATCTTTCACAAAGCAAACCATGCAGTTATACCATTCATTATCCTCAAACATGAGGCTTTCCTGTCCGGAAGCTTTATAACTGTCATATGAGTAAAAAGGAACCGCAAACATCTGTCCGCCGGTCAGGTCATAGAATCCTTCGGGAGTCACGTTTATAGGATGAATTTTGATTTTTGAAAGGCTATCTTTGCCGTCATACCACGGCAAGGAGGAAACTTCACCGTCATTCTTCGCATATTGGCTTTTGGAATACCATGACAAAGTGAGAAGTTCTTTGTCCTTACTATAATTCATAAAAATCATACAATCGTCGCGGAAAAGAAAACGACTGTATTTCATCGTTACAAGTTCAAAGCCCGATTTTTCAAGGTTTGAAACAAAGCGATTGTATTCGGCTTTGGAAAAATGATCGTATGAATAATAAAACCTATACCCCCCGTCAATGTCAGGCGAGCCTTCCGGCAAAGAAAAAGGCGGTTCTCCCATTGAATCAAACCGATTGCAATACCACAGTTTGCTGCTTTGAAAAACTGTTGGTGCATGTATGCGAGGCTGAACAGATGAAGTATTATCGACCTTATTCATTTTAGATTTCCGGCATGATGAAAGAAACGGCAGCGCAACCACTGTGGCAGAAATCAGAAATATTGCAACCAGCCTTTTAACTATATGAGATCTGTCAATTATCATTATTCCATAGCCTCCGTAGACTTTTGCGGTACTTCATAATTGATTCTTGTACCAATCAATCATTTAAACTTGATGACGATTCATTCCCGGCTGTCATTTCCGCGTGCCCCAGGTGCGGAGCGGTTCCCCGTTCTCATAGAGGGCGACGGTGTCGCTGCCGTCCGGATCGTTTTCGATTTTGATGTCGAAAAAGTGTTCCCCGTCTGACGTCGGGTCCGCGGCGCGGAGCTTTACCGTTCCGTCTTTTTCAACAAAGGACAGCTGCGTGTAATCGGTAAGGAAGATGCGGTAGAGAGAGCCTTTGGCGTATTCAACTGTGACCCCGAACGTGAACAGTCCGCTTGTTGGGCCGTAAGACAAATAGCAGGTTTCCTCAGTGCCGTCGCCGTCGATGTCGAAAATCGCGATATTCTCTCTGCCGATAGGGATGATCTGCGACCCGTTGACGTAGTACACGGCGTAGTAGTAGTGTTCGTTCTCTTCGCGGGTCAGTCCGTTCCCTTCCCAGTTCGCATATTCGTCGTACGTGTAGACAGGAACCGCGAACAGCTGTCCGCCCGTCTTCACGTAGAAGCCTTCGGGAGTCACGTCGATGGGATGAAAAGCGACAGGCGACAGGCTCTTCTCCGGGCAGAGCAGCTTCTTGGCCTCGGCGACGCTGACCCCGAACTTCGGCGCATAGGGGCTCGTCATATACCAGCTGAGGGTGAAATAAGAGTCGGCGTAACCCAAAAAGACCGCGCAGTCGTCCTTAAAAAGGAACGCGCCGCTCAGGGTCCTTGCGCAGGAGAAGCCGAGTGCTTCAAGGCTCGCAATGAAAGAATTGTATGAGCCTTCGGGAAAAATCTCGCAGAAATAGTAACTGCCGTCACCTGCAGGAGTGCATTCCCCGGGAATCTCGAAGCCGGGGTCGCCGGCGGAGCGCAGGCCGTTGCAGATGTAGTTTTTCACTTTCGTGATCACAATATTGTTTATCCAGGCGGAGTTCATGGCTGCGGAAGATGCCTCTCCGGCTTCAAGGCTGAGGCCGGGAATCGAATTGTTCATCGCGGTTACGGTTGCGCTGTTGGAAAAACTGTTGGACGTAATGTCGCGGTACACCTCTTTGATTTCGGACCGGTTGAGGCCCTCGGTGGTAAGAGAGTTGGAGGAAAAGAATTCCAGCGCGGCGTTGTATTCCCTGACGTCGGCGGTGTACGCGGAGACTCCCGCGCCGATGCCGGCCGCCGCGAGCAGCGCGGCGGCGGCTATAACCAGTTTGAGTACCGTTGACGTCTTTTTCCTCGCGGGCTGGGCGTCGGGAAAGCTTCCGTCGATCAGTTCCTCGTCGAGCTTGGAGATGGCGTTAAAAATCGTTTCGTTGTTCATGATCCGTTGTACTCCGTTAAATACTTTTTCAGCTTGCGCCTGGTCCTTGAGAGCAGGCTTCTTACGTGATTCTCCCCTATCCCGAAGAGAGTGGCGGTCTCGGACGTCGACTTGAGATAATAGTACCGCTGGACGAATATTTTCGACTCGAGGACGTTGTTTTTCTTCAGAAAGTCGCCTATTGCCAGGGCGAGCTCGTCCTCCTCAAGTCCGCAGCCGCCGCCTACGCACTCCATCAGTTCCTCCGCCGCGATACTGTTCAAGTCCGCAATTTCACCGGGCTCAACCCCGAACACGCCGGCGATGCTCTTTATCATCGTGTAGTCGGGGCGCCTTTCACCGGATTCCCACTTGGAGACAAGAACGCGCGAAACAAACAGCCGGTCGGCAAGCGCCTGCTGCGATATATTCCGTTCTGCCCTCAGCGACGCAATTTTGTTTCCGATTTCCGTCATCGTCACGTTCCTCTCCGGTTTTTCTGCCTGTTCCCGAGACCCTTTTCATTATACTTATTTAGCGGACAATGTAAAGTGACAAAACGCAACAACGCCGCCGTGAAGAACGCCCCCCTGCTCCGGTTTGCGATTTTTTAAGTTTTATCATTAAATATAATGCGTAATCCCAACCGGGAATGAACCGGGAATGAACCGCGGCCGGCCGCAAACTGCCGGCACGGTTTCAGGAGGAACAAACATGTACATAATCAAGAACGCTCTCAGAAGCAGTAGTAAGAGTTGAAATAGTGTCACACTATTAACAATCAATGAACGAGCGAAACCCGGCCAATGCGCCGGGTTTCGTTCGTTTTACTGGCTTTATATTATTTTTCAGAAGCAGCCGCAAGTTAAGGCCGTGAACGGTTCACTCCGCGTCAATCGGATACTCGACCGGCTCCCTCCCCTTGAAATAGTCGATGCTCTTAAAGCCGATTTCCCGCAGCATCCGCGCCGTCTCTTTAAAGCCTCTTCCTATGTCGACCCCGCGGTGAGCGTCGGAGCCGAGCGTTATGAGGCGTCCGCCTTTCCTGAAATACTCCTCGATAACGTACCGGTCGGGCATCAGCCTTCCGCCTTCGAACCCTTTCGAATTTACCTCCAGCGCGATGCCGCGCCTGATTATCGTGTCAAGAATGTCGTTGATGCGGTCCTTGAATTCACTGTCGAAAATGTCGCTCGTGAGCGGGTATCCGTTGTACCTGTTTATCAGCGTCAGGTGGGAGAGCACGTCGATGTCGAGGGTGCTCGCGGTCAGAAGAACGTCGTCGTAATACGTCGCGACGATGTGCCTTCTTTTTTCGGCGGAAAAGCTCTCGTACGGTTGTGGGTACAGAGTGAAATTCCCGCCGTCGAGATAGATTTTGTGGACAGAGCCGAGAATGACGTCAAATGGATAGCGGGAAGGAAAATCCAGCGCGAAGCCGGGGTTCCTGATGCCGTCGCCGAGTTCCACGCCGAAGAAGGCGTCGAGACCGTTCTCCTCCGCGAGTGGCTTCAGTTCATCCCTATAGAACTCAAAGGAGCCGCCGATGTTGTCCGCGAAGGACTCGTCGCTTCCCGGCATGGTGTCGAGGTGATCCGTAACGGAAACGCCGGAAACGCCCGCGGCTATCAGTCCGTTGACAAGTTCGCCGGCTTCCTGCTGCGAATCGTGTGAGTTTTTGGTGTGTACGTGACAGTCGTAGTACTTCATGGTTAACGCCCCGCGTTTTTTCGTTTCTGACGGCGGTTTCGCCGCGGTCGTGATTATAACCCGAATCCGCGCGTTTTGTCAACAAAAACGCTCTCAATGAGCCGCCGCAGGCGCTTAATGCAAGCGAAGTTCGCAAATTCGAAATCGGGTAAAAAGATAGACATACCCGACAACTCATAGTAGAACGCAATCGCAAAAAGACATTCGAAAGGGTAGTGTCTCCTTGGATTTTGTAATTATCGCAATGCTCAAGACGCAAAAACTTCAATTTCAGCGAAGCCTGTGCCTCCGCCGGGTTTATTATCCAGCAGTTTGACGCGGACGTAACGCGCGTTGACGGCTTCAAAGCGGCACACGAACGATTCGCCAAGGTATTGAGGCGTTTTTGAGGATGCCTTTGCGACCTCGGTGTAATTGACGCCGTCTTCTGACACGGAGACCGCTATCTTGTTGCAGAACCTGTCGCCCAGCGCGTCGTGCCCGTAAAACTGAACGCGGCCAATGGAGAACGTTTCTCCAAGGTCGATCAAAAGCTCGCAGGCTTTGTCGTTTTCCTCCGATATCCAGTATCCGTTGAACTGGTCACCGTCAGTCAGAAAATGCGTGCCGACGTTGCTCTTGCCCCAGAATTGAGCCTGAGACGAGGTGACGAATACCGCCTTGCCGAGCGCAAGGTTTTCATTCCCGTCAGAGTTAACATGGGCGGAGGAAGACGCGTCAACACCGTCCGGCAGTATGATCAATGCGCAAGCACCGGGTTCAAGCGTAACTGAATAAACACCGCCCTCTCCCGGCGCAAGTACGGATTCCGCGCCTGTGAGCGGGTCGTAAAGCCTCAAACCCTCTACGTTTTTCGTCAGCGAGAACCGGCACTCCGCAGGCTCGTCTTTAAGGTAACTCTTGTTAGTCACGAGGATGCGCTGGCGGTCCGATCCGTCGTTGGCACGGTATAGCGTGTAAATGGCCTGTTGCTTTTCCGCAGGCTTCAGAAGGAATCTTTCAGGAACCTCGCGGATACCGTCTCCTTTGTTTGTATGGTAGACTTCGATTGCGTCGTAGCCGCCCAGGCGCGTGCCAAGGGCTTTTATCATTTCGTTTGTTTTTAAAATGTCCTCAGCGTTTGCGGCAGGCTCGAAATCCGGGCCAACGAGACCCGTCTCAAACGATTCTCCCTCCGCCCCTATCGGTGTGAGCGCCACGAACCATTTGTAATTTTTCATGCCGTAGGCGGCGCCGAGAGAGGCGTTATATCGGAGCTCCTTTTCGAAAAGCAGCGGGTGCGCGCCCTTGATTATCATGCTCTGCAGATAGTAGCCGGTATCCGCGTTGTACTTGATTCCCGCCTCGCGTACCATGTCTATCGCGCCGTAGAAGTCGGAGGCGAACGAGTTGTTCACGCGGAACGGGTAGAAGTCAAACGACAGATAGCGCATCCTGCGCGCGCCGCCGGCGACAGCAGCGTATTCGGTGTAGTATTCCTCCGTGCCTCCAAAATTGAAAGGCGGCAGAAGGTTGAGATGCGGTATCAGGTGCGGGTTGTACTCCTGGATGAGCCTGTGGACCTTCGCGTACTGCGTGTATTCCTCGTGGGGTTCGTCGCAGAGGTAGAGTCCGTACAATCCGGCGCGGTTCTCGTATTTTTGAACGGTGGCGATTATCTCCTTGTCCGTCATTTTGAGATAGCCTCCCTCGCCGCCTTCCCGGTCACACACCGAGTACGCAAGGCCGAGCTTGTTGCACAGGTAGATCATGTACATCGTGACGTTGTTGCCGACCTTGTCGTGAAAACGAGTGTCCTCGATGTACTCCACACCCGCGTTCTTGAGGATTTGGAGCCCTTTTACGTACGTTTCCGGCGAACCGAAGGACGAATGGTAAAAAGCGCTGACGCGGAACTCGTCCGTTGTCTCTTCCTTCACTGTCACGCGGCAGGAAGCGCGGTCGGTGCCGTCATATACGTAAATTACCGTCTCGCCCGGAGCCGCGGGAGTGATCAGCCCTTTGGTGTTGACACGTGCGATCGACGGATCGGCCGAAAAGAATCTGAGCTTTTTCCTCGATTTAGGCTGCGTACCGTCCCTGTAGTAGAGCACCTTCAGCTGCTGAGTGGTGTCGGGATCGCGGTAAAGCCAGATGTCGTCGCGGTTCAGGATCATGTTGTTTCCGGTGGTTATCCGTCCTGTCACTTCGAATTCCGCCAGCGCGAGATATGCGCCTCTGCCGTCTGAGCCGAAGCCCGCAGTTCTTGTCACCAGCTTCACGTACGAGGCCTCAACCGGATCGAAGCCGACCGTGAGTCCCTGTTTTGCCTGCTCCGCGGAAGCGCCGTCCACTGACGCCGCCTTCGTATAGTTTTCGTTGTCGGTTGAGACGAAAACGTCGAAGTCGACCGGGAAGCCTGCCTCTTCGCCCTTAAGCGGGTACAGTTTGACGCCTTCGACGGTGTACGTTCCTGCGAGGTCGACCATAACGTAGTGCGGCGCGGAGGTGTCGTTCCCCCTCCCCCACTTTGTCGAAAATCCGTGTGACAGGTCTCCGTCGTTCAGGAAAAGATTCGAAAAGCCCTCGTCGTCTTTCGACGAGGATGCGACGGCAAAGCCTTCGCGCGCCACGTTCGAGGCCTTCAAAGACGTTTCGGTAAAAGGCGGCAACGGGCCGGTTTCTTCCGCGGGTTCCTTTCCGCAAGCGCTAAAAATCATAACAACTGTCAGCATTAACAAGATAAGCAGAGCCTTTCTTGACATAATACCTGTTCCTTTCGTGTAATAGCCGGCCGCGCGGTTTTATTCTTAGCGCGGCCGGCTTTGGCTTTATTTATACGTTATTCCGGCTTTGGCGGGTCTCCGCAGCATCAGGTTACCCTATGGATTTCAGGGTTGCCGTTACCGCGGCCGCCATATCCACGTTGGCATGGTCGTACCTCTCGACTGCCATAATTAGGAGAAGGTCGCCAGCTGTGAGCTCGCGGAGAGCGTCCTGGATGACCGTTTTTCCGCACGGTCTGACCTCGCCGTCAGGCCCGAGCTCGGTATTGGACACTGTGTTGAAGTCGCCTCTGTGGGTGACGGTAACCTTGCTGAAATCCTTCGCGATATAAGACGCGATCGCGTGCCTGAACGAGTCGCCGATTATGACTGCCTTGGCGGTCGTGGGGGCGTCCGACTCGAGTATCTTGAGCTCGCCGTTGGGACTTTCGTTGCCTCCGACAACGTAGTTGGAGAAGGAGTACGTCTGATTTACCGTGATTTCGGGCTTGTAGTTAACGGAGTAGGCGGTGTAGTGCGACGAAGGACCGACGCCGAGCGAAACGAGGTCGCCTCCCGCGTAGTCAGTAAGCTCGACTTCGACGTTCTGGAGTCCCGTAGTGGGCATTCCGAGAGAAGAATAGACCTGCATCGCGCCGATAAATCCGCCGACCGAATTCCAGTGGGTATCCTGCTGCAGATACGTCTCGTAGAGGATTTTCGCGGACTTCAGCTGCGCGAGCGGGTAGACGTAGTGGATCGGGCTGTTATGTTCCTTGAGGTACTGCACGAAAACGGGCTCGCGCTTCAAGGAGTCGTCCACAACGGTTAGGCCGGAGGGCATGTATTCGCCGTAGACTTGTTCTTTGTTCGGCGGGATCAGGAACGCGACCTTGATGCCCTTCTCCTCGCAGACGCGGTGGAGCTCTTCGTAGACGGCCGACCAGTTTTCGCACTCGCTGCCGGAAAGCACGTTGTCGCCCTGGTAATAGCCGACGCTGTTGTCGCCCGCATAGAAGTACCACTCGTGGATGCCTTTAAAGCCGGCCCCCTCGTACGTGATCGGGCGTTTTGAGTTGAAGAATCCGGGAAGACTCGTTCTCAGAACGATATTTGTCACCTTTCCGTTGCCGCACTTCGTGCACCTTTCAAGCACGTAGCCGTCGTGCGCGAACGTCGCTTCCTGCTCTCTTATGAGCACGTAGTTGTGGTCGCAGGAACCGGTTTCGCCCGGGCCGGGAGTCTCCCCGGCGGGGTCGCCGTATTCTATGTAAATCACAAACCCGGAAAGCTTCGCCGTCTCGAACGTAACGGTTTCGTCGCCGAACGTTGCGTTAATCGCTTCAAGCGTACCGTTTTCGGAAATTCGCGCAAGTCTCAGATTGCTCCGTTCGACGTCGCTCGGCTTCGTGTAGTTGAACGTTACGACCGCCCTGCCGCCCGCGTTTACGATGCGCGTTCCGTCAGCGGAAGCTTCAACGGAGAAAATCGCGGAGACAATCTTGTCGGAAATTGCGTTCTTTTGCGCTTCTTCGAGCTCCTGGGCGGCAATTTCCTTTACGCTGAAGAGCAGCGTTCCCGAAGGCTTTACCGCCGCGGCGATCGTGTCAAACGACTTTTTGTCAAGCGCGGCGCGGCCGTCTTTGAGAATGAACTGGACGTATTTATAGGCGCTCAGGCCGGAGGAGATTCGCGCCACGGTGGCGCCGTCGATCTTCAGCGAGGCGCTTGTGTAAGCGTTCAGCATAACGTCCCTGTCGGGAAGTACTTCGACCGTTGAGGGATCGAACTCGACCGTCTGTTCGGAGTCGACGTATCCGCGAACGATGAAATTGATATTGCCGCATGACGAATCGGAAAGAACGACCTCTCCCGTCACGAATTTAATCGCCAAATATACCGTGTTGTCGCCCTTCAGATCGGCAAGCGGGAACGAAATCGAGAATCTTCTCGCAAAATCGCCGCCCGCGTCTCTCACTTGGGACTCTTCGGACGTGAAGTAATCGATGCTGAAAACAGGGTCGGCGTTTCCGATTTTGTAGCCGAAGGACTCGATTTCCTTTGTGAAGCCGATCCATCCGCGGAAGAGGAGCGTCGAATACGTGAAGTTGCTGTTGTCGATAAACCCGCCTGCCTGACTGAGCTTGGCGAGCGCGCTGCCGTCGCCAAGGCCAAAATTCGGTACGTCGTCGAGCATGATCGTGTCAAGGCAGGAGGAGTTGTATTCGGCGCGTTCGCCCGTAAACGGAGCCGGCGTCGGGGTAGGCTCCGGCGTCACGTTCACGGTCGGCGGAGGCGTCGGCTCGGGCGTGCAATAAGGAGTTGCCTCGTCCGTGGGAGCTTCGGTCTCGTCGCCGAAAAGGCCGCTGAAATCAGGGGTTGGCGTCGGGTCCGCGTTTCCCGGGCCTTCAGTTTTTCCCGGGCCGTGCCCGGACTTTTCGATGGCACTGTAGATCGGGTCGACTATGCGGTCGTTGTAAAACGCCGACATCGAGCGGTCCATTCCGTTCACCGCCGAGATTATCGAATTTCTCATCGGCGAGTGGTCGTTCATGAACGTGTTGATTTTCGCGAAGTAGTCGTTGGAGAACTCCTTCGGGAATTCCGCGAGCTGCCTGATCTCACCGGTCTCTTTGTCCGGCTCCGAGTCAAGTCCGGCGAGTCCGAGAATCCACACGACGCCGATCACCGCGGCGAAGAAGCAGAGCGCGACTATCGAAATAATTGTATTTCCGCTTGGTTTTTTCATTCCGGACACCTCCCGTCAGAAATTCTGGTATATCGACGGCGCGTACGAACCGCCTACGATCTTAATGAGGCTCAGAACAAAAATCGCCGCGAGGAATACGTACTCCAGTATTTTGACGAACTTTTTGTCCTTGATTTTCGAAAACGGCCCCGCGAGCGGTCTCTGAAGCGCGCCGCTGAAAACGATTCCGCAGACCAGCGCGATGATGATTTCGAGGCTGAGATACGACAGCACCGAATATCCCGCCGTAGACCCCCTGAACGAGAACATCTGGCCGATGAAGCTGCCCGCGAACGCGAGCGTGTCAGACCTGAAGAACACCCAGCCGATCATAATGACAAGCATCATGTAGAGCCAGTTGAGCGGCTTCACCGGGTTCTTTTTCAGCAGTTCTCCCAGGAATAGCCTCTCGATAATGCTGAACACGACGAAAATGAGTCCCCAGACGATGAACGTCAGGTTCGCGCCGTGCCAGATTCCCGTCACGAAGAACACGACCGCGACGTTAAAGCACGCTCTCGCCTTGCTGCAGCGGCTGCCACCGAGCGGGATGTAGATGTAGTCCTTGAACCAGCTCGAAAGCGAGATGTGCCACCTGCGCCAGAATTCCTGCACGGAGAAGGACGTGTACGGGTAGTTGAAGTTCTCGTCGATCTTGAACCCCAGCATGCCGCCGACGCCGATCGCCATGTCGGTGTAGCCGGAGAAGTCGTAATAGATCTGCAACGTGTAGAGAATGATTCCCAGCCACGCGATCGGGGCGCCCATTTTGGCAACGTCCATGTACGTTTTCTGGGAGTTGAATATCTTGTCCGCGCCTATCGCGACGACGTTTGCGATCAGTACCTTTTTGCCGAGTCCGTAGACGAACCGCCTTAGGCCGGCCATGAAGCCGTCAAACGTGTGGCTCCTGCTCACGATCTGGTTTCCGAGGTTGCCGAATCTCATGATCGGGCCCTGCGTCAGCTGAGCGAGCAGCGTCATATAGAGCGCGTACGTCAGAATGTTTTTCGTCGGTTTGATCTTTTCCAGATAGACGTCCGTGATGTAAGAGATCGACTGGAAGACTATGAACGAAAACGCCAGCGGCATCACGACCCTGAGCACTCCCTCGGCAACTGCGCCGGTGCTGAAATTGAGCAGCCCCTTCATCGCCGCGCCGAAGCTTTGGCTCGCCTTGAACATGTTGAACATGCTTATGAACATGGTCGTGTACTTGAAGAACACAAGCAGCCCGACGTCCAGAAGCAGCGTCACGACGAAAACCGCCCTCCTCGTGGCCTTCTCCTTCGCCGGGTCGATCGCACCCATTACGATCGCCGAGAAGAAGTTGACCGCGATCATGCCGATGAACAGAAAAAGCTCGTTCACGCCGCCGAAGGCGTAGAAAACGAGGCTCGACACCAGCAGAAAAAGATTCCTCGCGGTCGTCTTCACGCGCTCTTTCCTGATGAAGCCCATCAGATAGTACACGATCAGAACTGCCGGAAGGAAGAGTTCAATGAACAAAACCGATGAAAATTCCATAGCTGCCCTTTCGTAATAATTGGCCGGGTTTTAGCCGTTTTTATAGCCGGGCCTCTCCGGGCGGGATCGTCTCTCTTTGCAGGTCTCTTTCGAAGATGTCCCGGGAAAGCCTTGTTTTCGTAAATATATCAGTGCGGAAGGCGCGCTTTCCCCGCACGTTTTCGTGCGTTTTCCGCTACTCCTCCGTGTAGGCCGACGAGTACTGCTTGACCTTCAGCCGGTTGATCGCCCTGGCGAGGGCGAGCTTTGACACGGTGTAGTCCTCGTACGACTGCTTTTTGCGCATTTCGATCTCGGCCTCCTGCATTATAAGCCGTTCTTTTTCAATGTCAATATCCTCGGGGGCGATCGCCGACTCGCAAAGCACTCTCGTTTTGAGGCCGGTCACGCTTATCATACCGCGTGTGACGGCGCAGACGCGCACAGTCCCGTCCGGAAGCGTGAAAACGATCTTCCCGTCGCTGACGGCCGCGTTCACCGGCGAGTGGTAAGCCATGACGCCCATCATTCCGTCGCCGGAGGGAAATACGAGCGACACGCATTTCCCTACGTAGAAGGGTTTTTCCGGCGTCAGGATCTCAAGGTTGAACTCAGTCATTTGCGGCCCCCTCTTTTTCGAGCGCCTCAGCCTTGCGCTTCACGTCGTCGATCGTTCCGACGTTGAAGAAAGCCGCCTCCGGGTAGCCGTCCATCTCGCCGCTGAGGATCGTTTTGAAGCCGCGGATGGTCTCGGAGAGCGGAATGTACGTGCCGGGAACGCCCGTGAACTTCTCGGCCACGGAGAAAGGCTGCGAGAGGAATCGCTGGATCCTTCTGGCGCGGCATACGACCGTCTTGTCCTCGTCGCTCAGCTCGTCCATTCCGAGTATCGCGATGATGTCCTGCAGCTCGCGGTAGTGTTCGAGCGTCTCCTGAACGCCACGCGCGGTTTCGTAGTGCTCCTGCCCGACGATTTCGGGCTCGAGGATTCTGGAAGTTGATTCGAGCGGGTCGACTGCCGGATAAATGCCCTGCTCCGCGATCTTCCTGCTCAGAACGGTCGTGGCGTCGAGGTGCGAAAAGATTGTCGCCGGCGCCGGGTCCGTAAGATCGTCCGCGGGAACGTAAACCGCCTGAACAGACGTTACCGAACCGCTGCGGGTCGACGCGATGCGTTCCTCAAGCTCGCCCAGTTCGTTCGCGAGCGTGGGCTGGTAGCCGACCGCCGACGGCATCCTGCCGAGAAGCGTCGATACCTCGCTGCCCGCCTGAATAAAGCGGAAAATGTTGTCGATGAAGAGCAGAACGTCCTTGTGCTCCTCGTCTCTGAAATGCTCCGCCATCCTGAGCCCCGCGAGCGCCACGCGCATTCTCACGCCCGGAGCCTCGTTCATCTGTCCGAAAACCATCGCGGTCTTGTCGAGAATGCCGCTCTCACGCATCTCAAGCCAGAGGTCGTTTCCCTCGCGGCTGCGCTCGCCGACTCCCGCGAAGACCGAGAAGCCGCCGTGCTCGGTTGCGATATTGTGGATAAGTTCCTGGATCAGAACCGTTTTTCCGACGCCCGCGCCGCCGAAAAGGCCGATCTTTCCGCCCTTCGCGTACGGTGCCAGCAGGTCAATCACCTTGATACCTGTCTCGAGAATCTCCTCCGACGTCCTACGCTCGGAGTACTCGGGAGCCGGCCGGTAGATGCACTCCCTGCGAGTACCGGTCTCCTTCGTGAGCGGCTTCCCGCCGTCGAGCGGCGTGCCGAGCACGTCGAAAAGCCTTCCCAGCACTTCTCTTCCGACAGGAACGTCTATCGGCGTCCCCCACGCGGTTACCTTCATTCCCCTGTACAGCCCCTCGCTCGGCCCGATCATAACGCACCGTACAAAACCGTCCCTCGTGTGCTGCGCGGCCTCCATAACACGCTCGGAGCCTGCCACAGTGACAGTGAGTTTTTCACGAATTTTAGGCAAAACCGCCCCCTGCGGGAACACCACGTCCACAACGGACCCGGAAACGCCCGCTATCTCGCCGGTTGTCAAATTGTCTGAGGCACTGCTGTTTTTCATTTTTGCGCTCTTTTCTCTTGGCGGCTCGCCGCCCGCACCCTGCCGGGGCGGCTCGCCCGTTCTGTTTTTCGCTCCGTTTTCGCTTGCTCCGTTATCGCTTGCTCCGTTATCGCCTGCTCCGTTTTCGCCTGGTCTGTTTTCTCCTGTTACGTTTTCGCCTGCCCTTTTCAGAGCTCTCGCGGCGGAGGCGATCTCGGTTATCTCGCGGGTAATTCCCGCCTGTCTCATTCTGTTGTAGTCGGTCTTAAGCCTGCCGAGGATCTCGTCGGCGTTTTCCCCCGCCGACCGCATCGCGTTCATCCGCGCCTCCTGTTCGCTGCAGTAGCTGTCCACGAGCACGCCGTAGATGAACCCGGTGAGGTAGCCCGGAACGATGGACCCGATCAAGGTGTCGGGATCCGGCAAAAACGTTCTTTCGGGGCTGTCATCGACCTCCCCTTCGTACCGGAACCGGCTTTGGTCGAGCGGCAGAACGCACTTAAGGCAGCACTCCTGCCCGATGCCCGGAAGGTAGTCCATATACAAAACGTCAATGCGGGAATACTCCCCCGCGTCGAACCCGGAAAGAAGCTCCGCGCAGATCCTCTGCGCCTCTTTTATGGACGGCGCCTCGGCCGAGTACAAAAACGACTCCTTAACCGGCGCCCTGCGCGCGAGAAAATGCTGCCTGCCGTATTCGCCGACCACAAAAAGCGACAGGTCCGGATTTTCCGCGAGCATTTTTTCGGTCTCGCGGATCACGGTGTGGTTGTAGTTGCCCGCCATCCCTTTGTCGGAGGTGATGATAAGAAGCGCGTTGCGGCCGCGCCCTTCAGCCGGTTGCGCGGCCGCCGGATTTCTGAAGTAAGGGCTTTTGTTGTCGGGAATGTGGCGCAGCAGCAGAGCGATCTCCTCGCAGAGAGCGTCGAAATAAGGCGTCGTTTTTTCGACCTCCTGCCTCGCGTGGCGCATTTTGACAGACGAGATCATATACATCGCGTCTGTGACCTTTTTGGTCTCGCTTATGCTGTCCATGCGCGTTTTCAGCTCGGCTCTGCCGGACATCGTTTTATCCCCTTTCCGTTTTCCTTTCCGCCTCCGCCGCTTCCGCTTAGGTTAATTCCGCTCAGGCTGCTTCCGCTTCCGCGCGAACCGTCGCGTTTTCCGTCAGTTCTTGAACGCTTTTCCGGAAAAGCTCTCCCGGAAGTACTCGCGTCCCGCCTCGAGTATCTCTTCCCTCAGCTCCTGCGAGTGCATTTTTTCGTGCTCGATGCGGAGCGTGATCGTGCCGTGCTTCTTTTCGAACCACGCGAGGAAGTCGTCCCTGACCTTCCCGATAAGGCTTGCCGGAACGTTCATGAACTGTCCGTCCTGCGCGGTCATCAGCAAAACCACCTGCTGCCACAGGCTGAGCGGCGCACGGTTCTTCTGGCGGAGCAGCTGCATCAGCCCCGCGCCGTATTTGAGCTGCCTCTTCGTCTGCTCGTCAAGGTCGCTCCCGAACTGTGAGAAAACCTGCATTTCCCTGTACTGGGCGAGGTCCAGGCGGAGCGTTCCCACCGCCTTTTTCATAATGTTCGTCTGAGCCGAACCGCCGACTCTCGAAACCGACAAGCCGATGTTCACGGCCGGCCGCTGCCCCGCGTTGAAGAGTTCGCCGTCGAGGAATATCTGGCCGTCGGTGATCGAAATAATGTTCGTGGGAATGTACGCGGAAATGTCGCCCGCCTGCGTCTCAACGATCGGAAACGCCGTCATACTGCCGCCTCCGAGTGCGTCGGAGAGCTGCGCGGAGCGTTCGAGAAGCCTTGAATGCAGGTAGAAAACGTCGCCCGGATACGCCTCGCGGCCCGGTGCGCGCTCCAGCAGCAGGCTGATCGTTCTGTAGGCGACAGCGTGCTTCGAAAGGTCGTCGTAAATGATCAACGTGTCGCGTCCGTGGTACATGAAATACTCCGCGACGGCACAGCCCGCGTAAGGAGCGATGTACTGCATCGAAGGCGAATCGCTCGCCGAGGATGACACGACAACGGTATATTCGAGCGCACCCGACTCCTTCAGCGTTTGCATAAGCTTCGAGATTGCGCTCGCCTTCTGGCATACGGCCACGTAGACGCACACCACGTTTTTGTTTTTCTGGTTCAGAATCGTATCGACAGCGATAGAGGTTTTTCCGGTCTGCCTGTCTCCGATAATAAGCTCGCGCTGGCCGCGGCCGATCGGGAACATCGCGTCGATACTCAAAATGCCGGTCTCAAGCGGCCTCGAAACAGGCTTGCGTTGAACGATTCCCGGCGCCGGCCGCTCAAGCGGGTAGTATTTTTTGGCGCCGATCGGCTCCCCGCCGTCTATCGGATTTCCGAGCGGGTCGATCATTCTGCCGAGAATTCTGTTGCTTATCGGGATGCCCGCCGTGCGCTTCGTTCTGACCACGCGCGAACCGGCAACTATGTCGGCACTGTCGCCGAAAAGGACTATTCCCGTCGTTCCGTCCGTGCGTATGTCGAGCGCCATGCCCTTCACGCCGCACTCGAAAAGAACGATCTCGCCGTAAACAACGTCTCTCAGTCCCTGGATGACCGCGATGCTGTCGCTGACGGAAACCACCTGTCCGACCTGCTGATAGCCCGTGTTCAGCGAAAATCCGGCGATATCCTCCCTGATAAGCGGCACGATCCTGTCGCCTTCCGGGTCCTTCGGCAGCGCCTGAACCGTTTTCCTGAACTGGCGGATCCTTCCGAGCGTGCTCCAGTCGTAGTTGTCGTCGCCGACAAAAATGTTGAAGCCGTCAGCCGCGGCCGGGTCTCTGTGGATGACGATCTCGACGTCGTCCGCGTCCCTGCCGTATTTTTGCGCCATGACAGCGCGAAGCCTGCCGCACTGCTCTTCCGTCGGAGGAACGACGCAGCGGATCTCCACCCGGAGCTTTTCGGGTTCGGCTACTATTCCGTTAACTTCGTCAACGTCGCTCATCAGCTGTTCTCCTTCCGGTTACTTTCCGCCGCCCTGTGCCTGCTGACCGTTGCGGTCTGCTTTTTTGCGCGCGCCGGCGGACGCCTGTTCGATGAACGCGTCGTAAAGGTCCTGCGTGCGCTCAGGCGTGGCCGTGTCGGCAAGAAGCTTCTGCGCGGCGCTTATAACAAGCTCACCGATCTCGGTCTGCGCCGAGTCGAGAATCTGCTCCTTGCGCTTTTCCGCGTCGGCCTCCGCTTTTGCGATAATGGCGTCGGCCTCCGCTTTCGCCGAATCAATGTATTCCTTCGCGGTGTCCGCAGCCTCCTGTTCGAGCCTTTGGCGCATCTCCTCCGCCTCGTTTTCGAACTCTGCCAGCTTCCGCTCGTATTCTATTCTGTCGTTTTCGTTTTTCTGCGCGTTCTCGCGGTTTTCCGCCTCGCGCGCCTCGAACTGCTTCTGCCGCTTTTCGATAAACTTCCTCACCGGGTTGAAAAGGAGCAGCGTCAGACCTCCGGCAAGTATGACGAAGTTGAGCATGTGAAGCAGTATTTGGAGTATGTCAATGTTTAGCGGCATAAAAACCTCGTTTCCGGTCTTTCACGTCCCGTACTCTGCGGGCGTTAGTCCATTAATCCGTCCGTTAATCCGTCCATAAATCCGTCCGTTCTTCTGTACCGGTCTAAAACGGCCTCAAGTCTGCCCGTCCCCGTTTACAGTACGAAAATAATCAGGATCGCGACGATCAGCGCGTAAATGATTCCCGTCTCGATGAAGACAAGGCCGAGCATCATCGCCGAGTTGATCTTGTCGGAGGCCTCGGGCTGGCGCGCCATGCTCTCTGTACTCTTCGCTATCGCGAGTCCCATCGCGACTGCGCCGAACGCGGCGGCGACACCGACCGCAACGGCCGCCGCGATCGCCTTTGTGCCCGTGTTGTCGGCCTTTCCGGCAGTTTCAGCGCCGGTTGTCACCGCAGTGCCTGTTGTGGCGACGTTTTCCGCACCCGTGGCCGGTTCAGCCGCGAAAGCCGAAACCGCGCCGCACATAAAGCACATAAATACCGTTATTAACACCATCGCAAAGATCGCGCAACCCGCGCGCATCGTTTTTCCGTTCATTCCTTAACACCCTCACTTTCGTTTTTCCGGTTCTTTTTGGAACGTTTTTTGTCTGATTTTTTAAATGGCTCGACCGCCTCGCCGTAGAAAATGGACACCAGGACGGTCAGTACGTACGTCTGTATGATCGCGTGAAGCAGCGTGAACAGTACCCCGACGATGACCGGGAGCACGAAGCTCAGCGCAATGTAGTGGTAGACAAGCTCGGACACGAGCAGCCCGCTGAGAAGAGCGCCGTACAGGCGGAAGCTCATCGAGATCGGCAGCGAAAAGTCCTTCAGAACGCGCAACGCGCCTTTTGGTCCGTTCGAGAACAGCCCGGCTCCGAGGATCACCGCGAACGACATTATTCCCATCGCCAGCGCGCCGTTGATGTCGGCGAGCGGCGCGGGAAGCGTTACCGACTTGTTCCCGGTGGAAATTGCCTGCAGACCGAACAGCTCGAAAAGCGTGCTGAAGAAGATGTACGCGCCGGCACTGAAAATGTACGCCGACACAAACGTCACCCACCGCGACGCCCTCTCCTCTGCCATTCCGCCGAAAAAGTCGACCGCTTTCTCCAAAACCGCCTGAAACTTTCCGGGCACCGTTTTAAACCGCGGCACCGCGAAAATTCTGATCAAAAGCGCCGCGAACAAAAGCACGCCGGTGACGGTGTATGCGGAGATCACCGCAGGGTTTACCTGCAGGCCGAAAAACCGTATTTTGTTGCGGTCGTGGAGCACCAGGTCGCGCATTACTTCGCGAATGCTTTCGCTCTCGCCGCGCCCGAGCGCCAGTCCGACCGCGATCACGGCCGCCAAAAGGCCCACGATCAGCGTGATCCAAACGACCATAAATATCCTCATCGCGCCTTTTTTGTCTTTATTCAAAGCGGTATCACTTCCTTTCCGGAGAGTCAACACACGTTTTCACGGAATCATTCAACTTATATTATAATACTTGCGCGCCGGAAAATCAATATAAACCGCCCGCCCGATCATGACCGATCGTGAGGTTTGCGGCTGAAAACGGCGGAAAACGGCGGAAACTCTGCGACAAAAACACCCGGGAATAAGCCGCCTCAAACAGTCTTGAAAAGCCGTCGAAAATGCCATAATATTACGAAAAGGCGGCAGCGGGCCGTTTTTTTCTTCCCGCTGCCGCCTTTAAAACGGTTGCTTGATATGAAGCCTGGCCGTTTCCCGGACAGGTTATTTCATCTTATACATGAACACCTTGCTCTCGCGGCGGCCGGGTATTGTTACCTCGAGTCCCTGCTCCGCAAGCGTTTTCCCGGAAATCTCGCGCGTTTCGCCGGTGTCGATATCCGTTACAATATACGAAGCCGCGGGAGAGAGCCCCTCCAGAACGTACGACGACGTTACGCAGGACGAGCCCGGCCTTCTGAATACCATCACGATGCCGTCGTTCTGTTCCGGCCTGTCGTAGCGGTAAGCCGCCCAGCCGCCGTGTTCGTACGACCAGCCGCCGTTTTCGAGCGGGTAGAAATCACACGAGAAATACGGCCGCAGCGTGCGGTACTCTTCGCAGGTTTTCGCCATCCACGAGAACTCCTCCCCGGTAGGCGTCGGTCTGTCGGTCCACCACCAGCTGCCCACAAACGCGGGTGCGTATGCGCTTCTCGTCGCGTAAATGTCGCCAAGCCTCTTGCAAACGCCTCCCGCACACGGAATGAAGCGGTTGAAGCCGAAATTTTGCGTCTGGATCGCGTCCGGGTCAACGTTGCGGTCGCAGAAAGCGTCGGTGCGCCAGACGGGAATCGCGCGCTTCAGTGATTCGACGTCGATTCGGCGTCCGCCGGAGGCGCAGTTGTCGATAACGAGGTCGGGGTATTTCGCGCGCAGGTCGTCCCAGAGGCGGTAAAGGTTCGTGACGTATTTTATCTCATTCATGCCGCCGCGGTACATTCCGTCGGTGATGCGCCACGACTGAAGCGGTTCCATGTTGAAGTCCTGCCGCAGGCATTTTATGTGCAGCTTGTCGATAAAGCCGCTAATCACGTCGAAAAGGTATTCCCGCACCTCGTCCAGGTCAAGTCTGAGAAGAAGGTAGAAACCGTCGAGCGGGTACAGCCACTCCGGGTGCGCCACCGCGAGGTCTGTTCCCGGGTACACGCGCTCCGGTTCCATCCACAGAAGGAATTTCATTCCCGCGCCGTTCGCGGCTTTCACGACGTCCTGAAGGCCGTCCGGATGTTCGTCGGGACGCACCTGCCAGTTTCCGACCTGCTTGTACCAGTCGCCTGCCGCGGGAACGCCTCCCTTTCCGTACCAGCCCGCGTCGATCCAGTAGTAATCGGCCTTTACGCCGTGTTCCGCGAACTTCCCGATATGGAAGAGATGCTTGTCCGTAGGCATTCCCATGCCCTCAAGCGCGAACGGGTACTGCTCCGGCCTGTACGGGCAGAGCTCGTTTTTCACAAACCGGCGGAACATGTTGCTGCCGTCCGTCTGAGAGCCGGTGTATTCGAGAAGAAGAACGGACGACGTGCGGACGCGCTCGCCCGGATGCAGCTTGAACGAAGTGTACTCGATGCCGGTGCAGATCTTTATGATCTCGCCGTCAAGGTGCGCGAACGACGCCTTCCACTGACCCGACCAGCCCACTGCGGCAATAATTCCGCGTCCCGGGATGTAGATGTCGAAAAAGGGCATCACTCCGCTGGAAGACCTGCCTCCCCACGGGTGGTAGCTTCTTGAAGCGCCGCGCGGAAGCTGGCGTCTTGTCACCTCGCATTCGTGCGACGTCGCGTCGTCGTAAAGGTACGTCTCGTAGCTGAGGTCTCCGGCCGTCTCGAAAATCGCAGGCGTCCTGCCGTCTCCCGTTCCCACGGTTCCGAAGATCCCGCGGTTCCCGCAGTTCGCGGTTGCGGTTGCGTCTGCGTTTCCGCCGTTTCCGCCCGCGAAGCACCACGTCGCGTCGCAATCCAAAATGTCGCTAATTAGGCCGCTTTCGTGTTCGCTCTTGTTTTCGAACCAAAGCGTCCACATAACGGCGTTGTATGCCGGATATTCGTCAACGTGCAGTTCGACTTGAAGTCCGTCGCGGAGTTTGTAGAGGAACCCGTAATCCTCGGGTGTCACGGTCGCGTCCGCCAGGTCAAAAGCCTTCCTGTTGTACTTGAACGAAAATCGCGGAACGATATTCATAAATCATTTCCTCCTGTTAAAGTTAACTTTATTATTTGTTTTTCTTAACGATAAGCACGATCGCGAGCGCGCACACCGCGCAGAGCAGCAGCGCCACGAGCACCGCCATCACAATGACAAGAATCTTCACAAGATTCCCTGCTACCGTCCCGGAAGAACTGCCTCCCGGATTCGCGGTAGTCAGTTCCGCACCGGGAGTCGCGCCTGCTTCTCCGGTCTGTCCGGGTTCGCCTTCCTTGAGCTCACCGAACGTGTAGCTGACGGTTGCGTAAACGTACGGCAGCGGCATTTCCGCGCCCACCTCGCACTCCGCGTCGTTACCGTTTACGGTTGCCTTCATTTCCTTGCTTAGATAGAAGCCGTCGTTGGCGGTGACGTAAGCGGCCACCTTGTATATTTTTCCCGCCTCGAACGGTCTGTAATCGCTCTCAAAATCGTTCGGCATCACCTGGAACGTCTTTCCGCCGTCCGACGACTCGAACCACTCAAGCGCCGGCGCCTGGACTCCGTCCGTGTTCACCTTGTCCGCCGGGTCGACCTTCCACGAAAACTTCGGGAAGCTTCCCGCGACAGGCTCCGCAACGCCCGAGACAGCGCACTCCTTCACCAGATTCGACGCGTCGATCGGTCCGAAATCCACGAACACCGTAAGCGTTCCGTCGACGTTCTTCTCGGCGCGGCCGCTGACCGTTTTGCCGCGTACGTCCTTCACGTCGACCTTGACTTCGTCCGCGAATTCGTATCCGGTCTCCGGATTAAGAATTGTTTGCAGCCTGTACATTCTGCCGTCTTCAAAAAACGGCCTGTCCGCCTCGTTCTCCCAGTTTCTGGGCAGTTCGTAGTCCGTTTCTGTGCCAATCGCGAGCCTGTACCAGACGGAACCGGCGCCGGGCATATACTTTCCGCAGCACTTTTCCGTTTCCTCCGCGAGCCTCCAGTCGTATCTCGGCTCGCCGCCTACGAACGGGAACAGTACGTTCTCAATAGTTATATTCGTGATCTCTTTGGCGGGGGTCGCAGACTTAGGCTCTCCAAAGGTGTAGCTTGCGTCGCATGCTCCATACCCGTCAATACCCCTCACGTTAATCTCAGCCGGTTTTCCGTTGACAGTCGCAGTTGTCCCCTCACAAAAATAGTAACCATTTTTCGTACCCGCGAACACCGTAACCTTATAGACGTTGCCTGCCTTGAAAGGTCTGTAACCGGGTTCCGAATCTTCCGGCATTAGACTGAATGTCTTGCCATCGTCGGTTGATTCGCTCCAGGACATTGAAGGCGGTAAAAAGGCATGGGTATTGCATTTGTCCGACGGCTCAACGTTCCAATTGAAATCCGGATACTGCCCTGCAACCGGTTCGGTAACGCCTGTAACCGCAAACTCTTTAACTACATTGGACGCATCGAGCGGTCCGAAATCCGCAAACACGCTGAGCGTTCCGTCACCGTTTTTCTTGGCATGACCGTTCACTGTCACGTCGTTTGAACACGTAATTTCGAAAGACACCGCATCGGCGAAAACATAACCCGGATCGGCCTTAAGAAGCGTCTCGAACTGGTACATTCTTCCCTCTTCGAAAAGCGGCATATCCGCATCGTTCTGCCAATTTGCGGGAAGCTTTTCATCAAGTTCCGATCCGATTCCGAGCTTGTACCAGACTGCGCCGGCACCGGGCATCGCACGGCTGACTCCCTCCAAATCATCCTTGAGGAAATAGTAATGTGTATCTTTCGAGAGAACCCATTCGTAATCAGGAGTCGTTCCTACAACCGGGAAGAACAGCCTGATAATGTGAACATACGAAATCTCGGTTGCGGCGGCGGAAGTAACCGCGGTCGGAAACGCCGCAAAAGCCGCCAGGACCGCCAGAACCGCGACCGCGACAGTTATTATCAGCGCTTTGTACAGTTTCATGGTCTCCTCCTTTTAATGAGAACCGGACGGTTCACGTTACTTCTGCTTCTTTCCGATCAGCACGCCGACCAGAACGAGAGCCGCGCACAGAAGCAGACCAATTACAACCGCGAAAACGATTATCAAAGCCTTAAGGAGCGAACTAATTTGATTCTCGCCCGTCTGTTTGCCGTTGTCCGGTTTGCCGTCATCCGTTTTTTCGCCGTCATCCGGCTTTGTTGTTGACTCGGCAGGGCCGGTCTCCGTAGGTCCGTCCGTCGCGTTTCCGGCAGGCTCATCTGTGGAAGGCTCATCAGTCGCGGGCTCACCGGTAACCGGTGCGTCAGTCGCGGGCGCCCCGGTTGGCTGCTCCTTAGCAGGCGGGAACGTGTAGCTGATCGTTGCATAGTAGTAAGACGTCCCCTGAACCCTCTTCACCACGCACTCCGCAGTGTTTCCGTTGACGGTCGCCTTCAGGCTCTCGCTCATCAGAAAATCATCTTCGGCGGTGACGTCTGTCTCGAATTTGTAGATATTCCCGGCCTTGAAGGGCTTGACGCCTTCGCCGTTGGTGTCCATTTTTGCAAACGTTTTGCCGCCGTCTGTCGACTCGTACCACGTTGCGCCGGCGCCGGGACGCGACTTTTCGCAGTGCGAGCCGGAAGCGATTGTGAAGGTGTACAGCTGATCCTCGCCGTCGACCGGCTCCTTCACGTTGATAATGTCGCACTTTACCGCGGTGCTCGAGAGCGGCGCAACCTCGAGGTCGACCTCAATCAAAAGCGCTCCGTAGTCGGTATTGTACGCGCGTCCGTTGACAGTGACGCCCTTGTCGCTCGTTATGTCGACGATGATCCCGTCGGCGTCCGGGAACGTGTAGCCCGGCTTCGGCGAGACCTCTGTCTTGAACCTGTAAATTCTGCTCTCTTCGAAAAGCGGCGCGTCCGCGTCGTTCTCCCAGTTTGTCGGCATCTTCCAGTCGTACTCGGAACCGATCGCGAGCCTGTACCAGATCGCTCCTGCACCAGGCATCGACAGCTCGCAGTTCTTCGTTCCGGACGCGAGGTCAAAATCGTATCGCGGCGTGTTGCCGATGACCGGGAACGCGACGTTCTCAATGTGGACGTATGTGATTTTCGACTCGCTCGCGGTCGGCAGACGGTCGAACGTATAACTGACCGTCGCGTACTTGTTGGCATCCGGTCCCGAATCTTTAACGTAACACTCAGCGACCTCTCCGTTCAGCGTTGCTCTGCACTTCGAGCTAAAATAATAACTGCCGGTCGCGGTCACGTACGTCTCTACCTTGTAGACGTTGTTCGGCGCGAACTGCCTGTAGCCCGGCTCCCACGGTTTGGGCATCACCTTAAAGGTATTGCCGCCGTCAGTCGATTCGAGCCATTCCATTGCCGGGTTCTGCACGCCTGTCGTGTTGCACTTGTCTGCGGGTCCGACGGTCCAATCGAATTTCGGGTAATTGCCCGCGACGGGCTCCTCGACGTTGAAGACGTTGCAGTATTTGATCGCTTTCTCCGAGGTGACCGGGCCGAAAACGCAGTCAATGTGCAAACCAAACACGTTCATGTGACCATAATCAATACTGTAACTCTCCAGCGTCGGTATCACGGTCTCGCCTTCGGTACTCTTTAGGTAGACTTTGCTTGTGTCTTTTCCCATATAGACCAGTCCGTCGGAACAACAGATGTCCGTGTGGAATCTGTAAGTTTTGCCCTCTTCAAAAACAGGCTTGTCCGCCTCGCCCGACCATGTCGAAGGCAGCTCGACGTCCGGCTCGGACCCGTTGCCGACCAGGTACCACGTCACCTTTTTTTCCGGGTCGGCGAAAACGAGACTCAATCCTAAAGACTTCTCTTCGATTTCGCACTCAAACGACGGGGTGCGCCCTGCGGCGGGAAATGTGACGCCGGTGATCCAAATCTCCTCCGCAGTAGCAATCGGTACAACGTGTGTCAGGTTGATAATTCCCCTCGCAAGAGCGGTGACCGCGGGCGCGGCTATAACGAACGCCAGCGTCAGCGCGAGAAATATGCAAAAACTCCTTCGCAGCTTCATTTTTGTCTCCTTTCAGTCAACCATACTTTCGAAAATCACGCGAGCCTTCGGGCAGCCGCCCTCCGGTCCGGCATCAGCCCGTCATTTGCCCGTCTATCAAAAAGGGCGAACCTTGAAGGTTCGCCCGGGTTTGCGGCTTTTACTGCCGGACTCTGCCGCAGCCGCAATCAGTTTGTAATAACGTTTTCGGTGTCCTTGTCGAAAATGTGGACTCTCTCGGGGTTGATCGCGAACTTCATCGTGTCGCCGACGTAGACGTTGTGGCGCGGCTTGACTCTGGAAACGAAGTTCGTGTCCTCGACCGTGAAGTAGAGCAGCGACTCGGAGCCGAGGAGCTCGACGACGTCGATCGTCGACTCGATTATGCAGTCGCTGAACTGCTCGAGGTAAACGGGCTCGTCGTGAACGTGCTCGGGGCGGATACCCATAACGACTTCCTTGTCGATGTAGCCGAAGTGCTCGAGGACCTGCGCTTTTCTCTCGGGGAGCTTAACGGTCCATCTGCCGAGTCTCAGGAGGACGTCGGAACTGGACTTTTCGACTCTCACGATCGCGAAGTTCATCTGCGGGCTTCCGATAAATCCGGCAACGAACATGTTGACCGGTTTCTCGTAAAGGACCTGAGGCGACTCGACCTGCTGAATGTAACCGTCCTTCATAACGACGATTCTCGAACCCATTGTCATAGCCTCGGTCTGGTCGTGCGTAACGTAGATAATGGTCGTCTGGAGTCTCTGGTGGAGCTTGATGATCTCGGTCCTCATCAAAGCACGCAGCTTAGCGTCGAGGTTGGAGAGCGGTTCGTCCATAAGGAAGACCTTAGGTTCGCGGACGATAGCACGTCCGAGCGCGACTCTCTGTCTCTGACCGCCGGACAACGCCTTGATCGAACGGTCGAGCAAGTGCTCAATTTCAAGAATTCTCGCCGCTTCCTGAACTCTCTTCTTGATCTCGCCCTTAGGAGTCTTCCTGAGTTTGAGACCGAAGGCCATGTTTTCGAAAACGGTCATGTGCGGGTACAGAGCGTAGTTCTGGAAAACCATCGCGATGTCTCTGTCCTTAGGCGCGATGTCGTTGACGAGCTTGCCGTCGATGAAAAGCTCACCGGAGGTGATTTCCTCGAGACCCGCGATCATTCTGAGCGTGGTGGACTTACCGCATCCGGAAGGTCCTACGAGAACGACGAATTCCTTGTCCTGAATATCCAGGTTGAAGTCGTTGACAGCAGTGACGCCGCCGGGATACTTCTTGTAGATGTTCTTTAGCTTAACACTTGCCATTTATATTTCCTCCAAAGTTACTGAAGTCACATTCTCATGCGCTTTGTTCTATTATAGCACTTTCGCCAAATATTTAAAGTAGAATTTTAGCGTCTGAGGGGCTTTTTTTTTGGTCACTTTGCACATATCGCCATATTCCGGCGACCGGGAATGCAATAAAACCGCCTGTTTGTAAACACGCCGCCGGCTTGAACGCGCCGCGTCACTGTTTTATCAGCGCGAGCAGTCCCTCTTCGTCAACGATCTTCACGCCGAGCGCCTGCGCCTTCGTCAGCTTCGAGCCGGCCGCCTCGCCCGCGACGACAAGACCCGTTTTTTTCGAAACGCTGTCGGACGTTTTGCCGCCGTTCGCCTCAATAAGAGCCTTCGCCTCGTCGCGCGTCATGGTGGGAAGCGTCCCGGTCAGAACGACCGTCAGCCCCGCGAGCGGTCCCGCGGCGTCGGAGGCCTTTTTCTGCTCCGTGACAGTCATATTGACGCCACGCTCCTCAAGAAGCCTCAGCGTGTGCACCGTCTGCGCGTCGGCGAAAAACTCAACGACGCTCTCCGCCATGACCGCCCCGAAGTCGTCAAGCGCGACAAGCTCGTCGAACGTCGCCTTCGAGACCGCCTCGACCGACCCGAACTCCGCGGCCAGCTGCTTCGACGCCTTGACGCCGATATTCCTGATACCGAGACCGAAAATCAGCCGGTAAAAATCGTTTTTTTTCGAATTCTCTATCGCCTCGAGCAGGTTCGCTGCCGACTTTTCGCCGATGCGTTCAAGCGCGACAAGCTCGTCCTTTTTCGAGGCGAGCGCGTAAATGTCGGGAATCGTCTTTATAAGCCCCGCGTCCAGCAGCACCGCCACGAGCTGCGTTCCGAAGCCGTCGATGTTCATCGCGTCCTTGCTGACGAAGTGTTCGAGACTCCTCGCGAGCTTCGCGGGGCACTCGATACCGACGCACCTGTAGGCCGCCTCGCCCTCTTCTCTCACAACCGGTCCTCCGCAGACGGGACACCTTTCCGGCATCGCGAACTTCCTTCTCGGAACGCCGTCGTTCCTCGCGTCGCTGTCGGCGGAAATGATCGCGGGAATCACGTCGCCCGCCTTGATGAGCGTCACCGTGTCGCCGATCATGATGTCCTTTTCCTCGATATAGTCCGCGTTGTGGAGCGTCGCCTTTGAGACGGTGCTGCCCGCGATGAACACCGGCTCAAGTACCGCCAGCGGCGTCAGCACGCCCGTTCTTCCCACCTGGATCGCGATGTCAAGAAGTCTCGTCTTCTTTCTCTCTGCCGGGAACTTATACGCCGCCGCCCACCTCGGAGCGTGCGTCGTGGCACCGAGCATCTCGCGAAGCGCCAGGTCGTCCACTTTTATAACCGCGCCGTCAATGTCGTATTCGAGGGAGCTGCGCTTTTCGCCGATCTCGCAGATCGCGCGCCAGACCTCCTCCTTCGTTTTGCACTTTTTGTAGTCGGGACTGATCTTAAAACCGAGGCTGCGCATCAGTTCGAGCGACCCGGAGTGAGTCGTAACGGTCGCCCCTTCGATTTCCTGAAGGTTGAAGACGAAAATGTCGAGGCCGCGCTGAGCCGTCACCGAAGAGTCGAGCTGCCGTAAAGATCCCGCCGCCGCGTTCCTCGGATTCGCGAACGTGTTCTGACCGTTTTTCTCGCACTGCGCGTTCACCTTCTCGAAGGCGCTTCTGGGCATGAAAACCTCGCCGCGCACCACGAGCCTGCGGATCCCCGCGCTGTCGAACGAGAGCGGAAGCGATCTCACCGTCTTCAAATTCTCCGTGATCTTCTCACCCGTTACGCCGTCGCCTCTCGTGGCTCCGACCGTCAGGATACCGTTTTCGTACGTCGCCGCTACGCTGAGGCCGTCGATCTTCTGCTCGACCACAAACTCCGGCATGTAGCCGCACGCCGCCGCCACTCTGTCGCAAAACGCGTCGACTTCTTCCCTGCTGAAAATGTCGTCCAGGCTCATCAGCGGCACGTTGTGCGTGAACTTTTCGAACTTGTCGAGCACCTTTCCGCCGACTCTCCGCGAGGGCGAGTCCTCCGTCACGAGCTCCGGAAACTCCGCCTCAATCTCTGTGAGCTCCCTGTACAGCTCGTCGTATTCGTAGTCGGTCGCGGTCGGATTGTCGAGAACGTAATACTCGTGCGACCACTGTTTGAGCGTCCGCCTCATCGCCTCAAGTTTTTTCGAAGCCTCTTCGCGTGTCATAGTTTTTCCCTCTTTTTAGCAAAAAATTAATGTTTAAAAATCAGACGAAAACGTACTTCGAGAGCCTCTCAAAGGCCTCCTCGACCTTTTTCGCCGGCGACGCGAGATTGATCCTCACCGAACTCTCGCCGTGAAAAGGCCTGCCGTCCTGTACCGCCGCGCCGACCGCCCACGCCCTCCTCAGCACCTCGTCAAGCGTCACACCGGCAGTCTTCAGATACTCCCCGCAGTCCGCGAAAAGCATATACGTCCCTTCGGGCTCGGCAGCCCAAACGCCTCGCATCGAGTTGTTGATGTAATCACACGCGAACCACGCGTTCCCGGTCAGGACGGTTTTCAGCTCCTCGAGCCACTCCGCCCCCTCCGCGCTGTACGCCCCTATGAGCGCGTGCATCGAAAGAACGTTCATCGAGTTGTAGTGGCTTTTCGCCGCCTCTCTTTCTACCGCCTTCCCGAGCTCGCTGCCGTAAATAATCGAATAGCTGCCCACGAGTCCCGCGAGGTTGAACGTTTTTGTCGGCGCGTAGAGCGCAACCGTGTTTTCTCTCGCGTATTCCGAAACAGTCTGAGTCGGCGTGTGGCGCCTGCCTCCGAGCAGAATGTCCGACCAGATCTCGTCGGAAACGATCTTCACCCCGTACTTTTCGAAAATGCGCACCAGCCTCGTAAGCTCCTCGCGCGTCCAGACCCTTCCGCACGGATTGTGGGGGCTGCAGACGACCGCCGCCTTGATTCCGTTCATGTATATCCGGCGCTCTATGTCGGCGAAATCAAGCTCCCACCTACCGCCGGCCCTCCTTAAAGGGCTCAGCTCGGCCTTGAAGCCCGCGTCGTTCAGAGCGTGCGTGAAGCCGATGTACGTCGGGCTGTTCAGGAGCACCGGCGTGTTTTTGTCGGTGATCGCGGAGAGCGCCGACACAAATCCTCCGAGGACTCCGTTTTCGTAGCGGATGTGCTCGGGTCTCAAATCCTCTGCCCCGTTCCTGGCCGTCTGCCAGCTGATGATCGCGTCATAATACTCATCAGATGGCATAAAATACCCGAAAAGCGGGTGCTCGAGCCTCTCCGCGACGGCCTTCACTACAGACGGCGCCGTTTTGAAATTCATATCGGCCACCCACATCGGGATCGCGTCGAACCCCGGCTGCGGAGCGTTCGGCGAAAAGCCCTTCAGCTTCCCGAGCGCGTCGACAGCGAGCGCGTCCCTCCCGCGCCTGTCCGGGCACGTCTCAAAATCGTATTTCATACTGCATTCCTCCGGCCTCCGCCCGTTTGGTTTTCACGGCTGCCTCTTTTCCTTTTCCCGGAAAAACCCGATCAGCGCGTCGCAGTCCGCCTCCTTCGTCGCGAAGGACGTGACGATCCTCACTACAGCGGAGTTTTCATCCTCGCTCCAGAGCTCGCAACTGAATTCATCTATCAGCTCTGAAGCCTCTTTTTTGCCTAATTTTACGAAAATTTGATTCGTCGTCGAATTGCCCTGAAACTCCGCGAAGCCCGCGATCGACCTTCTGATGTAATCGGCCGTCCTGTTCGCCTGCTTCGCCATCTCAAAATACAATCCGTCCGAAAAAGCCCTCTCGAACATAAGTCCGGCGACAAACCCCTTCGCGGCCATCGCACCCCTGTTTTTGATATGGTGCCGGAAATTCTCCGCGAGCGCCGCGTCCCTGAAGACGACCGCCTCGCCGAAAAGCATGCCGTTTTTGGTGCCGCCGACATAGAAAACGTCGCACAGCCGGCCTATCATTTCGCACGTCACGTCGTTCCCCTTCGAGGTCAGCGCCGGTCCGAGCCTCGCGCCGTCCATAAAAAGGTACAGCCCGTGTCTGTCGCACGCTTCCCTCAGAGCCGCAAGCTCCGCCGCTGTGTAGACCGTTCCCGTCTCCGTGGCGTTTGAAATATACACGGCCTTGATCTTGACCATATGCTCGTCCCGGTTGTACGCGACCGCGTTTTCGACGTCGCCGCGCGAGACCTTTCCGTCCGTCCCGCTGACAGTGAAAACCTTGTGCCCGGTCCCTTCTACCGCTCCCGTCTCGTGAACGTTGATGTGACCGGTGCCGCACGAAAGAACCGCCTCGTAAGGCCTCATCAGATACGACAGAACAGTCGCATTTGTCTGCGTGCCTCCCTGCAGAAAAAACACCTTCCCGTCCGGAATTCCGAAACAGTCCAGAATAAGTTTTTCCGCGTTCACCGAGTGCGCGTCGAGGCCGTAGCCCGTGTTTTGCTCGTCCGCCGCGTCCAAAATCGCCTTCAGTATCTCCGGATGCGCAAACTCGCTGTAATCGTTCGTAAATCGGCGGTTCATAAAGTCTCCCCGTTATTCCTCAAAATCAAAAACGCACGTCGCCGTACAACCGTATTTTACCACTTTCCGCCCTTTTCCGAAAGCGGAATCGCGCGTTTTTTATTTCCGGGAAATAATATTCCCGGAGACTTCCATATATGGCACTACTCCCGTAGAACCGTAGAAACCGTAGAACCTCCATATAGACGGCACTTTACAAAAAGCCGCGCCCGTGGTATAATAATACCGCTTTCGGGGATGTTCCGGTTTCGACGGGGTCGCCGTGAGTCAGACTGCAGGTAGAGGGCCCCGTTGGCCTCTTTAAAAAACGGGAAATCTAAATTTAAACGCAAACGATAATTTTGCACTTCAGGCTGCCTGATCGCAGCTTGCGCCGCCCCGCGGGTCTCTCAGTCCTTCGGCAAGCGGTGTCAGCAATCTGGGCCCTGCGGGTTTAAGGGTCAACTCCGCCTCCTTTCGCAGCGACGCTTTTAAGCCGCGAAGGTAAACAAAAGCTACCGTGGTTCCGAGTCTGTCGCGGGACGCCAGCCACGGGAAATCAAATCCGCGGCTAAACCTGTAGACGTTTGGGTCAGGACGGTTTCGGACAGGAGTTCGATTCTCCTCATCTCCACCAAAATCAACCGCGCCTCAAATCTACGGGGCGCGGTTGATTTCATTATTATACCGGCTTTCAGCGCTCCAGATCACACGGCGCGGCTAATCTTTTTGAAAAACCCTTTTACGGTGCGGCCATGAAAATACTTCTGACATATTTCAAACCCTTCGGAAATATCGGCACGAACTCCTCCGAGTGTGTCGCAAACCGCCTAAATATAGACAAAATCGGCCTGGACGTGTCCTATGAAAACGACTTCGTAAGAGTAAAAGAGGCGTTCGACCGGGGCAGCTGCGACTTCATTTTAATGCTGGGCCAGGCCGCGGGTCGCGAGAGGATTTCAGTAGAAAAAAGAGCGAGGAATTACGCAAATCCCACGCTCAAGGACAATCTCGGGGTCTTGCCGGCCGAAGTTATCGAAAACGGAAACGACGAGTTTCTGTACACTTCTTTCGACACTAAAAATCTTCTCTCCGGAGACGTCAAAGAATCCGACGATGCCGGAAGTTATCTGTGCAACTTCCTTTACTATAAGGTTCTGTCAAATCTGACAAAGAACGCGCTTTTCGTTCACCTGCCCCTGTTCAGCGGCCAGGTCGAAGGCGGCAGCAAGTCATCCATGGATCTCGACGTGATGGTCCGTGAAACGGAAAGAATTATAAAATACGCCGAAAACAACGGCGAAAATGCCGCGCTTTATTAACCGGTCATGTGCGAGCGGTCTCGCACGAACAAAATCAATGCAAACTACTTAACGAAATCTTTAAGTCCCATTAACGATAGTTTTTCAACAACCGAAGATACAACTTCTTCGGAAGGGATAAAACCATTCAGTATCCATCGTCTATAAACCGCTATTCTTCCGGCAATCATAAAAGTTAGAATAATATCACTTTCCTCGGAAGACAGTTTTGTGTTATTAGAAATAGCTTCTTTAATTTTCCCGAATATAGTTGCGTTAATTCTTTCGATAAAACCCACTTTTCTGTCTGCTACCAATAATAACGAATACAGTTCCACGTCTTCCTTTAACGCTGCGCTCACCCTTTCAATAAACGCTTTACGACCGTACAAGAAATCATCCAACGGAGTACAATCGTAAATTCCTTGAAAGCGGGCAAGCACGTAATTCTCTATCTCGCTTTCTATTTCGCCGAGGCACTGATAATAACGATAAAAAGTGCTTCTGTTTATGCCGGCAAGTGAGCACACTT
>CADAZX010000027.1 GCA_902792515.1 uncultured Ruminococcus sp.
GTTTTATGTTGGCGGCATGAACGATTCCGCGAAGCGGTCAAGTGAGGGCCGCAACATAAAATGCGGCTTCGGGGTCGCGCACGCAAAAATAGCTATTAAATCAGCGCTTCCATAATTAGACAATGTTTTAAAAGAACGATCCTGCCTGCCGCCGGTTTTAAAGGGCGGCAGGCAGAGGGCAACGAAGTTAAAGCCACCCCGCGGGAACAGACCGGAATGAACCGGACCGGACTCATGGGGGTGGCTTTTTCTGTGTTTTTGCGGCGCTGCGCGCCGCGTTTTGTTATATTAAAGCGACGTTTGATTCACGCCAAATACGTTTACGCGCGGTAGTCGTTTCCGGAGTCGTCGGCGAGGTTTTCGCGCTGCTCCTCGACGAGCTCGCGTGACTTTTTGACCTCGGTCGCGTTGGGCTTGTTGTTGCCGAACACGGTCGGCTGGTGGAGCACGATCTGCGTGAACGGGATGTTGATGTCGTGGGCGTCGAAGAGGAGCTTGAACTGGCGGTTCATGTCGCGTTCGACCTGGAAGCGGTTGGCCTCCTCACAGCGGGCAACGAACTTGAGCGAAACGCCGGAAGCGCCGAGCTCGGAGACGCCCTTATAGAACGGGCCCTCGATGATGTCGGGAATTGCCGCCGCCACTTCGTCGATGTGGTCCTTGATGACCGCCTCGACGCGTTCGATCGACTCGCCGTACTCGATCTGGACCTCGCAGGGCACCAGCGTCAGGTGGTCGGTGAGGTTGATGACGGTCCTGAGGTCGGAGTTGTTGATGATCTTGAAGTTCCCGCTCGTGTCCTCGAGCCGCGTGGTGCGGATGCCGATCTCGCGAACCGTGCCGCGGAAGCCGTCGACTATGATTATGTCGCCCACGTCGAAAACGTTTTCGAACACGATGAACAGGCCGGAAATTATGTCCTCGATCAGCGGCTGGGCGCCGAGGCCGACGATGAGTGAGAGGATTCCGATGCCGGCGAGAAGCGTTCCCGTGTCAACGTTGAATACCTTGAGCGTCGCGAAAATGAAGATCAGCACCGACAGGTATTTGATGAACGAGCCGAGCAGGTTGAGGATCGCCTTCCCTCTTTTGAAGAAGGTGCTCAGCCAGCCGATGAACAGCCGGAGCAGGTAGCCGATCGTGATGAAGAAGAAGCCGTAGCTGAGGATCCGGATCCACTTGACGTAGTCGCCGGCGCCGCTGAAAATGTTCAGGCTTCTGTAGAACCGGCTTTCCGCGCCGAAAATTTTCGACCCGAAAATGAGGAGCACGAAGTAGACCGCCGCGAGGCAGAGCAGCACGATCGTGATGATCCTGCCCACGAGTTTCTGGGTTTTCTCGGATTTTTCTTTAAAGGTAATCATTGTTCACATTCCTTTCCTGGAAGAGAGTTCGCTTTCCGCCGGAAACCGGCATCGAATGCTTGTGTAAAATCGTGTTAAATTACGTGTGTAAATCGTGCTAAATTGCGTGCGTAAACGCGTGTTTAAAAGCGTTTTTAAAAGTGTGCGTAAACGCGGCTGCGGCAAATGCCAAACGTTAAGGCGCCGTGACGTACCAGATGCAGATGTAGTTTTCCGGCGAGAACGACCGCGAGTAGATTATGATGAAGACCGGATCCGTTCCCTGCACGGTGAGGGGACCGGTGTTGAATTCGGAGTCGGTGGAGGTTCCGAGCGAGACGGGGGATACCAGCCGGACCGACGGATTCGACGCGCTGACGATGGTCAGGAAGCCTTCAACGCCGTCCTCGCACGCGTAGTACCTGCCTGAGAGATTGCGCACCGTTTCGGAAGTCGCGGTGACGTACGGGTCTTCCTGGTTGTACATCCAGCCGTCGCCGATCGGAGTCGTTTCGCGCTTTGTGACCGTAACGTCGCCGGAGATCTTTCTGCCGCGTTCGGTGAAAACGTACGGGAAGCCCTCGCTCGTAGAGGTGCCGTCGTTGAACGCGTTGAGGAAGTCGTTCATGTTGTCCGGAGTCAGGCCGTCGGCGGTGTAGAGCGCGGCGGTGTACGTGCCTTCGGGAAGCTCTCCCACGCTCGGATCGGCGGACTGGAACCAGATCGAGCCCTCGCCGGAAAGACCATCGTCGTTTTCGACGGCGCCGAGCCCCGAGACGACGATGCTGGCCATTTTCCCGGAACTGTCGTTCAGTATGAGCGCGGTCCAGCGCTGCGGGCCGTCCTCAAACGAGCCGTCGGAAAGCTGATTTTTGAAAATGTAACCGGACTTCAGCGCGTAGTCGAATCCCGGGTACTTCGCGTAGCTGAGGCCGTCCGGGTCGGAACGGGCCTCCGACGTTGTCGCCGGCGCGTAGGAATGGTAGTCAAGCGTGAAAACAGGCCGCTCCTTGCCCGAGAGACTCGCGGTGAGTGTGTCGACGACGGTACCGCCGGAACTGATCGTTACCGTGTAGGTGTCGGTGTAAACGTACCCGTCGGCGGCCAGCGTAAATGAGCCGGAGCCGGAACCGGACGGGGATACTCTGTAGCCGGTGCTGTCGGTGACCGTCACCGTGGCACGCGGGTAGAGCGAGAAGAAATCGTCTTCATAAGTGAAAACGTAGTCGCCGGCAGCGTTCTGTTCCCACGTAACGGACGAAGCGGTGGTGACCGGCCTCGAGGCGACCTGCGTTCCGGTCGAGAGGTCCGTTACCGTGAACGTGTAGGAGGTTCTCGGGTTTAGACCTGTCGCGGTCGCGGAGGGCGTCGCGGCGGTGAAGTCCGCGTCAAGAACGGTGCTGCCTACCTTAAGCTGGAGGTCGTTGTTGTCAGGGTTTGTGACCGAGAGCTTGACCGTGGCGGTGTTGAAGCCGGACGTGACGTCGGTGAAGCTTACGGTCGCAGGCGTGCGGTTCCGCGCCGCAAACGTGTGCGTGAATATCACCGCGCCGTTCCAGTCGACGAATTCGAGCGTGTGCGAAACGCCGGACACAAGACCGGTGAACGAGCGGCTGTAGGATGCGGCCGTCAGCGCGGTCTCAACTGTGTTTCCGTCGTATCTTACGGTCAGTTCGCCGCTGTCGGGATTCGTGATCGAGAACGAGAGCGAGGCGCTGTCGTAGCCGATATTTTCGGACGCGAGCGTGACGGTGGCGTTCTGCCTTGAGTTGGTCGTGAACGGATACGAAAGGATCAGGCTGCCGTCCCAGTCGTAGAAATCGATCGTGTGCGACGAACCTGCCGCAAGACCCGTGAACGAGAACGACAGCGTGTCGCCGCTCTGCGTGAAGGCGCGGTCTGCGCCGTCATATTTCGCGGAAATATCGTTTCCGTCCGGATTCGTAAGCGTGAATGTTATGTCTGCCGACGTGAGCGTTCCCGTGTAAGAGAGGAGCGCAATCTCGGCGGGTGTGCGGTTCGCGGTGGTGACGCTGCCGTAGAAAACGGTATTGCCGCCTGAATCCTTGATCGTGTACGTGTAGCTTGTCGCCGGTTCGAGGCCGTCCGCGGAAACGGTGACCGTGTTGTCGCCGCCGGCGGTTATGCTGACTGATTCGCCGCCGATCTCAGCGGTGAGCTCTGACGGGTCAATGTTTTCGACGGTCAGCGCGATGTCGAACGAGTGGAACGTTTTTTCTTCGGAAACCACGTAGAGCGCGGGCTCGCCGGGGCCGGGGGTAGGAGTTGGCTCGGGAGTCGGAGTGGGCTCTTCGGTGGCGGGTTCTTCGGTTGAAGGCTCTTCGGTCGAAGGCGTCTCGGATTCCGGCGTTCCGGTGGCGGGCTCGTAAGGCGTCGCGGTTCCGGAAGGCGTGCCCTCCGTTCCGGGCGCGGGAGTGTTTCCGGGCTGATCCGTTCCCGGTGCGGGCGTGGGAGCCGGCGTGGCGGTCTCTTCCTCGTATTCGGGCAGAAGATAATTCAATTTGAGCTTGGATTCGCCGTCCGCGAAAACCTCCAGGTAGTAGATCTCTCCGGGCGTGAGGCCGGAAAAGAGCAGCGCGGGATTTTCCTTGTCGACCGGGAACGCCCCCATAGTATTCCCCTCGCGGTCCGTCAGCACGGCCGTGTACTCGGTTTCTTCGGACGAGGAGAGGAGGCTCAGCTCGATCATAAGGGACTCGGGCTGCGCTTTGTAGCGGGTGACGTCGACGAAAATGGTAGTCGTCAGGAGAAGCATAACGGCCACCGCACCGCCCGCGACGACGGTGAGCATGGCGAGAAGACGGCCGAGGCGGTTCCGGTTGTTGCGCATGAGGGTACTGTGCCTCGAAAGCCTTTCCGCGGATTTGTCCTCGCCGTAGTCCTGAAATTCCGGCCCGTTGTAGCCGCCCTCGGCGGCGTACTCGACATTTTCGCCGATACGGCTCTCCTCGTTGAACTCGGAGACGTCCCGGAACTCCTTCTCCATTTTATTTTCTTTTACTGAGTATTCTTCCTTCATCGTCTGAAAACAGGTGTCTGACAGAGTCAAAAAACGTGAAAAGCGGAATCCTTTCAGGTTCTACGGTAATTATATAGGAATTATGCGCGCGTGTAAATACATAAACAAAGGATGTTCACTTCACACGGCCTTTTCTCCGCCTTTTCCGCTTTAATTCACATCGTGAATATGATATAATGGCGGCAGCAGAAAACGGGCGGCGTTTTCGCATGAAAAGGCAAGAGAAGCGTTTTGTGCCGGAGGTTGATTCGAATGAGTAAGGCAGAGGAGCTGCGGGAGGTTTACGCGAGATATTCCGCGGCGTGCGGGCAGCCGCGCGAGGGGAAGTCTTTTGCCGACGCTTTCAGGGGATGGTTTACCGGAAAGGGGAAAGATCTTTCGGAGGACGAAAAAGCCTTCATGGTGGGCGTCGGGAACTGCGTCGCGGAGATCCGTGAGGCGGGCGGTGAATGTGCCGGCGAGGCGTTCGAGGCCTGCCGCGTCATCGTTTCTGAGCCCCGGAACAGGAAGATCACGGGGGAGGATCTGGTTTACGCTTCGATGCATTCCCACGTCATCACGCTGGCGCCGCTGCTGACTCCCGGGGAGGCGGAGGAGATTCTTCGCGAGGCGGAGAACATACCGAAGTCGTACAGGTTCGGGGTCTATAATGAGATGATAAAGGTTCTGCGCGATCGTATGGGATGACAGCAGGCAGGCCGGAAAAACCGGGAAAAACCGGAAAAACAACGGAAAATCATGAAAAACAACTGGAAAATCAACAAATCAAACTATAGAAAAGTGCTCACGGCCGTGGCGGCGTTCGTGCTTGCGGCGGCTGTTCTGACCGCGTGCTCGCTGGACCGCGGGTGGAGGAACACTTCGAAAGGACCGGGACAGAGTATGAAAAAAGAAACGGTAAACGCAGAATATTGCGGCGATTTCAGAGTCGCGAACGTTTTCTCGGACGGAATGGTGCTGCAGCGGAACGAGTACGTTCGCGTGTGGGGATTCGCGGACGAGGCGGAGAACGGCAGGAAGATCAGCGGCGAGTTTAAGGGCGTTCACGCAGACGCGATCGTCGAAAACGGCGAGTGGGTGCTGACGTTCATGAAGAAGCTGAAGGCCGATCCGGAGCCGGCGGTTCTGAGGGTGTTCACCGACGCCAAAGAGGTGAAGTTCGAGAACGTGCTTGTCGGCGACGTCTACATGGTCTCGGGCCAGTCGAACATCGCCTACAGCATGGCGGAGCACTGGATGTTCCATCCGGACGACAAGGAAAAATGTCCGCGCGAGGCGGTCGACCCGGCCCTCCCGATAAGGCTCAACTACAACACTCAGAACGTGATCAACGGCGTCAGCGTGCGGGGCTCCGCGGAGGTCGCGAAGGACATCGACGCGGACAAGGCGGGCTGGACGATAGCCGACGAAAAACACGTTGAGGGCTTCACTGCGCTGGGCTACATGTTTGCCTATAATTACGTGAAAATGACGGACGGGAAGGTTCCAATCGGACTCGTTTACATCGACGGCTGCGGGCGCCCCTTAGGCTGCTTCCTTCCCAACGAGGTCGCGGAGGAATTCCACACCGACGACTTCAGCAGCAAGCTCGGCTACTATTTTACGTCGGGCGTCAACGCCGAGTGGGGCAGGTTCCTGTACAACGAGTATTTCTATCCGTTTGAGAGGATGGCTATCAACGGCTTCATCTGGTACCAGGGCGAGAGCGACATGCTCGAGAACGAATCCGCACGCTACAGTGCCGCTTTCAGAGGCATGGTCGACCATATGCGCGCCGCGCACAACCTCGTGAATCCCGACTTCCCGGTGTATTTCGTCGAATTCCCGCCGATCTACCTCCAGCCGCAGGACTACACCGGTAGCAACCCGTGGGCGTTCATGGACGTCGGCAAGATCCGCGCGGTCATGGGCGGAATGGTCATCGGCACGAAGAACTACTACCAGATCCAGTCGTCCGACCTCTGGTACGACACGACCTACTGGAACAGTCTCCACCCGAACTGCAAGTACGAGCAGGCTGTGAGAACCGCGAAAATCGCATGCGCGGCGAACGCGGAGGGCGGTGTCAGAATGTCGCAGGCGGGCGGTCCGGTGGTTGAGTCGGTCACGTTCAGCTCCGACTACAGGAAGGCCACGGTCAAGTTCAAAAACGTCGGCTACGGCCTGAAAACGTCGGACCGTCAGCGGCTCGTGAAGGGCTTCAACGTGATGCTCAAAAACGAGATCGTCTATACGTTCGAGGTCAAGGCGAGGCTTGTCGGAAGAGACACGGTCGAGATCACGTGCGACACACCGTTTGACGGCGTTGTGTACCATTCGATAACCATGAACTCGTTCGGCAACGGGATCACGCTCGAGAACTCCGCGGGAATTCCCGCAGGCGCGTTCATGTATAAAAGCGAAAAAGGGCTGAAATTCTGACCGCGAGCAGGGCAGATATTTCCCGGAAATATCCGGCAAAACAACAGGGATGACTATTTAAAAATGGAAAACAACAAGAAAATCAAAAGAATAATTTCAACGGTTTTCGCCGCCGCGCTCGCGCTCGTGATGACGGTTTCATTGTGCGGCTGTGACGGTGAGAGCGGAAAAGTTAAGGAGACGGAGGCGCCGGCGGAGGCGACGGACATCCCGCTCGAGACGGCGGAGCCCCGCGAAGTAAAGGAGAACGCTATGGGATTTACGGTTGACGGAAACGGAACTGTGCTTCTCGCCGGCAAGCCTTTTTACGGCTTCGGCGTGAACGTTTTTTCGCTGGTGACAAGGGAGGTCGAGACGGGAACGTCCGAATACAAAAAACAGCTTGACCTTTTGAAGGAGTGCGGAATTCCGTTCGTCAGAATCAATCTGGGAGGCTACTGGCCTTCCTACTACGAGGCTTTTGACAAAGACCCCGCGGCGATGCTTGCCACAATTCGCAAAATCGTTGACTACGCTGAGGAGGTTCACGTCGGCCTCGTGTGCTCGCTTCTTTGGCACGACGCTGCGATTCCGACCCATGTGGGCGAAAAGAGATCCGCCATGGGGAATCCGGACAGCAGGACCGTAAAATACGCTAAGGACTACGTTACCGCGGTCGTGCGTGAATTTGTCGACAGCCCCGCGGTGTGGGCGTGGGAGATTGGAAACGAGTACAATCTCGACGCCGACCTTTGCGACCCGGAGTTTAAGACCTGGCTTCCCGCGGGCTTTGGCATTGAGGAAGGGGCTGACGGCTTTGACTACTACACCTCCGGCGAAATGAGAGTCTTTTTGGAAGAGGTCGCGAAGGCGATCCGGGCTGTAGATCCCGACCGTATGATCTCGAGCGGTCACAGCGAAATGCGCGCGTCCTCGAAGGCTTTGTACAACGCGGGTCTCAAGGCGGACCCCAAAACCCACTCGTGGACGGTTGCGTTTGACACCGACAGCGACGAAGATTTCGTGTATATGAACTCGATGGCGGCGCCCAATCCGATCGACTGCGTGAGTTTTCACCTGCAGCTCTGCGCTCAAAACGCCGACGGCGAACCGGAGTACATCAGGTCGCTCTACCGTTTCGGAAGAACCGACGTGACGCCTTTACAATATTTCCGGATTTACGCGCGCACTGCGAAACAGCTGAAAAAAGCATGCTTCTTCGGCGAATTCGGCGACTATCTCGACCTGGAAAACGACGAACGTACTCCTGAAGAATTCGGAAATCTTCTTTCGTGGATCAAAGACGCAGGCATTCAGATCGCCTGCTCCTGGCAGTTTACCGGGAGCGCGCTGTACGTCAGCACGGAAGGAGTTGACGGCGCGAAAATAAACCTCATCAAAGCTGCCAACAGTGAACTGGCCGCGGCGGGAAAGCAGGACACGGAGGCCTACTGGAACAGGTACTGACAAAGGCGTGACAATTCACAGGACAATTCACGGGACAATTCACGGGGTACCAGGCAGGTATCTGTAAAAAGAAACATATAAACAAAACGGGGAACCGGAGCACCTCGAAGCGGGTGAAGGCGGTTTCCCGTTTTTAATTAGAGTCCGGCTAGAGTCCGGCAGCCGGCCGGGCTTTATTTCCAGAAGGAGCTGATTAATTCTCCCAGAAGGCCGGTCATTCCGGACGTCATAACGCGGGTGCAGCCGTCGGGCATTTTGTCAATGTACCAGCGGCCGTCCTTTTTCGTGCAATTGAAAATGAGGTCGGTCTCGGCGGTCTTGGGGGGATAATCGGGTTTCTTTTCATCGAAAATGTCTCCGAGAAGGTTTTCGTTTTTCTTGCCGGACAGCGCGGATGTAAGCGATTTGGCCAAATACTCCTTATAAACCTCCGCAAAGAGCTCTCCTGAGTCGAGGTAGGTGACGTGGACTTTTACGGTTCTTTTGTCTCCGTCCTCGGTCGACTCGACGATTTTGAACTTCATTTTTTTGGCGCATTCCTTGTAGTAGTCGTAAAAAACGTTGCTTTCCGGCGTGTCCGCGTCAAGCTCGGCCGGATCCAGAAGGCATTTGCCCGCACCCTCCAGATTGTACGTTTTCAGGTTGGCCATAAAACGGTTTGCGACCCCGGACGGACCGGAAAAGGTCGAGCAGGAACAGAGAGCCGCCGCGAGGCAGAGAAGCAGAAGAACAGCCGTAAATTTTTTCATAACAATAATCCTTTCGGGTTGATCTGTTTAGACATGCCGGCGTTTGACCGGCTGCCGGGTTAAGTATAAACGACAAAGGCTTGAATGTCAACGGCAGGGCGGACGTGGACGTGCTTGGAATGCTGCTCGGAATGCAGCCGTGCGGGACGTTTTTGAGACTCGCCGCGGGATTCGATTCGAATTGGTTTTCGGGAAAACGCCCGGGGGAGCGAAAACAGCGAAAACGAAGAGAATTGTTATTGCGGACGGTTCGCAAATAGGTTATAATATGATGGCGTCCTGTGGCGGGACGCGAAAATAATAGAAACGTCGATTAAATAGCTATTTTTTCGAGCGCGACTCCGAAGCTGTATGAAGATACTGCGAGAGGGGAGCTCTCGAAAAGCAAGCGGCAGCAAATCGGTGGTCATAAGACACCTTACGAGCCTAAAGAACAGTAGCAATTAACGAACTACGTTCAAGTATGTGCAGTCAGATATATGCCGCTTGCGAAAAGAGCATTTAATCGCGTTTCGATAATAGCACGATTTTTGCATTTGTGCCGACAAAATCCCGGTGACGGCAAAGCGCCATGGGGATTTTAAAAGTCCGGCCAGGCTTGTTGCGGCAGCCCGAAGCTATTAAAACGACGTAGAAGATAAGGGCTCGCGATATGGCCGGATATAACATGGCCTTGCAGTTTCCGGGGAGGGCTTTTTTGGGAGCGCTTCTCCCGGGAAACCGCGGCGGAGCGGAGTGCGCCATTGTTTGACGGGGCATTTTCGACGCCGCAGACATTTCTGCTGCAGCCCGACTTTTCGCGGGACAGTTACGGAGACGGTTGAATCTCCGGTTCCGCGGAAGAATTCGCTGCAAAAACTCTTTGCGGGGGCAGAAAATGAGCCGGGCTGTGGGTTCGCGCAAAGTAGCTGTAATACGGCTGTGCGCGGTCTTTACCGCAAAGGGGGATGCAAAAAATGGATGAGAGAAATTCTTCTAACGTTGTCGAGCTTCGCAATGTCACCGTCAAATTTGACGATGATATTATTCTTGACAATCTGAGCCTTGCCATCAAGGACAAGGAATTCGTCACGCTGCTGGGCCCGTCCGGCTGCGGAAAAACGACGACCCTGAGGCTCATTGCCGGGTTCCTTGAACCGAATTCCGGCGAGATTATTTTTGACGGAGTCGACGTCAAAAACGTTCCCGCTCACAAGCGGAATGTCAACACTATTTTCCAGCGTTACGCACTTTTTCCGAATTATAACGTTCACGACAACATTGCCTTCGGACTCAAGGTCGCGAAGGTGCCTAAGGATGAGATCGAGCGCCGCGTTGCGGAGATGATCGAGCTCGTGAACCTGAAGGGCTTCGAAAAGAGGCCGGTCCAGAAGCTCTCGGGCGGTCAGCAGCAGCGTGTCGCCATTGCGCGCGCCGCGATCAACAACCCGAAGGTGCTCCTTCTCGACGAGCCTCTCGCCGCGCTTGACGCGAAGCTCAGGAAGGATATGCAGAACGAACTCAAGGCGATGCAGAGACGTCTCGGCATCACGTTCGTTTTCGTTACCCACGACCAGGAAGAGGCCCTCTCCATGTCGGACACGGTCGTCGTTATGGACGGCGGCAAGATCCAGCAGATCGGCTCTCCTGTCGACATTTACAATGAACCGAAAAACGCCTTTGTGGCGGATTTTATAGGCGAGTCGAACATTATCGACGGCGTCATGATCAAGGACAGACTTGTCAAGTTCCACAACAGGAAGCTCGAATGCGTCGACGAAGGCTTCGAGCCGTTCGAGCCGGTGGACGTCGTGATCAGGCCGGAGGACGTGGACATCGTTCACCCCGATAACGCGCTGATCTGCGGAACGGTCACCTCTGTCACCTTCAAGGGCGTGCACTACGAGATCATTATCGACGTCGACGGCTTCAAATGGATGGTCCAGACGACAGACGAGAGTTTCGTAGGCGACCGCGTAGGTCTTTACATCGAACCCGACGCGATCCACATTATGAAGAAATCCGAATACTCCGGCACAATGGGCGACTACAGCTATTTCAGCGATGAAATGGAGGAAATCAGCAACCCTGACGCGGCAATCGATGCGGAGGACGAAGATGAAAAAATCGACTAACGCTCTCCTTAACGCGCCTTACGCCGTCTGGTCGGCAATTTTCGTTGTCGTGCCGCTGTTCATCGTCGTCGTCTACGCGTTCACCGACGCGGAAGGCCATTTCAGCTTCGACAGCATTTTAGCCCTCAAGGACTACGGGCACAACTTCCTTATATCGCTTCTCTACTCGCTTGTCGCCACGGTGATCACGCTTATCATCGCGTATCCCTTCGCGTACGCGCTCAGCAAGACGAACGAAAAAACGCAGCGCATCCAGATGATGCTCGTCATGCTCCCGATGTGGATGAACCTCCTCATCAGGACCTACTCCTGGATGAACATCCTCGACCGGAACGGCATCATCAACCAGCTTCTGATGACGCTCGGCTTAAAGCCCGCGACCTTCCTGGGCACGCCCGGTGCGGTCATTTTCGGTATGGTCTACAACTACCTGCCGTACATGATTTTGCCTATTTATACGGTAATGGCGAAAATGGACAACTCCCTCGTGGAGGCCGCCCGCGACCTCGGTTGCAACGGCTTTAACGTCTGGAGGCGCCTGATCCTGCCCCTCAGCATGCCCGGCGTCATCTCGGGAATCACAATGGTCTTCGTACCGTCGGTCAGCACTTTCTATATCTCGCAAAAACTCGGCAACGGCAAGATCATGCTCATAGGCGACACCATTGAACGCCAGATGCAGACTCTCAACAACTACAACCTCGGCGCGGCTCTCTCGCTGGTGCTGATGGTCCTGATCCTCGTGAGCATGTTCATCATGAACCGCTTCGCCGACAACTCGGGAGAGGGGGGACTTGTGGCATGAAAACGTTCAACAAAATCGTCATGGCGCTCGTCTACGCCTTCCTCTACGCGCCCCTGCTCTTAATGGTGTTTTTCTCCTTTAACTCGGCAAAATCAACGTCCGTGTTCGAGGGCTTTTCCTTCAAGTGGTACGGTGAACTGTTCTCGAGCAGCGACACTCTCGAGGCATTGCGCAACACCTTGATTCTGGCTGTGGCCTCCGCGCTGATCGCGACGGTCCTCGGAACGATTGCGGCGATGGGCATTTTCCGTGTCCGCAGCAAGTTCTTCAAGCAGACCATGCTCACCGTCACCAACATCCCGATGATGAACCCCGACATCGTCACCGGCGTCTCACTGATGCTTTTGTTCGTGTTCGTCGGCCGTCTTCTCGGCGCTTCCGAGTATCTCAATTTCTGGACGCTTCTCATCGCGCACGTCACGTTCAACCTGCCGTACGTGATCCTGAACGTTCTACCCAAGCTCAACCAGACGGACAGAAGCCTTTTCGAGGCGGCGCAGGACCTTGGCGCACCCCCTGCAAAAGCGTTTTCAATGGTCGTAATGCCCCAGATCATACCGGGAATCATCTCCGGCGCGATAATGGCATTCACGCTGTCGCTTGACGACTTCGTAATCAGTTACTACACGTCTTCGGGCTTCCAGACGCTGCCTTTGAAGATCTACTCGATGACGAAAAAGATCGTCAAACCGGACATGTACGCGCTGTCGAGCATCATGTTCGTGGCGGTCCTCGCTCTGCTGCTCATCTCGAATATTTTCCAGATGAGGACGGAAAAAAAGCAGGCGAAGGCAAAATAAAAATTTGTTTTTACGCCGGGCTTGGGGATTTTCCAAAGTAACGGTGGATTTCCCGCACTAATGGTGGATTTTCCGCACTAATGGTGGATTTTCCGCACTCACGATGGATTTTCCGCGCAGGGTGTGGATTTTCCAAACTAACTGTGGATTTTCCGCACTCACAACGCCGGAGAATCCACAAGCGGTGGATTTTCCAAACCCGCAACGCCGGAGAATCCACAACCGGTGGATTTTCCAACCCGGAATGCCGGAGAAACCACAAACGGTGGATTTTCCAACCCGGATCGCCGGAGAATCCGCAAACGGTGGATTTTCCAACCCGCAACGCCGGAGAATCCACAACCGGTGGATTTTCCAACCCGGAACGCCGGAGAATCCACAACCGGTGGATTTTCCAACCCGCAACGCCGGAGAATCCACAAGCGGTGGATTTTCCAACCCGGAATGCCGGAGAATCCACAACCGGTGGATTTTCCGAGTACGTGGTGGATTTTCCGAAACACGCCGGATATTTCCCGGAAAACCGAGGTTTATTTCCCGGAAATGCGGATTGTATTTTCCGGAAATATGACCGGCATTTCAACCAACAGACTTCGCGGCGGGAACTGTTTCCGCCGTTATAACATTATTAATCCAACGGAGAGAAAAAATGAAAAGAATTGTAAGCTTGATTGTTGCCTGCGCGCTTATTTTTGCGATTGCGGCGTTTCCGGTTTCCTGTAGCAGGAACGACACTGTTGAGAACCTCGAAGGCGATTATACCGGTCTTGAAGGCACAACCCTCTATGTTATGAACTGGGGCGAGTACATTTCCGACGGTTCTGAGGGCTCTCTCGACGTTATAAAAGCTTTTGAAAAAGCGACAGGCATAAAGGTCACCTACGACGACACCACGCCGAGCAACGAGGCCATGTACGCCAAATTAAAGAGCGGCGCGATTTCCGTAGACGTAGTGGTTCCTTCTGACTATATGATTCAGAGAATGATCAAGGAGGAAATGCTACAGAAGGTCGACACGTCGAAGATTCCTAACTACAAATATATTATGGACGAGTACAAGGGCCTTTATTTTGACCCGCAGAACGAGTACTCCGTTCCCTACAACGTAGGCATGGTCGGCATTATATATAACAAGACTATGGTCGAAGGTACGCCCGACAGCTGGAGCATCCTCTGGGACGAGACTTACAAGAATAACATACTCTCCTTCGGAAACCCGAGAGACGCGTTTTCGACAGCTCAGTTCCTGCTCGGTCAGGACGTGAATAACACCGACAAGGCTCTTTGGGACGCGGCCGCGCAAAAGCTTATGGAGCAGAAGCCGATTATTCAGGCCAGAGTCATGGACGAGGTTTTCAATAAAATGGAAGGCGGCAACGCGGCGGTCGCGCCTTACTACGCGGGCGACTATCTTCTCATGAAGAGCATTAACGACGACCTCGAGTTCTTCTACCCGAAGGAGGGAACCAACATTTTCGTCGACTCCATGTGCATTCCGAAGTCAGCCAAGAACATTGAAGCCGCGCACATGTTCATCAACTTTATGCTTGAACAGGAAGTCGCGCTCCAGAACGCGGAGTACCTCTGCTACGCTTCGCCCCACAGCGGCGTTGTAAACAACCCTGACTATTCTTTCAAGGGCAACGAGATTCTTTATCCGGACGATGCGCACAAACCGAAAACCCAGTACTTCTACGACCTTGATCCCGAGATCAGATCCTACTACGAAAAGCTCTGGGAGGAGATCGTAAAATGACGCGCGGGTTTTATCTTGCCGAAAACGCGGGCGAAGAGGGAACTGTGACCGGCGGCGACACGGGAACGACCGGAACTACCGGAACGCTTCTCGGAACCGCTGCGGAACCGACTCCGGAGCCTTCGCGCGCGCCGGCAAGGGCGTTCAACATAAAACCGTTTATTATCGTGGGCGTGATTTTAGGTGTCGTGCTCGCGGTGGTTCTCGCGATAACTAAAGCAAATAAAAAATTCGGCAAAGGCTTCGACGACTGACGGTCGACGAATACCGTGTACCGGCGGGAATTATTTGCGCGCGAACTACGGGAACCGGGTTTTTAATTAAGGAAATATCGATGGAAAGCAACGGAAACGCAAAAGATCTCAACACTCACGGCGAACAGCAGGATCCGGGAATTCTGCTGAGGCTTTTTTGGGTGCTTGAAGCTGTTTTCGTTGCTTTTTCTTTTCCGCTGCTCGCGTTTGTTTTTAACGCGATAGCGAACGCCGGCGCGTTGAGGGGGCTTGGCTCTTCGGAAAAGCGCCTTATAGTGAGCGCGATTTGGCTTGTTCTGGCGGCGGCAATCGTTTTGATACTGAGGCAGAAACCGCTTTATGACCTGAGAATTCTTCACGTAAGGAGAAAATCGCAGGCCGTGCTGCTGCCTTTGAACTGCATTCTTGGCTTTTTGATCGGGGTCAGTCTTAACCGCGCGGTAACCGTTCTTGTAAAGGTGCTGCCGCTGCCCGAGGCGTGGGTGCAGGGTAATTCGGAGAGCGTCGCGTCTGCCTCGGAGGGAAACCCGGTCGCGTCGCTGATAGCGCTTTGTATTGTCGCGCCTGTTATAGAGGAGCTTGCGTTCAGGGGGAAGGCGTTCCGCTACCTTGAGAAGGCTTTCACGCGCGGTACTGTTGAAAACGGTAAGCCGTCGCGCGCAGGCGTGATCGTGCCGGCGGCGCTTGTTACCGCGTTTCTTTTCGCCTTCGCGCACGACAATATTCTTCAAAGCATATACGCGTTCGTGTGCGGGCTTGTTTTTGTGTGGATCGCCGAGACGGCGGGCTCAATCGTCGCGAGTACTTTCGCGCATGTGGGCTTTAACCTGGCGAACCTGATTTTTTACACGTTTTTTGCGGCAAAGGAGACGGAACTGACTGTGAACATAGTCTGTTTTGTTTTGCTGGCGGTGTGCGCCGTGTGTGTGTTTATTACGGGAAGGATGCTGCGAGGCGGCGGCGAAGAGGCTGAAAATGAGCCGCCGAGCATTTATATAAATAAATGATGCGAGGGACCGCGCATGCGGGCGGGATCTTGTCAAAAACTGAGGGGCTTTATGAGAATTCTTTTTGTGGGCGACGTTTTCGGAGAGGCGGGAAGAGACGCGCTTTTCCACGGCCTGTACAAAATCAAAAAAAGAGAGAAAATCGATTTTTGCGTCGTTAACGGCGAGAACAGCGCCAAAAACGGTCGCGGGATGTCGGGCAGAGACGCGCGCGACATTTTCGAGTCAGGCGCGGACGTTATAACTATGGGCAACCACGTGTGGGGCTGTCCGGAATTTGAGGAGTACGCCGACAGACTTTCCGTGCTCCGTCCCGGAAACCTTGGCAAAAACCGCCCGGGAAGAGGATTTATGCGCGTGGACGTTGCGGGAACCCCTTTAGGCGTCATAAACATAGAAGGGCGCGCGTTTATCGACCCGCCCGGAGACAGTCCGTTCGAGTTTGCGGAGGCAGCCGTTGAGGCACTGAGAGGCGCGGGCGTGCGCGTGATACTTGTCGATATTCACGCGGAGGCAACTTCGGAAAAGAAAATTTTGGCGATGTTCCTTGACGGCCGCGTAAGCGCGGTTGTGGGCACGCACACGCACGTTCAGACGGCGGACGAGTGCGTTCTCGACGGAGGAACGGCTTTTATTACAGACGTGGGAATGACGGGTATTTCGCGCGAGAGCGTTCTTGGAATGGGGTTCAAGGGCGTTTACGAGAGATACGCGCTTGGCAGGCAGGCGAGGTTCGAGCCGCTCAAAGCCGGAACGCCGGAAATTGACGCGGTCGTGATCGACGTCGACGAAGTTACAGGGAAGGCGCTGACAATAAAGCGCATAAAAGAGACCGTAACAGAATAAAAGGACGGCGGGGAAACTTCGGACTTTTTGCCGAATCGCAAAAATTTGCAAGTTTCTGCGACAAATTTAACGACTTTTCGGCCGTTTTCGCCGGAAACGGCGGTGTTTGGCAGGAATCCCACAGCCGGAACATAATACCAAAAATGTTCAAGGGGCGGTGGGTTTCTTGTGGAAAATCCACCGCTTTTCGGGAAATATTTTCGCTGTGGACAAGCTGGCGGAAATCGTTTAGAATGCCCTCGGACGCACAGAAACGCCTTTCCGGCAGGGCGTTGAACCGCGGATGAAACGCGGCCGGAAACGGGGCGGAATGCGTTCGGGAGGGGGCATCATTTATGTTAAGTTTCAGGGTATCTTCGGTGAGCGAACCGGGGAGCGTCGCGGGGGCGCTTGCGGGCGGCATAAGGTCTGCCGGCGAGGCGGTTCTCGTTACAATCGGAGCCGGAGCGCTCAATCAGGCCGTCAAGGCGGTTGTTATCGCGTCCGATTTTTTGCGTGAGTATGAAACCGACATTGCCGTGGAACCTTCGTTTTCGGTCGTAGAGGTCGACGGGACGGAGAAAACGGCGATAAGGCTGCGCGTGTACGCAAAACGGTGGCGCGGAATTACTTTGAGGAGAGCGGGCTGATTTAAAAGCCGCGGAAAATGAGAACGGAGACCGGTATGAACGCGGAGCATTTACTGCCGGCGGAGAACGCGTCCGGCGCTGAACGGAATAATCACGCGAACAAGGGAACCGCCTACTATTACGACGCGAAGCTCTACAACCAAAGCGGAGCGGGGCATTTTTTCACGACAAGGTACGGCGGAGTTTCGGGGGCGAACGGAAACGTTTTCAACGCGAGCTTCGGCAAGGAGGAACCTTCGCGAAAGGGCAACGTTGTCGAGAATTTTAAAATTGCGGCGAGGGACCACGGACTTGACATTTCGAGGTTTACGGCGCTCAGCCAGGTGCACGGCGAAACCGTGGTAAACGTGACGGAAGAGATCGCGGGCGCGAGATTCGGGAAACCCGGGCTTGTCATCGAGGCCGACAGCATGATAACGAGGCTGCCCTTTGTGCCGCTGATGACCACCCACGGCGACTGCCTGCCGGTCTATTTGTATGACAGGGGAAGGGCTGTCGGAATGGTGCATTCGGGATGGCGAGGAACGGCGGCGGATATTTCCGGGAAAACTGTCGGAGCGATGGCGCGCGAGTTCGGAACGGATCCCGGGAACGTTTTCGCGGCGATAGGACCGGGTATTTGCGGAGACTGTTTTGAAGTCGACTATCCTGTGGCGAGAGTTTTCGAGGAGAGATTTCCGGAAGTCGACGCGGTGAAATGGGACGGCGCGCGCGGGAAATTTCTTGTAGACCTTAGGGCGGTGGCGGTTTATTCGCTTGTCCGCGCGGGTGTCAGGAGAGAGAATATAAGCGCACCGGAGGTTTGCACGGCGTGTGAGCGGAACAGAGAGCTGTTTTTCTCGTACAGGGCGGAAAAAGGCCGCAACGAGGGCCTTATGGGAGCTGTAATCTGGCTTGAAAAGTGAACTGTTATAAGGGAAGCCTTTAAATCCGGTCGCGGATGTGATAAGATTGAAACGCACGGTCAGGTGCTTGATTTTTAGCGCACGAGGAGGTGAAAGCATGAAAAGGGCGCCGCATTTTAAACTGAACAGAATCGGCAGAGCGGCGGCGGCAGTCGCGTTTTTGATGGCGGTCGTGATGCTTTTTTCGTGCGCCAAATCGCCTTCGGACGAGCGTCCGGACGACACCTTCGACCCTGTGGCTACACAGGATCCCGGCGCGACTGAACCTGCTCCGGAGGAGAAACTGCCAGTAGAGGGCGGCGTGCTGAAACTGTCGGCAGGACCGTTTGACACAATCAATCCGCTTTTAACAAATAACGAGGACATACGGGTTTACGCGGGTTTTGTGTGCGAAATGCTTGTCGTGCCGGATGATTTTATGGAGCCGGCCGGGAACGTTCTCACGAACTGGGTTCACAATGATGCCTTCACGGTCTGGGAATTCACCGTTGCGGACGGGATCGCCTTTCACGACGGAAGCGTCGTTGAGTCATCCGACGTTAAGCGCGTAATCGATTTTATCATAGCGAGAGGCGGAAACTACGCTGCCAACGTCGAGAACGTCGCCGGATGTTTTGCCAAGGATGACAAGACGCTGCAGCTGGTGCTGAAGACTCCCGACGCGCATATGCCGGAGAAACTGGCGATACCGCTTGTAGGGTGGCAGACGCTTGCCGCGGACAGGCCGGTGCTGCTGTCCGGGACGGGTATTTTCAAGCAAAAAGAACTGAACGCGGAAAAAATCACGCTTGAAAAGAACACAGAATTCAGGAACGCGGCGGCACTTACGCACTTTGACGAGGTGGAGATCACTTTTTACGGCAGTGAGGACGAGAAGGTCAGGTCGCCGTTCGACATGGCGCTGTTTTACGGTTCAAGCGTGGGAATATCCGCGCTCAAGAAGGACACGTCGGTTCACTACTTTACGGGAAGCGCGTACGACTTTATCGCAATCAACTGTTCCTCGACATACCTGATAAGCAACCCGGTTTCCGATGAAGAAAGCGGGGAGAAGACGTTTGTGACGCTGGCGAATCCGTTTGCAAACACTGATATGCGGCGCGCGCTCAATCTTCTTACTTCCAGGAAGGACGCGGTCAACGCCGCGGCTTCGGGGCACGGCAAAATCTCGCTGCTTCCGTTGTATTCAGGGACGGTTTACAGACGTCAGAATCTGGAGGATTATCCGTATAACCCTGTGCGCGCGCAGCTGCTTATGAACGCCGCAGGCTATTCAAAGAGCGCTGTCGACGGGAAGTGGTATGATGCCGACGGCAACGAGCTTATAGTGAGGGCAATCAGTCCGAAGGCGAACTTCAGGATGAGCAGGACGCTGCGGCAGGCGACAAATTCTCTTAAAGAGATTGGCGTTACGGTCGAGCTTGAGGAGGTTGGCGACGACGAGTATCTTGACAGGCTGCGCAATAAAGAATATATGCTCGCGGCTGTTGAGATCGAACTGGGAACGTGGCAGAGCGTGGAAAAGATTTTAAAAACAGACGGAGAACTCAATTTTTCGTTCTACGGCAATTCCAGAATCGACGACTACATTGAACAGATCGAAACGATTGAAAACGCGGGCGTAATTCTGGCTGCCTACAACGAAATCGAGAAGATTATCTTAGAGGACAATCCGATCGTCGGGATGTTTGTCACCGACAACGCGGTCGTTTTGAGCGCGCGGCTTCACGGGTTCAGACCGGAGGCGCTCAAGCCGTGGAATGTGCTGGCGACAGCGAACGAATGGTGGATCGAGGAGCCGGCAGAAGAGCCCACGGAATTGACTGAAGACGGGACGCCCGCGCCTACCGGAGAAGCGGGGACGAATTGAAGTGAGGGAAATATGGTTTCATACATCGTAATTAGCGTTATATGTCTGCTTTTGATAGCCGCGGATCAGATCACAAAATACCTGGTCGTTACGAACGTTACTACGGGCATCGACGTGATTCCGGGATTTTTCCGGATAGTATGCTGGGAGAACACGGGTGCCGCGTGGGGAATCTTTTCGAACGCGACGGCTGTGCTGGCGGTTGTGTCCACCGTTGTTGCGGCGCTGGTGATTTTTGCCTACGTTCAGGCTGATTCGGCCTTTTTGAAGTTCTGTCTCGGACTGCTTGCGGCAGGTGCGATCGGGAACGTTATCGACAGGATCAGGCTTGGGTATGTGACGGATTTTCTGAGCTTTTACAACCTTTTCGGGTATGAGTTTCCGGCGTTCAACGTTGCCGATATCTGCGTGACCGCGGGAAGCATCGGCCTTGTGATCTATCTGATTTTCCTCTCGTCGAAAAAGAAGGCTTTCAGAGAGGGCACGCCGCTTTACAAGTTCCTTTACAAGGAAAAGGCGGAAAAACAGGAACAGCCGGGTTTAAACGAAAAGGCTGAGCCGTCGGAACAGCCCGAAGAGCCTGTTCAGCCTGATTTGCCGGAACAAAAAACCGGGGAGTGATTTTATGCCGGAGGAGCGCGTTTTCAACCTCACAGTCGAAGAGGGCGGCAAGAGGGTCGATACCTATGTGGCCGATGCTTTGTGCGCGCTTTCAGAGGGAGAAAAGGCAGACGACCGCGCGGGAGATTTTGGCTTCGGAGACGATGATGATCTTGAAGATCAGGAAGAGTTTGAGCTTTCCGGAGACGCAGCCGCGGGGACCGCATACAACGCGTACGCTTACAGAACGTTCAGCCGGAGCAGCGTGAAGAAGCTTATAGACGGCGGAAACGTTACGGTGAACGGGAAGAGCTGCAAGGCGAATCTGAAGCTGAAAACCGGCGACAACGTCACGGTTACGGTGCCGGAACCGGAAAAAATCGACGCGGCGCCGGAAAACATTCCGCTTGACGTTGTTTACGAGGACGGCGACATTATTGTTGTCAACAAGCCGAGGGGTATGGTCGTTCATCCGGCGGCGGGAAACACTTCCGGGACGCTCGTAAACGCGCTTCTTTACAGGTGCAAAGACCTTTCGGACATTAACGGCGAGATCAGGCCGGGAATCGTTCACCGTATCGACAAGGACACCACGGGGCTGATTTGCGTTGCCAAGAACAACGCGGCGCACCTCGCGCTCGCGGCGCAGTTGAAAGACCATTCGATGGCGAGGGTGTATTACACTGTGACCGAGGGGCGACCCAAAGTTCAGGCGGGAACGGTTAACATGACTGTCGGAAGAAGCAGAAACGACCGGAAAAAGATGGCCGCGGGGGTGCCCGGAGGACGGGAGGCCGTTACGCATTTTGAAGTGATTGAGGAACAGGCGGGATTTGCGCTGCTGAGAGTCAAGCTTGAAACGGGCCGTACGCACCAGATAAGAGTGCATCTCGCGGCGATTGGGTACCCTGTGGCAGGCGATCCTGTCTACGGGATCAAGAACACGAGAGGTCTTGCGGGGCAGCTGCTCCATGCTGGCAGACTTACGCTGACTCATCCTTCGACAGGCGAGGTTATGACGTTCAAGGCACCGCTACCGGACGACTTTAAGGCGTTTCTCAGGAAAAACAGATTCGAAACCGAAAATCCGGAGGAGACTATATGAATTTTGCAATTTGCCTTGCGGGAGGAACAGGGAGAAGGATGGGCGCGAAAAAGCCCAAGCAGTTTCTGGTTGCCGCGGGGAAGCCGATAATTGTACATACGCTTTCCGTTTTTGAGGAGTGCGCGCAAATCGACGGGATCGTTGTCGTGTGCGTGCCTGAGTGGTGTGACTACTGCCGGAAACTTCTCGACAGGCACGGGTTTAAAAAGGTCGTTTCGGTGGTACCCGGAGGTGCAACAAGGGCGGAGTCGTCTGCCGCGGGCGTTGCGGAGGTCGAGGCCTTTCTGGAGGTCAGAGGCGTGACGGGGGAGAAACGGAAAAAACACACCGTTTTGATCCACGACGCGGCGAGGCCGTTTATTACAATGAAGACGGTGAGGGACAATATAAGGGTCGCCAAAAAGGAAGGCGCGTGCGAGACGGTTATTCCTGTGACCGACACAATCGTCGCGGGGGCGGACGGTTTCGCAGAGCATATTGTGCCGCGAAGCGGTCTTTTCAGAGCGCAGACGCCGCAGAGCTTCAGGCTGGACGTTATTTCCGACGCGTTCGGGAAATACGACCCGGAGCGTGACGGACAGGTGACGGACGACGCGGAAATCGTACTTAGAGCGGGCGGAAAGGTCGCTTTTGTCGAGGGAAGCGTGAAAAATGTGAAAATTACAGCGCCTGAGGACTTGGATTTTTTTTGACAAAAGACGCTGAAATTTGTATAATCGACGCACAAGCAGGCTAGACGACCGCGGGCGGCAACGAAAGGACCCGTCTGAGGAAAGTCCGGGCTCCACAGGGCAAGGGTGCCGGGTAACACCCGGTGAAGGTGACTTCAAGGAAAGTGCAACAGAAAATTACCGCCCGCTTCGGCGGGTAAGGATGAAAAGGCGAGGTAAGAGCTCACCGGCATTGCGGAGACGTGATGGCCGTGTAAACCCCATCCGGAGCAACACCGTTATGGGCCATAAATGCCGGCCCGGCAGGCCTGAGGTGGCTTGAGCCTGGCAGTAATGTCAGGTCCAGATAGATGGTCGTCCCAAAAGACAGAACCCGGCTTATTGCCTGCTTGTTCGGGTTTTCCCGGAAATATTAATTTAAAGGCGGAATTGTTATGAAATGTCCATATTGCGGAAGCCTGGAAGACAAGGTTGTAGACTCGAGAAGTTCTGAAGACGGATCTTTTATCAGGCGCAGAAGGCTGTGCAACAACTGCGGCGAGCGGTACACGACGTTCGAGAAAATTGAGACCATCGAGCTGATGGTAATCAAGAAGAACGGTACGCGCGAGATTTTCGACCGCGACAAGATCAGGCGCGGCATTATGAGGGCGTGCGAAAAGAGAAACGTTACGAGCGACCAGATCGAAGGGCTTGTTAAGGACGTTGAGCAGGCGCTTGTGTCTTCGATGCAGAAAGAGATTTCGAGCGAGAAGATCGGAGAACTCATCATGGCCAAGCTAAAGGATATTGACAAGGTCGCGTACGTCAGGTTCGCGTCGGTTTACAGGGAGTTCAAGGACGTCGACACGTTTATGGACGAGCTGAAAAAGATTATCACCGACAAATGACTTTTTAGAGTGCGGGGCTGACTTGACATGAGGCTTTCGAAAGCGGAGAGAATCAGGACCGCGGTGGCGGTTGCGTTTAACGCGGCGATCGTATTGATTACCGTGTACTGCGTGCTGACGTTTTTCGTGCGGGGCGGCAGCGGCAATATGGAGGTTGTCGGGCCGGTCGCGTTCAGGTATTTTACCGTAGATTCAAACATTCTTGTGGCGGTCGCGTCGCTGTTCGTGGCGGTTTTCGGAACCGTGAAGCTTGTGACGGGGCGGGAGTATCCGGAATGGGTCAGGGTTTTCAAATTCGTCGGAACCGTGGCAGTGATGCTGACGTTTTTGACCGTGGCCGTTTTTCTTGGGTTCATTTACGGATTCAAGGCGATGTTCGTAGACATAAATCTTTTTCTGCACCTGCTGACTCCGCTTGCCGCTCTTTTTACGCTTTGGATCGCGGAGGCGGGAGTGAGGATAAGACCGGCGTTTTTCGCACTGGGAGTTCTGCCGATGATTCTGTACGGAGCGGTCTATCTCAGTATGGTGGTTTTTGCCGAAAAATGGGAGGATTTTTACCACCTGGCGAACGGCGGGAAATGGTGGGTGAGCGTATTGATCATGCTTGCCGCGACTGCTTTGATTGCGCTGGGGACAGGTTCCCTGGCGAACGTTATTTCAGGGAAAAAACAGGGGAAGTAAAGAAATACTGCGAATGAGACGCAAAAAAGCGGCCCGGTTTGGCCGCTTTTTTGATGGTGCACGTAAAGAATATGTTACACGTAAAGAATATGAGGAGACCGGACGGGTCAGAAGGAGCCGAGGGGCTGTTCGTCCTTTTCGAAGAGGACTTCGTTCAGGCGGAGAATGTCGAAGATGCCTTTTTCCAGGAAGTATTTGACGATCACGTCGCGCCTGATCGAATTCGAGAGGGTGTAGCCGGCGCTGGCGAGGAGGGTCGACGACTCTTCGGGGGTGAGGCGGAGGGCGAGACAGAAGGCGAGGACCGTATCTTTTCGCGGGTGGTAGTCCGGGTTGTTGCGGATTTTGGAAAAGAGCTTGCGGTCGATGTTGGCGCGGCGGTAGCATTCGGGGTCAGAGAGGCCGCGGGCGTCGATCATTTTGAACAAAATCGTGGAAAAACCATCTTCGAGACCGGTCAGGTTGTCGTCGATCGAAGAGATGGCGTTGAAAGACGCGAGATGCGGCGCTTTAAAAGACTCGAATGGAACCTTGTCTGCGGCTCCGGTAAGGGCTCCTTTGTAGTTATGCCGGGATTCTCCCGGGTGCTTTTTGCCGCGTTTCTCCGGGGGGTATTCGTCCGCCTCGTCAAGGCACTGATCGAGAAGAGGAGGACGGGAATCTTCAGGGGATTCATCGTGAAGATCCGCGTCGAAACCGTCGGTGTATTCAAGCAGTTTTCGCCTGTCTTTAGGGATGGGACGGGCCTTGCGAGGGGCGGACAAAACGTTTGGATCAAGGCCGGACGGAACGTTCGCGGCAAGATCGGACGGGTGGTAGGAGGCGATGCGCGACTCCGCGGTTCCGGCGGAAAAGACGGGATTTTTTTGTTCCGTAATCAACGCAGAGCCGGCGACGTCATATGCCGGACGTGCTGCCGCAGCGATGGGGGCTTCATGGGTGCTCAGCGTTGCCTCTGCACTTAATGCTTCCGCGGGGCTGTAGTTGGTTGCGAGATAGCTGTCTACGTCCACGTCATGCGGAAAGCTCGCGGACAAATCGCCTGACAGGTCATCGCCGGCGGCAAAAAACACGGTTATTTCCGGAAAAAGATTTTCCGCGAGGTCACGCGCTTCCCCGTAAAGACTGAATGAACCTGAAGACGATTCCAAACCGGCTGGGCAGAATATAATAACGCTGTCCAGACCGGCGCCGGACACTTTTTTCAGCGAGGACGTCAGAAGTTTTCTGAACGTTTCCCGGGTTGGGATCCGGCTGCCGGATGGAATGTGTGCGATCAGGACGAGTTCAGAGCGTGCGTAAAGGCCGCGCCTTTTTGAGAAGGGACGGCGCGTGCGCGTGATCGACGTGACGTGTATTCCTTTTTTGACCGTGCAGCCGCCACCGGAGGAAAAGCTGGCGCGCGCGTCTGCGACGGCGCGCGCAGCGGAATCACGGGTGGCAAAAATCACGGTCGCGGCGGCAGACAGGCCGCCGCGGTTTTTGTTTACGAGAATAAAAGGCATGCGTGGAGGTCCTTTCGGGGCTTAAAAATCAGAAACCGTATTTGGCGCACATAAACTGGTAGACGCCGGCGGTCCAGCCGAGCATTTTCGGCGTTCTGTACTCGTTCGTGACGGAGACCTCGGCGGTGCGGGCGTCGTATTTTTCCCAGAGGAAGCCGGTTTTTTCGAAAATGCCGGTGACGGTCTCGACGTATTTAAAGGCGATCCTGCGCGCGTCGTCGGGAAGGCCGGCGTTTTCGAGCGCGGCGACCGTGAAGTAGACGTTGGAGGGCCACATCGCGGGGAAGTCCCACTGGAGGTAGGCTGCGCCGGGACGCTCGTTGCAGGTCGCGATACCGTGCGGGAGCTCAAGCTTTTCGAGAAGCCTGAGGGCGCCGTCTGCGTCGTTGGAAATTCCCGAAAAATAGGGATAAAACGAGGCGACCGAGCACACACCGGAGAACTCTTTCCGCACGAAGTTGTAGTCGAGATAAAGGCCGGTAGCGGGGTCGTGAAGATACTTTTCGACGAGATTTTTGCGCTCGGAGGCGATTTCCGCCATCGCGTCGGCGTCGTCGTCACGGCCGATTTCCCGGAGCATGAAGGACAGCTTGAGCTCTGCGTCGTAGAGCAGGCAGTTCAGGTCGAGGTGGATGAACTCGTCGGTGCGGAACCGGCCCTCGGGAGTGTCAAAACGGGGGTTGAAGTCCCAGCCGCTCTCGGCGATCGCAAACAGGTTGCGTGTCATGCGAATGACGTCCTCGCGCTTTTCGGGAACGGGCTCGCCGACCCTTTCGAAAAGCCAGGTGTTGCCGAGAAGCTCATCGTCCGTCAGGGCGGTGCTGTAGGCGCAGAGGCCGCACGGGAGAGTGCGTTTTGTGACGAAAAAGTCGTGCTCTTTGAGGAGCGCGTCGACGTAGCGGAGGATGACCGCCTTGTCGCCCGTCGTTTTATACAGGTCGAAAACGCCGCGCGTGAAAAGGGGCGGCTGGCTGCGGTCGGTGATGTGGTTGGCGTTCGGAACGTACCCGAGCAGGCCGACGAAAAATTTCATGACGTCGAGGTTGCTCTCGGCCTGTTCCTCGCGGCCGGCCAGAATGAGACCGATGTTGTGGAAATACGTGTCCCAGTAGTAGAAATCCGTGAACGTGTCCTCGGCGTCGGGAACCGTGAACGGATAAGGAATCCGGATGTTCCCGTGGATGACGTCGTCCGGCTGCCGGATCGTTTTTGCCCAGTTTGAATTGATGTAGTCGAGTACTTTTTTCGTGTCCATATTCCCTCCGGTTACTGTATTCGAAAATTTTCGAAAAAATCTGTTTTCCGTTCCTATTATACCCTGTTTTTGCGTTTTCTTCAAGCCGTCAGGGCGGTCCGGAACCACGGCCCGGAACCTTGTCCGGAACCATGGACATACTATGGACATACCATGGACAAACCTGCGGCGAAACAGCTGAAAAGTTGACACCCTTATAAAGGGGTGGTATAATCGGGCGCGGGAGGTGCCTCTCGAAAATGAAGAACAGGGCGAAGTTTTTTACAACGATATACATAATACCGTGCGTCGCGATTGCGCTTCTTTTCATGCTCGATTTTTTTGTGATTCCGACTGAGGAGATTGTAAGTCCCGAGCAGATTTTGATGAGCACGCCGGCGCGGACGGAAATGCCTGCCGGAAACGAGACGAAAAAACCTGAAGAAACCGGAACGGACGATATGACGCCGGAAGCGACGCCGACCCTCGAGGTTACCGAAAACCCGGAGGGTGACGCGACCGGAACACCCGATGGTGAAGCGACGGAAACACCGGTTTACGAAGAAACCGGCACGCCGGCCACGACTCCTACAGCGACTCCGACCCCGGCTCCGACAGAGACTCCGACACCGGGACCCACCGAAGTGCCCGAGGTAATTTTGACCGACAACGAGTACCACAACGGCGAGGTCGACATCGTGATCACGAAATACCGCGAGCACCACACCGACATTTACGTCGCCGACATAAAGGTGAAAAACGCCTACTTGCTGAGGGCGGCGTTCGCGAAAAACAAATTCGGTAAAAACATTATCGAAACCACGTCGCAGCAGGCGAAAAACAACCACGCGATCCTCGCGATAAACGGGGATTTTTACGGGAAACGCGAAAACGGCTACATAATCAGAAACGGAGAGGTGTGGCGGAAGACGGTTTCGCTGCGGAACGAGAGGAACACGTATCAGGACCTTGCGGTTTTGCAGGACGGTTCGTTAGTGAGCTTCGACGAGAAAAAGACCGACATTTACGAGGTGATCTCGTGGGCGCCGTGGCAGGTGTTTTCGTTCGGGCCGGCCATCATCAGGAACGGTGAGATCTCGGTTGGCGCCAACGACGACGTGCTGAACCACCTGGCGAGCAACCCGCGGACCGTGATCGCGCAGATCGAGCCGCTGCACTACCTTTTCGTGGTCAGCGACGGCAGAACGGCCGAAAGCGACGGACTCTCGCTTCTCGAGATGGCGGAGTTTCTGAAGCCGCTCGGCGTTACGGAGGCGTACAATTTCGACGGCGGCGGGTCGACCGCAATGTATTTTAACGGAAAAATCATCAACAAACCCGTGAACAGCGGGCGTATTACGGAAAGGTTCGTGAGCGACATTGTCTACATACCTGAATAGAGCCAAAATCGGATATTTGGTGATGACGGCGGTGTGCGTGATTTTCGCGGTGATCTACGAAATTTTCGGGCATGAAGTGTATTCGTGGCGGATCCGGCTGCTTTTCGTGATCCCGCTCGCGATGTTCGTGCTTTTCGCGGCGCTGAAAAAACGGTCGCTGAAAAGCCGGAAATGGGAGGAGTTCCTGCCGGCTATTACGATGCTCAGGCTGCTTGCGGCGTCGGAAATCGCGCGGAACGCGTTCATCGGGATCGTTACCGTGTACGGGACGGCGTCTTCTAAGGTGATGATTTTGTACGTGATTTCGGCAATTCTTTTGTTCTCGACGGTCGCGTTGACGGTTGCGTGCGCGCTGAAGGCCAGGGAACTTGGAGTCGGGGGTGACACGGAATGAAAATGAAAAAAATGCTTTTGCTGCTGACTGCGGCCGTGATTCTGCCCATGGCGATGCTTGCTCATGTTCCCGAGGTGTTCGCGGAGGGCGGCGTGACGACGGTCACGCTTTATAAAAAGTACTCCGACCGCGGGGTGTTTTCGAAATACGGCGAGACGTTCAAGTCCGAGTGGCGGACAGGCAGCGACATTACGAGCATCTACCCGATCGCGTCAACCGCGCAGGAGATCAAAATCGAAGGCAGGCACTATCAGGATGTCTGGAAAGAGGCCTGGAACGCGTTCGACGGCAGCTCTTCGTGCAAAATTTGCTACCGCGTGCGGTTCGGGACGTCGGACGGAAAGAATTTTGACAAGATGATCATGAAGCCCGGCGACGAGCTTGACTACAGGGAGTACCTCGAAAATTACATTTACGACGACATCAGGGTCGAAAAGGGCGTCTGGTATTCCCACCTGGAACCGGACGAGACCGGCGACCTCACGCTCTCGTCGATGAAGGTCACCGCGGGCGAAAAGGTCGACTTCATCAACACGCCTGTTAAAATTACCGCGTGCGTCTACAAAAGCGCGGCGGATTTTGACGGAAACGGCTTCTACACGGGGAGCGTGTCGGACACTGTGACGCTTGTGAGAAGCGCGGCCTCTCTTGGCGTGAACGTGGACAGCGGCGGGGCCAACCTTCCGCTTCTCAGAGACAGGGACGACTACACCGGATACGGTTTTGACGCCGGCGAGACGGTAACGGTGAGATCCGAGCGGCCGGTGGCGGGCCTTTACATCCAGTGGGACGGATCCGTGAAGGAGTGGACGCTCACGTACGACGGAAAGAATGCGACCTTCGGCAAAAACGGTTTTCTCCACGAATACGTGGAAATTCCCGGCGGCGCGAAGGAGTGCACGATAAATATTCCCGCGACCACGCGCATCTGCGAGATCTACGCGTTCTCGGAGGGCGAGCTTCCCGACTGGGTGCAGCGGTGGGAAAAACCGCTCGACAGGGCCGATCTGCTTGTATTTTCGACCCACGCTGACGACGAAGTGCTCTTTTTCGGCGGCGCGATCACGCTCTACTGTGCGCTCGGCTACAAAACGCAGGTCGTTTACATGTGCAATTACTGGAACGGCGAAAAGACGCGCGAGCACGAAAAGCTGGACGGTCTCTGGACGATGGGCGTGCGCAACTACCCGGTGAACATGGACTTCGACGACCACTACGCGGAGAGCCTCGAGTATGCGAAAACCATCTATAATTACGAAAAACTGACCGCGGCGGTGGCGGAAAATATCAGGCGCTTCAAGCCCCAGGTCATCGTGAGCCACGACATCAACGGTGAGTACGGCCACGGCGGCCACATCATTCTCTGCGCGGCCTTGAGGGAGGCGGTGGAGAAAACTGCCGACGCCGCTGCGTGGAAGGAATCCTCAGACAAATACGGAACCTGGGACGTTCCGAAGACGTACCTCCACCTCTACGGCGAAAACAAACTCCGCCTCGACCTCCGCCAAAGCATGGACGTTTTGAACGGTTTGACGCCTCTCGAGGTCGAAAAGAACGCGTACCTCAAGCACGAGTCGCAGCAGTGGACGTGGTTCTACGTCGACGACGAGTATCAGTACAGCTGCGCCGACTTCGGTCTTTACCGCACGACCGTCGGCAATGACTCCGGCAAAAACGACATGATGGAAAATATCGTCTCCTACGAGGAGCAGCAACGGACTCCTGAACCGACCCCGGAACCGACTCCCACGCCCGAATCGGGAGAGACGTCAGTTCCGGGAACGGCCACGCCGGAAGAGAACCCGACCGAAACTCTAACGGAAATTCCGGCCGAAACCCCGGATGCAACACCCGAAGGCGGAAAAACCGATCCGGACAAAGGGACAAAAAACAACGTCGGAAGAATCATTCTCGGCATCGTGCTGCTGCTCGCAGCCGCCGCGCTGTTCTTCTTCGTGCTTGTCCCGCTCATGAGCAAAATGTTGAACAGGAAAAGGAAATAAGTGAAGGATAAGGGTGATAGTTTCACGGAGTTGTGATAAAGCAAATAACCGCAAACCCTGTTTTTACTTGTGTTTTTCGCAAAAAGATATAGACACTGTCTCCGGTTTGGAGTACAATTTAACTGACAGAGCCCACCACGCATAAGGCGGAAACGTACTGCGGACCATGGTGGGACTTTTTTACCTTTGTGGGCCTTAAACGTATCGATTTAAGAATGCATTGACATATAAAGAACAGATTTCAACCGTTCACACCAAGCCGCCTGTCGATCCAGGCGGCTCTTTTCGTTATGAACTCTCTTACGTATTGAACCTGCTTTTCGTATGTGTTGTAGACCGTGTAGTCGACCGTTCCCTCGCCGACCTGTTTTGTGAGGATGTCCCACACCTCGAAGTTGGCGTCGGCGGATTCCTTCACGAGCGCGTACTGCGTGTCGATGGTCGCGTAAGCGGTGTCGAGCAGCTCCTGCCTTTTTTCGAGCCAGCGCGCCTTGACTTTTTCCATAAATTTCGCGTCTTTAATGAGGTACGTCGTCCACGTGTCGTTTACGAGCCAGTAAGTCGCCTCCGCGGTCGCCCAGCCGTCGTATCCGGGAATGTCGCCGCTGTGGTTGCCGAATGCCATGTCAAAATCCCAGACCGGGCCCATGATGAGCTTGCCGCCCTCGGGCTTGTACATGTAGCAGCTGCGGTAGAAGCCCATTTCGGTGTTGTTGGTGAGCTCGGCGATGATGAACCAGTCGACCATGCTGTCGACGTCTAGGTATTTTTCGTAGCCTTCGCCGGCCAGAATCGCCTGCTCGGTCTTCTTGATGTAGTCTTTTATGTAGAGTATTTCCGGAGAATTCGCCGCGGGAATGTCGGGTTCCTTGACGAAAAGCCTGATGATGACGTCGGTGTCGAAATAGTCGCGGTCGCGCACGTAGGGCTGCGAGTAGTCCCAGCCAATCTCGATCATGAAGCCGGGCTCTGCAGGGTTCGAGCCGTTGTAGATGTCGACCTTGTTTTTGGCCTCCTCGATCTTGTCGGCAACCGTGTACACGCCGAGATATTTTCCGTTCAGGAAAAAATCGACGAGAATGTGCGTCGGCGTGTAGTAGAGGTATTCCATCCGCGCAGCCATGCTGTGGGCGACGACGTTCCTGATCAGGGACTTGTCGAAGTAGGTCGAAACAATGACCCAGTCGCGGTTCGAGCGGAGGCCCAGAACGGAGGCCTTTTCGTCGAGTTTGATCCGGTAGGAACGCTTGTCAGTCATCGACCAGGAGGCGTTCCCGCGGCCGCGGATCTTAAGCGCCGCGCCGTTTATGTTTTTGCCGTAGTAGCCCTCGGCGTTGTCGCTGTTCACGTAGATTTTTCCGGAAACGTACTCGGTCCGGCTCTCGACCGGTGCGTCCGAGTAGACGGAAACGACGGGAATGTTCTTGGCGGCCGGCCGGCAGGTGAAAACGTAATCCTTCGTGAGGCCGTTTTCGTCGGTTATTTTGACCGGATACGTCTGCCAGGGAACGAGTTTTTCGGCCTGAAAATCGGCTTTCGCGACGTTTTCGCCGTCAAAAACGACCTTAAGCGACGCAATCTGCGACTCGTTCGCGGTGTAGGGGTACTCGGCGAGGATGAGGTTTTCTTTGACTGTTACGGTGACTTTTGAAGAGCCTTCGCCCGTGACGTAAGGTTTTAGCACCGCATTGTAGGAGGGTTCGGGGGAGGGGGTGGGGCCGGCAGGTGTTCCCGCGGGCTCCGCCGTCGCGTTTTCTGAGGGGGTGTTTTCTGCGGGCGTGTTTGCCGCGGTTTCGGGCGTTTCTCCTTGCGGCTGAGTGGGTGCGGGCGTCCTCTCCGGGCCGGGCCCGGGTGTGCGTGTGACGGAAAGATACGCAATGATGCCTGCGAGAACAATAATCACCAGCAGCATAACGGGTATGAGCTTTTTCATGAATTTAACCATCGCGAGGCACCTCCGGCATATATTGTAAATGTTTTTTGGCCGCGGGTCAATCGAAGATTGAAGGAACGGAGCATGGTTTCGCACGGGTGCGCGTCTTTTTAAGCCGCGGAAAATATAAAAGAAGATTGAAAAAACGATTTTTGTTGACAAAAAGAATTATCGTGGTACAATAATACTGCTGAAAGTCAAAGATGGTCAAAGTCAAACTTTTGACGTGCGCGACTGATTGACCGGACGTGACCGGAGGCGAAAACTGCGGGCGGCAGGCGAGTAGGCGGGGATTTCCCGGGAATACGGTGGATTTTCCGGACCCGGGACCGCGGAGAAACCACAAAAGGTGGATTTTCCAACGGAAAGTATTGGAGAAACCACAACCGGTGGATTTTCCAACGGAAAGTATCGGAGAAACCACAACCGGTGGATTTTCCAACACGGAGTCCCGGCAGCCGCGTAAAACCGGAACGCGCCCGCAAAACAAGCAAAAAAACTAAAACAAAACGCAAAACAAACAGGTAAAGGGGGCATTAAAATGACGATAGGACCTGAAAGCTTTACGAAAAAAACAGGAGAGGCTCTCGCGGCGGCGCAGAGAAAAGCACTCGACAACAGCAACATCAGTGTTGAGCCGGTGCACATTCTTTCTGCGCTGCTCGAGGACGGAACGGGACTCGCCGTTCAGATACTTTCCAACATGGGAGTCGACGTTTCCGCTCTGAAGCGCGACGCCGACGCAGAAATATCGAAGATTCCCGGCGTTACGGGACCGGGGCGCGAGGCGGACAAAATCTACATTTCGCAGGCAAGCGACGCGTTGCTGAAGGCGGCGGGAGACGTCGCGGACAGGATGAAAGACAGCTACATTTCGGTGGAGCACATTCTGATCGCGATGTGCGAGCACGGCGACAGGACGGTGGGGCAGCTTTTCGCGAGACACGGTGTCGCGTCGGCGGCGCTTATGGAGAGCCTCAAAAAGGTGCGCGGAGATGCGCGTGTCACTACGGACAACCCTGAGGACACATATGACGCGCTCGGAAAATACGCGCAGGATCTTGTGGCGCTCGCCGGCAGGGACGTCGAGATCAGGAACGTGATAAGGATTCTTTCAAGAAAGACCAAAAACAACCCGGTGCTCATAGGCGAGCCGGGCGTAGGAAAGACCGCAATCGCCGAAGGACTCGCGATGAGGATCGTGAAGGGCGACGTTCCCGACAACCTCAAGGAGAGAAAACTGTTTTCGCTCGACATGGGCGCGCTTATCGCCGGCGCGAAGTACAGGGGCGAGTTCGAGGAGAGACTGAAGGCGGTTCTTGCCGAGGTCAAGGCAAGCGAGGGTAAAATTATCCTATTTATAGACGAATTGCACACGATCGTCGGCGCCGGGAAAACCGAGGGGTCGATGGACGCGGGCAACCTTCTGAAGCCGATGCTGGCGAGGGGCGAGCTCCACTGCATAGGCGCGACGACGCTTGACGAGTACAGAAAGTACATCGAAAAGGACGCGGCGCTTGAGAGAAGGTTCCAGCCGGTCATGGTCGAAGAGCCGTCGGTTGAGGACACGATCAGTATTCTGAGGGGTCTCAAGGAACGCTACGAGGTGTTCCACGGCGTGAAGATCCAGGACAACGCTCTGATCAGCGCCGCGGTGCTGTCGAACCGTTACATAACCGACCGTTTTCTGCCTGACAAGGCGATTGACCTGGTGGACGAGGCGTGCGCGGTGATCAAGACAGAGATCGGTTCGATGCCGGCGGAGATGGAGGACATTTCAAGAAAGATCATGCAGCTCGAGATCGAGGAAGCGGCTCTCAAAAAGGAGACCGACACGTACTCGGCTGAGCATCTGGCGGATATCAGAAAGGAACTGAGCGAAAAGAGGGAGCAGTTCGCGGCGCTTAAGGCGCGGCTCGAAAACGAACGCGGCTCCATCAGCAAGGTGCAGGCCATTCGCGAGGAACTGGAGTCCGTCAACGCGCAGATCGAGCGGGCGCAGCGCGAGTACGACCTCAACAAGGCGGCCGAACTCAAGTACGGAAAACTTCCCAAACTGAAGGAAGAACTCGAAAAACTGGAGAACGCGGCGGCTGCCGGAGACGGTAGCGGCACAGGCAAAGGCTCAGGCGAAAAGCTTCTGAGAAACTGCGTCACCGAAGAGGAAATCGCGGAGATCGTCGCCAGGTGGACGGGAATTCCCGTCACAAAGCTGGTGGAGGGCGAGCGCGAGAAGCTTCTGAGGCTGGCGGACGTTCTGCACAAAAGGGTCATCGGCCAGGACAGCGCGGTCACGAAGGTCAGCGAGGCGATTCTGAGGTCGCGTGCGGGAATTCAGGACCCGAACAGGCCGATCGGTTCGTTCATGTTCCTGGGGCCCACGGGCGTCGGTAAGACCGAACTCGCGAAGGCGCTGGCGGAGGCACTTTTCGACGACGAAAAGAACATAATCCGTATCGACATGTCCGAGTATATGGAGAAGTTCTCGGTGTCCAGGCTTGTCGGAGCGCCTCCGGGATACGTCGGCTACGAAGAGGGCGGGCAGCTTACCGAGGCCGTGCGCAGGAAGCCCTACTCGGTGGTGCTTTTCGACGAGATCGAGAAGGCGCACCCGGACGTATTCAACGTGCTTCTGCAGGTGCTTGACGACGGCAGAATTACCGACTCCCAGGGAAGAACGGTCGACTTCAAGAACACGATCATAATCCTCACGTCGAACCTCGGCTCGAATCTCATTCTCGAAGGCATCGACGAAAACGGCGAGCTCTCGCCCGAAACCGAGGAACAGGTGAACGCGCTGCTCAGAAGGACGTTCAGGCCGGAATTTTTGAACCGTCTCGACGATATCGTTTTCTACAAGCCGCTCACGAAGGCGGAGATCTACAAGATCATCGATCTGCAGGTTGCGGGGCTCGCGGCAAGGCTCGAGGAGCGCCACATCGGAATCGAATTCACGGAAGCGGCCAAGAATTTCACGGTCGAGTCGGCTTACGACCCGAATTTCGGCGCGAGACCGCTCAAGAGGTTCATCAGGTCGAAGGTCGAGACGCTTGTCGCGAAGCTGATCATTTCAGACGGCGTGAAGGCGGGCGACACGGTTGTGATCGACCGGGAAGGGGATTCGCTGACGGCAAAAGTGGCGGGAAACTGACACGAACCGCATTAAAACTGTAAAGTAAATGACGGGAATCCGCGGGCTCGAGACATGAAGAGCCCGCGGATTCCTTTTTTGATGTTTTGCTTTTGTTATTTCCGGCAGGCTCCAAACTGCATAAGCTCATCCGGTTGAAAATAATGCGTCGGATACGAAATGGAAACTGAATATTTGATATCGGAAGCTCCGTTATAAACCCGAATTCTGTATGGAAGTCCTTCCGCTTTGCCAAACAAATCATCCAGATCGTGGTTGCCTTTTGTATCAATCATATACATTTCCTCAATGAAAACATTTGGCTCAGGTTCATATCTTACCATTTTCTCAACACAGCGTTGTGTCGTAACAGTATAGACCGACTTGCCGTCCGTAATTTCAGGTTCGGATACCGTAACAGTCGATTTGAAACGGTTTATATACTGACTATCAAAGTACGTTTCAAAAGCTTCCGCGTCGTCAAACCATCGTAAGCTTGCGGTGTTGTCAGCCTGATCTTTTAATACAAACGTGTATGATATTCCGTACCAGTACACTGATTTAACAACAAAGCCCTCCGGACAAACAGCCGTTACAGGCCGTGTAAGATCGAAAATGCGAATGCCGTCGCCGTTTTCTTCAAACATTTGCCTGATTATGCGCCTTTCGACGTCATCGAAGCTGTCGTTTATTATTTTGGAAGTAAGCTCTTCAAGAGATTCAAATCTAAGATCCGCGGAAGAAGATCCTATTGGTTCGTTGTTCCCGGGTTCACGGCTTTCATAAAACTTTAAATGCCAATTTCCGTCAACTTTCCGAAGCATATAATGCTCCGTTTCTATCGATGTCCGCTCTTCCTGCTCCGGATTTGATTCATGAATGCCGGTTGCTTCTCCGGCGTTATGTGTTTGCGGAAAATCCTGCCTCGCGCACGACAAACATGAAACAAGCATAACAACTACGAGAATAAGAATGTTCAGCTTATATCTTTTCATAGTGTTCTTCTCCTTATCTTTTCGTTGCTCAACATGATAAAGTCTGTTAATAGAGCAATTTACAAAAGCCAATGCGTCCCGGCTTTTATCAAATGTAAATGAGTAAAATCAACAAGAACGCAAGAAAACAATGGCTTAACTAAATATTATACAAAAAAAAAAGAAAGTCAAGTAACGTATTCATGTGTTAATTTATAACAAATTCATAATTACTGAACCGAATGCAATCATAACTGCTTTTGATCTTATCCTGTGATTCTCACTGTGATTCTCACATACTTTAAGAGAGATATGACGCATTGATTGTCAAAAAAGCGAAAATGTGTTAAACTTAGGGCACAAAAATCCGAAAGGGGTTTAGGAGATGAACGGATACTACGACTGCCTGCCGCATTTTTCGAAAATAATGGCCGAAAAAGAGCCGGCGATGCGCATGAACTGTAAGACTCAGGAGGAGTTCGAGGCGTGGAGAGAGAAGGCGGAGAATAAGCTTCGCGAGCTGCTCGGGTTTGACAAGATGCGTCGCGCTGCCGCCCCGGAGCCGCGGCTTGTGAGCTGCGAGAAAATGGACGGCTACACGCGCGAAAAGTGGACGATATTCACCGAACCGGACGTCGTGATGCCTTTTTACCGGCTGGTTCCCGACGGAATCGGGAAGGGTGAGAAGCGGCCGGCGGTCATTGCCCAGCACGGTCACGGAAGCTGCGGAAAAGAGGCGGTCGCCGGGAACGCGTTCTTTCCCGAACTGGGGGAGTCGATCGAGAGGTGCAATTACGCGTTCGGCGTGTCGGCCGTGAAAGAAGGGGCGATAGTTTTCTGCCCCGACGCGCGCGGATTCGGCGAGAGGCGGGAGATCGATATGCAGGGCGACGACCCGGGAAAGCGGCTGAGCAGTTCCTGCTACTACCTCAACTTTATGGCGCTTCCGCTGGGAATGTGCGTGACGGGAATGTGGGTCTGGGACCTTATGCGGCTGACCGACTATATAGAGACGCTTGAGGACGTGGACCCGGACAGGATCGGCTGCATCGGGCTTTCGGGCGGCGGCATGCTGACGCTCTACTTCACGGCGCTGGAAAAAAGAATCAAATACGCTGCGGTGAGCGGCTATTTCTACGGTTTCAGGCAGGCGCTGCTCGAGTTGTACAACTGTTCGTGCAACTACGTGCCGCACATGTGGGAAAATTTCGACGTGGGCGACGTCGGGTCGCTGATCGCGCCGAGACCGTTCGTGATCGAGACGGGAACCGAAGACATCCTGAACGGCAGCGGCGGACTCGCGAACGTCTACCCGTACGTCGAGCAGGTGAGGTCGGCTTACAGGCTGGCGGGGAAAGAGGACCTTCTTTGCCACGACGTTTTCGAGGGGCCGCATATGTGGCACGGCACGAAGTCGGTTGAAGGAATCAAAAAGTATCTGTTCTAAAAAAACAATAGAGAATTTAAAAATCAAAAACGCTTGAAATTTCCTAAAAGCAGGGAATTTCAAGCGTTTTTCATATGGCTTCTCCGTCGGGAGAAAGCCGCCGCGAATAAGCCGCCGCGTCCGGTTCCGCCGCGCGGCGGAGCCGGACGCGTGCGCGTAAAAATACGTTTTACACCTTTTTGTACTCCAAAAGCATCGACTTTCTGGGTTCGTCGATGACGAGGTCGAGGCCGTTTTCGAGGAGCTCGCGCCCGGTCCGGGTGAATTTGATTCCCGTGTCACGGTCGGTGAACTCATAAGACGCTTCAGGCAGGAAGCCCTTGGGCCTTGAGTGGAGTTCGGAGAACGGACTTCTTGCGCGCCGGAAAGCCAGAATTATGCCGCTCCCGTCCGCGGGGTCGTGGTACTGCGTGGCGTTCCAGGAGATGTTTTCCTTTGAGTTGGGGATGAGCGGGTAGAAGTCCTCGCTGAAGTAGCGCCGCACGTCAAGATATTCTTTGAAATACTTGCGGGCCCAGTCAAAAGGAACCGGCGCGTTTTCGAACGACCACTCGGGGTCGACGTGCTCCCAGGACCTGATTGCGATGCCGCCGGTGTAGGCGCTGCGGAAGCTGTAGAGGTCGCCGAGCGTCGGACCGTAGCCGATTCCCGACCAGGGGAACCACCAGGCGGCGCCGGTGTTCTGCATCTGGTTGCCCTCGGGAAGGCAGTCCCAAATGCACTGGTAGTCGGACCGCCAGAGCGGCACGGAACGGGAGAGCATCTCTATGTCGATGCGGTGGCCGCCGCCGGCGCAGTCGTCGATCATAAGGTGCGGGAAGCGCTCAAGCAGGCGGTCCCAGAACTTGTAAAGGTTGTTGATATACTTGATCTCGGTGACGCCCTGGCGCTTGGGCTCGTCCTCGTGAAGCCAGAATTCGAGCGGCGAGATGTTGAAGTCCTGCCGGTACCAGTCGAGCTCAAGAAGCTCGATCACCGCGCCGATCTTTTCGGTGACGTCGTCGAGCACCTTGTCGTCGTTCAGGGCGATCACGACGCTGTCGTCATCGTCTCTGTCCGTGCGGGTGAGGTAGCGCGTCCACGTTCCGACCGCCTTTTTGATGCGCTCCGGCTCGAACCAGACAAGGAATTTCCGGCCGTGCGCCTTCAGAAAATCGATCAGATTCCGGTAGTTGTCGGGGTGGTAGAAGCTGTTGACCTGCCACGTGCCGACAAGAGGCCAGTCGGCGGACTGAGACGCGGTCGTCGTCGAACGGAGAGGCTCGTACCAGCCGGCGTCTATCCAGCACGTATCGAGTGGCAGATCCTCCCTCACGATGCCCTCCCAGCGTTTGACCATTTCGTCCGAAGATATGCCGCCCCAGAAAATGCCGCTGAACGGCAGCGTCGCGGGCTTCCCGGGCTTTCCGACAGGCGAAACGACGTCCTTTATGTAGCGCCTCCACGCGTTGTGCGCGTTGTCCTGACCGTCGCAGTACTCAAGAACGGTTGCCGACGCCGTGCGGAAGCTCTCCCCCGGCTTCATGTAGAAATTCGCGAATTCGATTCCGAAAACGATCCGGCACGCGTCGTGTGTGCGGTAAAAACTCACCTTCCACTGGCCTGTCCAGCCTATCGCCACAAGCACCCCGCGCCCGCCCCTTGTGAGGTCGAAAAACGGGAAATTCTCTACAGCACCGCGGCTCATATAACAGTACACGTCGGATTTCTGCCCCTCCCAGAGCCGCTCCTCGCGTGTGAAAAAGTCATCCTCTCTTGCGTGCGATCCGGCGGTCTTGACGATCCTGAACGTCTCCGGTTCCCACGTTGCCTGGCGGTTTTTGCGCGTGACCGGCGGGTCCGGGTCGAACGGAACGGTGATGTCGCAGTCGTAAAGCTCGGAGATCTGCCCGCTCGGGTGGCCGGTCGGGTTCGAAAAGTAGTTGACCCAGCGCGTCACGCCGTATTTTTCGTGGTACTCCGCCTTGCAGTCAACAGTAAGTCCGTCCGCGAGCACGACCCTGTAGCCGTCGGGAAGCTCGGTAATTTGCTTTTCGAGCTCGTCAAAAGGCACGCCGTCGTATTTGAACGAAAACGAAGGTTTGATCATGAATTTACACTCCTTTTAGGCATTTTCAGCCGTTTAAGCATTTCAGCCTGCTTGACCTTTCCGGGCATATCAGCCTGTCCGGTCTGTCCGGTTTGTCCGGTTTGTCCGGTTTGTCGGGCCTTTCCGCGGCCTTTCCGGGCTTTTCATGCTTTTAAGGCTTTTAAGGCAACAAGCGAAACCGTCCCCTGACGTGCGGGAACGGTTTCGCCGCCGCATTTAATAAATATTATTTGGATTCGGCCGGGGAGACAAGCGCGACGCAGTTCTCGTAGACCGTTTTGACCTCTTCCGCGGTGAGCGGCTGCCTGTAGACGCGCGCTTTTACGATCGAGAACGGGGTCAGGTTGCCGAGGCACTCAGACGTGAAGGACGCGTTGTAGGCGATTCCGAGCGCGCCGGATTTTGTTCCCGCCATCTTGAAGTCGCCTTCGCCGAATTCGCCCTGGCTCGCGAGCTCGCCGTCATAGTAGAGGCTCACTTTGGCCTCGCCGGGGTCGTAAATTCCGACGAGGTGAACGAGCTTTCCGGCCTCGATCTTCTTGCCCTCGCTCGCTTCGGTAGGCTGGGCGTAAATGTATCCGGAACCGGAGTACGTGCCGTCCTGCTGCGTGCTGCCGACGTTGAAGTTCACCTGGCCCTGAGAGCCGCGGATCGCGAGGTTGGTGCCGCCGCCGTTTCCGTTACTGATGAGGAGACCGCCGCTCGAAGCGGGAATCCGGTCGATCTGGATGAAGAGCTCGTACGAGACGCCCTCCTCGACGAAGGCCGGGAAATCGAACTCGTATTCCTCGAGAATTATCGTTATGAAATCGTCGCCGGTCGTTCCTCTGAAGCCGGTCACGGTAACGTCGTTGCCGCCGAAGTTGACGGTGACGTCGCCGACCTCGCCGCCGGATACTTCGAGTTCGCTGATTTCGCGCGCGTCGAACGCTACGCCTTTGTCGAACGCGAGGTCAAAATACGGAACGGGCATTCCCTCGTAGATGTTGGGCGTCGGCTCGGGAGTCGGTGCCTCGGTGGGAGCCTCGGTCGGCACGGGCGTGTCGGTCGGAGCGGGTGCCTCGGTCGGTTTCGGGGCCTCTGTCGCGTCGGACTGGCCGGGCGTGTTGTCCGCGGGCTTTCCGCCGGGAGTCTTGCTGCATGACGCAAATGCGAAAATCATCGCCAAAGTCACGAGCAGAGCGGCCGCCTTGAGCAGCTTTGAGCGGTTTTCAGAACGTTTTTTCATATCGTGTTCCTCCTTTTTGTTTCCGGAACGGCACGCTGTGCGCCGTTTTAAGTTTTTGCTATTTTTGGCGAAAATTGTATTGCTGACGCGGGCGGGGTGCCCGGGCATTGTTCATTTAGAAGGTCTGTACGCGAACATAAAGTCGTTGAGCGGCTCGCACGACGGCTGCACGCTTTGGATGCGCTCGTTTTTGCCGCAGTCGTAGCGGTAGGAGTTGACTCCGTCGCCCGCGAAGCCCGCGAAAATGAACGTGTGACCCGGATAGACGACGCCCTGCGAGGACGTGCACGGCCTTGTAAAAATGATGTCGCCCGGAATGAGGTCGCCGGCGTTTTCGATCCTTTCGAACCCCTGCAGCTCGCACCAGCCGGGAAGGTCCCGCTCCTTTTCGGTGGGGTGAAAAACGACCATTCCCTGCCGCTCGACCTGGTTCGTAAACCCGACCCGGAACATGACCCAGTCGACGAGTCTGTCGCACGAAACGAGCTTCGCGTCGCGGTTGAACGCGGGATTGACCGGCGCGTCGCCGTAGGTGAAGCCGTTTTCTCTCACGTAGTCGGTGACGTATTTCGCCTCCCGGAGAATGTCAGATTGGAGCTCCGTATAAGGGCAGAAGACGGTGCGGCCGTTTTCGTCGCACACACGGCAGCCGTAAACCGCGTTTTCGCACGCGACGGCTTTTGCCTCTTCAAGCGTCTTGCGACTCGCGATTTCCGTGGACGGGTCGTCCGCTTTTGACCTGACGGTAAACGTTTCGTTCATAATATATGTCCTCCCGAATATCTGCGGTGAGTTTTCTTTCCGAAAAACTGATTTTATTCTATTCCGTGCGCCTGCGGTTGTCAAGGAAAAAACGGCGGAAAATCCGCAGAAAATACAACCTGAGGAAAAAATAATTCCGTCTTCCTGCCGCCTGCCGGCTTTCTTCCGCCTTCCTGCCAGCCGTCTTCCTGCCAACCGTCTTCCGGCTTCCCGTCGTCCTTTCCGCAGGCTTCCCGGAATTCCCCGCCCGGCATGCAAAATCTGCCCGGCGCGACACTCGGCCTGCCCGCGAACGCCCCCTGAAGTGGAAGTTAACTTTTCACTTCACAACCGCGAACCCCGCGCGAACCCCGACGACCCCGCGAACGCCCCCGCGATGGCCCTTGCAATACGCGCGCGGAAAGAGTAAAATAAAGACGTATGTAAATTCCGCGATTCGAAATTTGCAAAAGAGGTATTTTCAGTGAGCGAAACATCGGGAAGCGGCCAGCAGCCGCGCTTAAAAGTCATCTCAAGAGAGGAACACGCCAGAAGGAAACGCGAAAAGCGTAAAAAGCGGATCGCGTTTGTCGTTGCGTGCGTCGCGATCGTCGCGATCGTGGTGCTGGTCACGGTTCTCGCGGTGAAGGGCATCAAGAAGATTTCGGAAAAGAAAAACCGCGCGCACACCTATATGTGCACGGCGGTGCAGCTTGAGCAGGTGCCTGACGGAAGCGTCGTCGTGAACGCGGGCGAGCGCATTTTCGTCGTTGGCGAGGGCGACATTATGTGCGCGAGCTCGGGCGGCGAGGTGCTCTGGCGCGAAAAGCTCGGGGAGGCCGATTACAGGGTCGTCGCCCTTAAGGACGGTCTCGCGGTTTACGCCGCGGGCGGGAACACGATCTGGCGGTACGCGGACAGCGGTCTCATCTGGAGACGTTCGACAGACGCGCCTATCAGCAATTTCGTTATCGGCGAGGATTCGGGCGTCGCAATCGTGTGCACGGAGCCCGACGACGCGAAGTCGATGATCGAGGTGTTCAAGACAAAGGACTCCAAAACGGCCACCGAGACCGTTCTGGAGAAAAAATACACGTCCAACTACGTGCTTGGCATGGCCGTTTCACCCAACGGCAAGAACATAGCCGTCGGCGAGATCGCCGAGATCGACAGCGCCGCCACGACGAAAATTTCCGTCATCGACGTGTCGACAGGAAGAAGTTTCTTCTCGCGCGTTTTCGAAAACGAGGTCTGCCCCTACGCGGCATTCGTCGGCGACGACAGGCTGGCGGTGGCTGGCGCGCGGAACATCTACGTTGTCGAAAATCTGAAAAAGAATTCGGCGCAATCGACGAGAATGAACACGCTCAGGACTATGGGCGACACGAGCGAGACGGTGCTCGCGATAGTTTCCGCAGATGGAAAACTCGTCACGGCGACAGGCAACGGCGAGGGGCGTTCGGAGGTTAGGATCTACGACCTCGCGGGTGGCTCTGAAAAGTCGTTCACGTCTGAACGCAACGTTAAAGCGCTGAGAAGCGCCGGAAGCGGATTCTTCGCGGTCATCACGCAGACCGATTTTCTCGTGTACAGCTACGACGGCAACCTTGCGGCGTCCTGCGAGGAAAAAATCGACGTGAACGCGGTCACCTCGAACGGGAAGGGCTGCTTCGCGCTGACCGGTAACTACGGAGTCACGCTGCTGACGTTCGCCTGATTTTCCGACCGGGTCCGGTTTTTCCGGGGTTGTGGATTTTCCGGGACTGTTGCGGGTTTTCAGACAAGGTTGTGGATTTTCCGGGACTGTTGCGGGTTTTCCCGCACAGTTGTGGATTTTCCAAGCGTGCAGCGGGTTTTCCCGCAAGGCTGTGGATTTTCCAAGCGTGCGGAGGGTTTTCAGACAGAGTTGTGGATTTTCCGGGACGTGCGGAGGGTTTTCAGACAGAGTTGTGGATTTTCCGGGACGTGCGGCGGTTTTTCCCGCAAGGCTGTGGATTTTCCGGACCTGCGGAGGGTTTTCGCGCACAGTTGTGGATTTTCCAAGCGCGTGGAGGGTTTTCACGCAAAACTGTGGATTTTCCAAGCGTGCGGCGGGTTTTCACGCAAAGTTGTGGATTTTCCAAGCATGCGGAGGGCTTTCACGCAAAGTTGTGGATTTTCCGAACCGGAGGATCCGCGTCGTTTCCGGGAAATATTTCCCGCCCGCGAAAGCGGAGTTGATCACAAAAAGGAGGAGACAAAATGCCTACGATAGCGTCGGCCGTTTTTGACCTGATAATGGTGGGAATAGTTGTTCTGGCAGTGTTCCTGGGCAAAAAAACAGGCCTTCTCAGGATGGCCTTTGTGCTTGGAATCGTTTTCATCGCGGTTTTTCTCGGGCGGCTTTTCCTCCCGCTGATCAGCGCGGGAATCGAGAAAACTCACGTCGGCGACAAGATAAAAACGTCTGTCAGCGACAGGATAATGGATTGGGTCGAGGACGACAACACGCTCAACTTCGACGGCGCGATGGAAAAACTCGGACTTCCCAAGAGCCTGAGAGAGAAGGCGGCGCAGTCGATCGAGGACGTCACAGAGGCGAAGGGCGCGGAGCTCGCGGAAAAGATCTCCGGGTTCGTCTCGAAGACAGCCGTCAAGGTGCTGACTTACGTGGTGCTTGTCATTCTTGTCATAATCGCGCTCGTGATCATTTCGCTGATCACGAAGCTAATCGAAAAGATACCGGTTTTGGGTGACATAAACGCGACCGGCGGCGCGATAGTCGGCGCGGTGATCGGGCTTCTGGTAGTTTTCGTCGTGTGCCTGCTGTTCTTCGGCTGGGGCATCGGCAAAAGCGACGGCATAATTTCCGAGATCGCGCAGAAATCGTACCTGATCAAGGCGATCAACTGGCTCGGCATTACCGGCAGAATCGCGAAGTAACCTATCGCGAAGAAACCTATAAACTGAACGCGGGCGAAGCTTGCGGAGTTAATACAAAAGATGACTTGGGAAAACGGAAAATGAAGAGAATTGCGGCTTTGATGCTTCTGCTGGCGGTTTGCTTTTCGCTGGCAGCGTGTAAAAACAGAACACCGGTCTACGAGAGGAAGACGCCAGTATACCTTGAGACGCCGGAACCGAAAACGGACAGTCCGTGGGGCGACGGCAAAAATTCGACGCCCGTTCCCGCGGAGCAGGAAACGCCCACCCCGGGGCCGAGCTATACCTTTTCCGGATACGCTTTTTGCGTGATGAACGCCGCGACAGGCGAGATCGTGCTCGGCAAAAACGAAAACGACCGCAACTACATCGCGAGCATCACGAAGCTTCTGACGTGCCTCACGGCGCTCGACTACCTGTCGCCGGAGGAAAACGTGAAGATCGAAACGGGCTGGCTCGACTTTTTGAAGAAGGACGAGTCGATCGAGTGCTACGGCTTTAAAGAGGGCTCCACGCAGAAGGTCGACGACCTGGTCTGCATGGCGCTTATCAGATCGTTCGGCGACGCGGCGGTGGTACTCGGAAAGGCGGCGGAGGTCCGCGCGGGAAGGCCGTTCATCGACCTTATGAACGAAAAAGCGCTTCTTTTCGGCATGTATTCGAGCCATTTTGACAACGTTATCGGCCTCGATATCGGCAACAACTACACCGAGAACTACTCGACGGCAGCGGATGCCGCGATCCTGATGAAGGAGGCGCTCAAAAATGAGACCGTGATGAGGGCGAGCGCCGGCAAGTCGATCAAACTCAGCAACGGGACGACGCTCTCCAACACGAGCAGCTACCTCGCGAACGGTTCGAATTCGGATCTGTACGAGATAATGGGCGGCAAGACCGGCTCTACGAAAGCGTCCGGCTCAAACCTCGCGCTCGCTGTCAGGAACACGTCGAACGGCGACATTTACGTTGTCGTCTACCTCCACGCTCCGGGCGTGAACGTGCTCGCGAGCGAGCTCCACGAGATAATCGAGGGCGTTTGCAAAGAATAAAACGGGGGCCGCCGTTTGCGCGTGTCTCAGGTGATCTGTATTTCCCGGAAAATTTCCGGGAAATGCGTGTCTTAGAAGGAATATAAACAAAGCCCCGCCGGCGTGGCACGTGTTTCAACAATACGTGTTTCAACGCCGTGTGCTTCAACGGCGCGTGTTTCAACGGCGCGGGTTTCAATGAAAGCGGAAAAAATGAAAAAACGTGAAAAAGAGAAGAAAATAAAGCCGACGAAAGAGGAGCGCGCCGCTTCGAGAAAAGCGGCGCTGGCACTTTTCGCCGCGGAGGTCAAAGAGGGAAGAGAGTTCCTGTACGGCAACCGGTACGAGATGATCGCGTGGATCGGGTGCTGGTTCGGCATAGCGCTGGTGTCGCTTTTCTTTACAAAGTGGACGACGCAGGCGGACTCGTTCCCGTGGGTCGTTTTGAACGTCGGAACGCGCGCGCTGTCGCTGATCGCGGTGACTCTGTTCGGGACGCTGACGCCGTTCAGGAAGAGCGTTTTCGCGGCCGGCGCGACAGGCTGGATGATCTGGATCCTGCTGCTGTCAAACGTGTCGTACGGCGTGGCGGCGATAGTGTTCCTGCTGGGCGGGGCGGTCACGTTCCGGATGGCGTGGATCGAGATCAAGAGCTTCCGCGCGGGCGGGAAAAGAGAGGTGCCGCAGCGTTTCCGCGAGTGGGTCGTGTTTTTCTACCTGATCCTCGCGCTCGCGTTCGTTGTGGAAATAATCCACTCGCTCAAGTTCAACAAGCCGTTCCTGAGCCTCCAGTCGACGTTTGTGATGCTGCTGACGAACCCGGACCGCTTCATGAACAACGTGCTCGTGCTTCTTTTCACCGGCTCGTTCATAATGATCTGCCGCAGGAGAAAATGCGCGGCGCTGATCTTCGCGATCGTGTGGGTGACGCTCTCGTTCATCAGCCTGCTTAAGATCCACAACGTGTACGAACCGCTAATGGTGCTCGACGTTTTCGCGACGATGGACATGGCGGCCGTCGTCACAAAGTATTTCAAATGGTTCTTCTTCGTGCTGCTCGCGGCCGTTCTGGCGGGACTCGCGTTCCTTATCGTGTGGCTCGTCAAAAAGGAGAAAAAGGTCCACGTGCGCGGCGACGCCGTCGTAATCGCGGTATCGATCGCGGTTCTGTCGCTGCTCGCGTATATTTGCGCGTGCCTGATGCCCTACGCCAGGTTCGAAAACACGTTCGCGATCACGAACTACTACAGGCAGGGGTTCGCGTCGAGCTTTGTCAGGACAACGCTGCGGTCGATTCCGAGCGCGCCGGACAACTACTCCGAGGAGAACTTTGACGGAATCAAAAACGAGGTCGAAAAGGAGTACGAACCCAAAACCCCGCTCGACGTGAAGAACGTCGTCGTGATACAGATGGAGGCGTTCTGGGATCCTTACGAATTTTCGAAGAGGAACCCGGAGATCGAATTCGGGTTCGACCCCACGCCGTTCATGCATTCGCTTTTTAAAAACTACTCGACGGGCGCCGTGACCGTTCCCGTCTACGCTGGCCAGACGGTCAAAAGCGAGTTTGAGTTCCTCTCGGGCGTGTCGCTGAAGAACCTTCCGAACGGCTTCAACCCCTACGTCACGTCGCTCACGTCGACCAAGATCGACAGCCTCGCGAGAACGTTCGCGGAAAAAGGCTACTCTACGACGGCGATCCACAACTACCAGGGAGAGTTTTTCTCGCGCCACCTGGTGTACGGAAACCTCGGCTTCGAGACGTTCGTGCCCATGGAGTGCATGCAGAACGTGAGGCGGCGCGGCAGCGACATATGGGCGTCGGACGACGTGCTGGCGGACCAGATCTCGAAGGCGCTAGACAGGAACCAGGGGCCGGATTTCGTGTTCACGGTTTCGGTGCAGCTCCACGGAAGCTACCCCGTTCTTGAGCCGTCCGCGTACCCGATGACGATAAAAGGGCTTGAGGGCGAGCGCGATAAAGAGGGCATGCTCCAGTACTACGTCGCGCAGCTCATCGAATTCGACAACGCTATCCGCGCCGTCGTGGAAATGCTCGAAAAGCGCGAAGAGCCTACCGTGCTGCTCCTTTACGCCGACCACCTCCCGCAGCTCGCGAACCGCATCTGCGCGCTCACGAACGAGGATACGTTTAAGACGCGTTATTATATGTGGGACAACATCGGCCTCGAAAAGGCTGACGGCGACGTGAACCTCTGGCAGCTTTCAACGCGGCTGCTCAACAAGATCGGCATGGACGGCGGATTCATAAACAAATTCCACAACGTCTATTCGGGAAGGCAGAGCGAGGTCTATGCGGAGGCGGCGGAGATTGTCGGCCACAGGCTCGTTTTTGAGGAGACCGAAGCGTTTGAGAACGACAAGCCGCTCGCGATCGGCATCGACAGACCCGAAATACTGTCGGTCGCGCCCGGAAAGGAAGGCCATGGGGCGTTCAGGAACAGCTACACGCTGACAGGCGTCGGCATCACTGACGACACGGTCGTTACGGTCAACGGCAGGAGCTACAACCTAAACAGGGAAGAGGGTCTCACGTACGCGTTTGAGACGGGTCTCAGCCAGATTAAGGAGGGCGACGTGCTCACGCTGAGGATCGTCGGCGAGCGGCTCGGCACGGTTTTCGTCGAGAGCCGCGAGTTTGTCTACAGGGCGCCGGGAACTGAGGGCACGGAAGACGTTGAAGCGGGAAACAGTGAACCGGGGGCGACGGCGGAGCCTCAGGAGCCTGCCGGCGAAAATGAAGGCTGACAAAAATGCTTGATGAGCGGCCGGAGCGCCTGCGCTCCGGCCGCGTTTTGGAGGATGAGCATGAACGGAATAAGCGAAAAAGACAATTTGATCGTTTTCGAAAACGCCCGCGCGACCGTTGCGATAGCGCGCGGCGACGCTTCAGTGGAACTGATTCTGGACAGGAAGACCGGGCGGGACATCCGCGCCAAAGCCGGTGTTCCTTTTTTTGCGCCCGAAGCGCCCGGGAGATTGGCGGTTCCGGTCAGAGGCGTCTCCTTGGAGGGCGGCGGCCGGCTGCGCGTCGAGACGGACGCCGGCGCGTTTTTCGTGAAGGCTGAGGCGCTACCGGATTATTTTACCTTTGAACTCGAGGGCGGCCTTCCCGAAGGCTTTTTCGCGGTCACTCTCGCCAAAACAGAGTTCGTTTGCGACGCTACCGACAAGAGAAACACCGGCGCAATCGGGATCGCGATGACAGCCGGAATCGACCCTTTGTACTACCCGGACAGCAAGGCTGGAAAGACGGGCGGCCGCATTGTCCGCCACCTCGCCGCGGACGGGGAAAAGCTCGCGCTGGTCATTGCGCCGGTCTGCGAGCAACAGGAGATCATTAAAGAAATTTGCCTTAAAATAGACAAAAACCGCGGCATAATGTCACTTAAGGGCGGCGCGTGGGGCAGGGACGCGCGCGTCAATTTTACGAATTACACGATCCAGATGGAGTCGTCGCGCGCGTTCGTCGAAAGCGAAATTCCGTTTTTCAAAAAGCTCGGGGTAGAGCAGATCGACTTCCACAAGGGCCCCGGCACGTTCAGGCAGGGCGACTTTTGCTTCATGCGTTACAAAAACGCCGCGGAGTTCAGGGAGAACGTCACGACTCTCCTCGAGAGCCACGGAATGACCGCGGGGCTGCACACCTACGCCCACTACATCGATTACGACTGCGCGCCGGTCCTCTCAAACCCGGACTGCCAGCGCCAGCTCAAGGTCATGGAACGGTTCACGCTGGCCGCGGACGTCGACGAAAACGTCACGTTCCTGAGGACGGAGGAGCCTGTCGACGGCGTTTCCGGCGACTTCGGGTTCTTTGCAATCAACACGCCTTTTCTGCTGGTCGACAACGAGATAATTCAGTTTGAAAAGCGCGAGGGCGGATTCGCGGCGAAAACGCGCGGCGCGGCGGGGACTGTTCCCGCGAAGCATTTGAAAGGAGCGGAGATCCGTCACCTTGAGGGTCTTTTCTTCGGCTTTACGCCTGTGTTCGGGTCCGACCTTTTTTACGAGATCGCACGCAACACCGCGAAGACGTACAACGAAGGCGGGTTCCGGTCCATCTACCTCGACGCTCTCGACGGCATTGACAGGCAGTGCGACCCGGAAAACGAGGCGTGGTTCTACATGGCATCTTTCGTCCGCGAGATTCTCAAAAACTGCGCGGAGGACCCTGTTCTCGAAATGTCGACGTTCAAGCCATCAATGTGGGCGTCGAGGGGCCGCATCGGCGCCTGGGACACGCCTTACCGCGCGTACAAAGGGTTCAACCTCCGCCACACGCAGAGCAACGTCGGTTTTATCGACCGCTACGGCGCGCCGATCCTGGGCTGGTACGACTTTTACCCGATGACCGACAAGTACCCTGGCAACGAGCACACGAAGTACCACCACACGGACGCGATCGACCACATGGGCAGCCTGGCTGTCATGTACGACTTCGCGAACGTTTTCAACGGCACGTCCGAGGCGATGCTCGAAAGGTACGCGGGCCTCAGGCGGAACGTTGAGCTCTACGGAAAATACGACAAGCTGCGGCGGGAACAGTACTTTCCCGAGGAGTACCGGCAGAGGCTTATTTCCGGGAAATACGAGTACGCGCTGGCTGAGGACGGCGACGGAAAATACGGCTTTGTCGAGAAAAACTACGGAAAAAGGCGTCTTTTCGACCTTTGCGACGCGTCCCGCAACACGGCGGAGTTCGCGAACCCTTTTAAAGAGCAGACTCCTTTTGTGAGGATCGAGGCGCTTCTCTCGGCCGACACTTCAGGCGACGGCGCGGCCTCAGGCTCAGGCTCGGCCTCAGCCTCCGTTGAGCTCCTGCCGCTGGACTTTGACGTGCCGCTCACGGAGCAGCCGCTCTTAAGGCGGTTCGAAAACGAGACCGACATTTCGGAAAAGCTCGCGAAAACGGTCCGCGTCCGCGGAAACGGCGTCCCCGGCGGAAAGATCGCGATCAAGCTGAGGTGCGCGACCAACAGCGAAAAGGGCTTCGGCGAGTACATCATCGACACAGATTTCGAGGGCGAACGCGAGTTTATATTTGTGGAGTCGGACAACGGCGAGCGCGACGACCACGGCTTCGAGCAGAACGAGGGCCTTTACGCGATATACCGCTCGAGCCTCAACAACGACCGCCTGACAGAGATCTCTGTCGAGACCGAGGGCGATATGACAGGCGTAAGGATGTCTTCCGTGACGGCGTGCAGGCACGTTTACGAGGTGCTCAAGAACCCTTCGGTCTCGGTCGGGAACACCTCGGTAACGTTCGAGTGCGAGCTGATGTCGTCCGATTTTATCGAGTTCGACGGCAAAAACGCGACGGTCACGGACAGGTTCGGGAACAAAAAGGAGATCTGGTTCGAGTCGGATCTGAAGGTGCCGGCGGGAAGCTTCAAGGCGTCGCTCACCGCGAAACCCCTTAACGGCCGGACCGCGGCCGCCATCCTGACGCTCGGATTTACAGGCGAGCGCGTTTAATCGTACAAGAATATTATAGGCCGAATAGGCTGAAGGGGGCTGAAGGTGGGCCGCGGGAACGCGCGAATTAAAGGCGTTCCCGCGAGCTCCTCTTTTTTTGCTCAAAAGGGCGGGTTTTTGCAAAATTTCCGGGCGTATTGAATGATGAAGAAAGCTGAAGAAAGGCTTAAAACGGATTAAAAGCCGAGCGCGGGTGTTGAAACGCGCGCGCGAACGTGTTATAATAAAATGCTTCAGTATGCGAAAAGGCGCGGGGCACGCGTGCGGGAATGAAGGCCGGCGCGAAAACGGCGCTTTAAACCGTCTGCTGAGGCATGGTACGGCCTAGCCGGAAAACGGCGGACCTTCCCGGAAACGTACAAAAGAAGACATGGAATTTTAAACGGAGCGGTATTAAATGTCTGCAGATTATATTAACAGAAACCGGATTGGCGACAGACCTCAGGGCGGCCAGGAGAGAAAGGACGCGTTCGACAGGGCTTACATGGGAGCCAAGTTGGAAGCGCAGAATTACGGGACGAGAATGATGGCCGAGAATTCAGGACAGAAGCCCGAATACAATAACACCTTCAGCGACTTCGACGCGTTCAGGAACGTCGACTTCGGCATGGACGGAAACGTCTCGGAGCAGGTGGAGAGTTCAGGCGGCGACGCCCCGGCTCAGCCCGCCCACTCCGCGCCTCTTTTCGACACGGACAGCGAGGCGATAAACGAGGCGTCGGTCCACGGCGACTCCAAATTCGATTTCGAAGAGGAAAACTCTTTTGTGTTTTTCGGCGACGACGGCGACGATGACGACGTTATGACCGGCTTTGACGACGACGGCGACGAGGACGTAAAGATCTACCACGTCGGCGCGATCAGAGGCGGAGAAAACGCAGGAAACGCCGGAAGCGCGGGAAGCGACGCGAACGGAGCGGCCGCGGGGGCAGCCGCCAAAAAGCCAATCAAAATCGTTCCCGACACGGACGAAGACGAGTACGAGGACGAAGAGGAAGAGGAAGAGGACGACGCGGCGGACGAGGGCGAGAACTTCGACGAGGAGTTTTTCGACTCCGTTTTCACCGACAGGAGCAGAGGCCTCAAAACGCTTTTCATCGTTGTGCTTGTTCTCGCGCTCCTCGGTCTCGTCATATTCCTGACCTACAGGTTTATCAAGACGAGCACCCTCGGCGACGGAAAGATCTACAGCGGCATCCGCGTGAACGGCTACGATCTCGGCGGAATGACGAAGGAAGAGGTGGCCGCGTACGTCAGGAACACGTACGTTACGCCTGTCGAGAGAGCGAAGGTCACCGTCAAGCTCGGCAACACCTACCAGGAGGTCTACCCGCTCACCGACTTTTTCACGTGCCCCGACCCGGACGCGATCGCCGAGGAGGCGTACAACTACGCGCGAACGGGCAGCGACACCGAGAGGATCAAAGTGATCAACGCGCTCAAGGAGACGCCTTACGACATTCAGTGCGCGTACGGCTACGAGAGCAACGGTCTGCAGAAAATCACCGAAAACGCGTCCTCCCACGGCTTTGAGGCCGTTGTCGACCCGACGTACGACGTTCGCGACGAGGGCGTCGTTTTCACCTCGGGCAAAAACGGCGCGCGCATCGACGCCAACAAGTTCAAGGAAGACCTGAACTCGATGATCGACCAGATCCAGAACAATCTGCGTAACATCAGGACGTCGTCCGAGATCGCCAACATCACGATCGACATCAAGAGCGAGGAGTCGCAGTTCGTGCCGCTCACCGCAAGCGAGATCATGGACGCGACGTACCTGCCGCCCGTAAACGCGGAGTACTACCGCGACGGCAACACGATCAAATCGCCTATCAAGGTCAGCCCGGACGTTCCCGGCCGCACGCTCGACCCGCTCGCGCTCAACGCGATAGTCACGCGCATCAACAACGGCGAGAACATTCCCTACTACCTTCTCGGCTACGTCAACGTGACGGCCGAAATTACCGCCTCAAAGCTCAGCGGCGATCTCTACTCCACGAGACTCGGCAGAGTCATCAGCCGCAACACGGTCGACCCGTACAGCAAAGACTCGTCTTCCGGCAGAGACACCCGCGGCGAAAACATGGCCAGGGCGTGCTCGCTTTTCGACACGGTTGAGCTGTTCGGCGGCGAGGAGGTCAGCGTTCTCGACCTGCTCGGCGGCATTTCCGGCGCGAACAAGTTCAAGATCGCCTACGAAAACGTCAACAACGGCGGAAAAGAGGTCTCGGGCGGCGGCGTTTCGCAGTTCGCGACCGCGCTTTACGAGTGTGCGCTGAGGTCAGGCCTTGACGTGCCGAGAGTCTGGAACAACGAGTTCTACCCGAACTACGGAATTTCCGGCTTCGACGCCTACGTCTCGACAACCGGCGGCAACTTCGACCTCGTTATAAAGAACTCCAAAAACGCTCCCGTCAGGATCAGCGCGGCCTACGTCGGCGACACGGTCGAGGTGACGATCGACGGACCGGATACGGGCGAAGGCGCCATCACGCTCTCCAGCTCGCTTATCGAATCCGGCCTCAACAGTGAAAACACCGGCACGGTCTACAAGTACAGAGTCGCAAGAACGCAGGGCGGCATCGAGCAGTACCTCGGCACGGTAACGTACGAGAAAACGGGCGAGGGCGTGATCCCCGTCGAGACCGAAGCGCCGACCGAAGAGCCCACCGAGGAGCCGACTGAGGAACCGACCGAAGAGCCTACAGAAGAGCCCACTGAGGAGACTACAGAGGAGCCTACCGAAGAACCCACCGAGGAACCGACTGAAGAGCCCACCGAGGAACCTACCGAGGAGCCCACGGAGGAGCCTACTTCCGAGCATACTTCCGAGCCCACGGAGGAGCCTACAGAAGAACCGACCGGCGGCGCGGAACCGACAGGCGGCGAGCCCGATCCGGATCCCAACGGTTCCGGCGGAGATAATCCTTAAAGAATACTTTTAATGGGTAAACGAAAAGCCCGCCCCGCTTGCAATCATAGGTTCGGGGCGGGCTTGTTTTTTTCCTGAAAATAGGGAAAAGCCGGCGGCGCGCATTACGTAAGGCGCCGCCGGCTTTTAAATCCTTTTGGGAAGCGGCCGCACATACACGGCGGCAGCCGGAGAATTCCCGGTCATTCGTTCCTGAGGCTCTTTAGCAGGGCAATCTCGCCGGCGTAACCGGAGATGTCCTCGTGAGGCGTCTCGAGGCAGAACGGGAGGTCGCGCAGAGCCGGGTGGTTGATTATTTTCGCAAAAGCATCAATGCCGATCGAACCCTGCCCGATCTTCTCGTGGCGGTCCTTGTGAGAGCAGAACGGGTTCTTGCTGTCGTTGAGGTGGACCGCTTTCAGCCTTCCGATGCCGATGACGCGGTCGAATTCCCCGAGCACGCCGTCAAGGTCGTTCACGATGTCGTAGCCGGCGTCGTAAACGTGACACGTGTCAAGGCAGACGCCGAGTCTTGATGAGTCCGCTACAAGGTCGATGATCCGGCGAAGCTCTTCGAATTTAGAGCCGACTTCGCTGCCTTTTCCTGCCATTGTCTCCAGGAGCACCGGGGTCGTGTTTCCTGCGTCCGCCTCAAGTAGCTTGTCAAGAAGGCCTGCAATGAGTTCGATCGCGGCGTCGGCGCCCTGGCCGACGTGGGAGCCGGGGTGGAAGTTGTAAAGCGCGCCGGGCGTCAGGCTGAGGCGCGCGAGGTCGTCCGTCATTGTGTTGAGGGAAAACTCGCGAAGGTTTTCGGTCGCGGCGCACGGGTTCATTGTGTACGGTGCGTGGGCGATGATCTCGCGGATACCGTTTTCGGAGGCGGTCTTGTTGTAGCGCCCGATGTCGTCGGTGTCGACCGGCTTCGCGGCGCCGCCCCTCGGGTTGCGCGTAAAAAACTGGAACGTGGTGCCGCCGATGGAGAGCGTCTCCTCAACCATGTGTACGTAGCCTTTCGAACTTGAGAGATGGCAGCCGATCTTGAACATAGAATCCTCCTGAAATGAGAGAAAATCAGCGAAAAAAGCGGAAAGGCAACTTCACCTGAGCGCCCTGTAGATATCGAGCACGCTGTCGAAAACGTAATCCGGCCTCACGTCTGATTTTTTGAGCATCTCGAGGCTTGTCTCGCCCGAGAGCACGCAAATCGTTTTCGAGCCGGCGTTGATGCCGGACATTATGTCCGTGTTGAGCCTGTCGCCGACAACCGCCGTACGGTCCTTCGGAACGCCGAGCTTTTCGCAAAGAATGTTGATCATCGTAGCGTTCGGTTTGCCCGCGATCAGCTCCGGTTTGCGGCCGGTGGCGCCTTCGATCATGAGCATAATCGAGCCTGCGTCGGGAATGAACCGGTGGCCTTCCGCGGGGCAGACCATGTCCGGGTGGGTGGCCACGTAGCGGACGCCGTCGACGAGGTAGTCGCACATTATGCGGAGCTTTTCGTAGGTGAGCGTCGTGTCAAACCCGAGCACAACGAACTCCGGCCTCTTGTCCGGGTCGGTCTCGTAGCCGCGAACGAGCTTGAACCCCCTGTCCGCCATGAAATTTTCGAAGCCGGGCGTGCCGACAACGTATATTTTCGCGCCGGGGGACGTCTTGTTGAGAAGGTAGACGATCGCGTCGGCAGACGTGAAAAAGTCGTCCACAGTCGCGGAAATGTCCATTTTCGCAAGCTTTTCGACGTACTGCGAGGGCACGCGGGACGAATTGTTCGTGATGTAGAGCACTTTTTTGCCCTGCGCGCGCAGAAGGTCGATGAGCTCCTTGGCGCCGTCGAGGCGGTCGTTGCCGAGGTAGAGTGTGCCGTCCATGTCGAAAAGGAAGCACTCGATCTTTTCGAGATCCTTCGCGTCGTTGACCGCGGGAAGTTTTTTCGCCTGCTTTACGGGAAGTTTTTTCGCCTGTTTTCCGGAAAGCCGCCCGCGCCGTGAGTTTTCTTTTTTAATAATCTTTTTTTCCATATTACTGAATGCCGGCGTTCAATCTTCTACCGCGGCGCCTTCGAGCGACCACGTCTGAACCGAGTCGATTTTTACCTTGACTGTCTCTCCGGTGTGGTCCTTTGAGGCGGTGAAATTCACGATTTTGTTGCCCTCAGTGCGGCCCGTGTAGCGTTCGGAGTTCGTTTTGCTGAGACCGTCGCACAAAACGTCGACCGTCGCCCCGAGGAAGCCGTCGTTGATCTCGCGGGAAATGCGGTTCTGGAGGGCGAGAAGGCGCTCGAAGCGGTCCTTCACGACGTCGTCCGGAACCTGATCGGGGTAGGCGGCAGCGGGAGTACCGACGCGGCGCGAGTAGATGAACGTGTACGCCTGGTCGAACCTGACTTCCTCAACAAGGGAAAGCGTGTCCTCGAAGTTCTCCTCAGTCTCACCCGGGAAGCCGACGATAATGTCGGTCGTGAGCGCGACGTCAGGCATTTTCTCGCGGACTTTTCTGACGCGTTCGAGGTACTGCTCGCGCGTGTAGTGGCGGTTCATGCGCCGGAGAAGGTTGGTCGACCCGCTCTGCACCGGAAGGTGGAGCTGCCTGCAAACAGCCGGTCTGGCCGCCATAACGTCTATCAATTCGTCGGAAATGTCCTTCGGATGCGACGTCATGAACCTTATCCGCTCGATTACGGTGTTTTCGCAGATTGTGTCGAGCAGCTCCGCGAAGGTGACCGGTTCGGGAAGGTCCTTTCCGTACGAGTTCACGTTCTGCCCGAGGAGCGTCACCTCTTTGTAACCCGCCTCCGCGAGGCCCTTTATCTCTTCGACAATCGCCGCCGGCTGCCTGCTCCGCTCGCGCCCGCGCACATAAGGAACGATGCAGTACGTGCAAAAATTGTCGCACCCGTACATGATCGTGACCCACGCGTGAACGCTCCCGTTCCGCTTGACAGGCACGTTTTCCGCGACCTCGGTGTCGGTTTTGGAAATTTCGAAAACACGCGTTTTACCGTCGATTACCCGCCAGAGCAGCTCCGGCATCACGTGCAGACTGTGCGTTCCGAAAACGAGGTCAACGTGCCGGTACGTTTTGCGAATCTCCTCGACGATGTGCGGCTGCTCGGTCATGCACCCGCAGACCGCTATAATGAGGTCCGGGTTTTCGCGTTTCAGCCCTTTCAGCGCGCCGAGATGGCCGAAAACCTTCTCCTCCGCGTTTTCGCGGACGCAGCACGTGTTGATGACGATCAAATCTGCGCCTTCGAATCCCGTCCCCGTCTCGAATCCCATCATTTCAAGCATTCCGGCTATTTTTTCCGAGTCGTGCTCGTTCATCTGGCACCCGAAAGTGCGCACGAAAGCAACCGGCTTCCGGCCTTTTCCGGCCGCGAAAGTCGCGTTTTTCTCCGCGATGCAGCGGGAAAAATATGCTTGCTTCTCCATTTCCTCGCGGGAAACCTGGGTCGTAGTGCGTTTTTTCATAATGTCACCTGTCCGGCTGCCGTTTACGGCGGGTTTTAAGGTTTTGGCGCGTGTTTTCGCTTTAATACGTTCACGTTTTTGCGGTTAGCCTTTTCGCGTTTTCGCGACGCGGACCGTCCGGAAACGAAGCCCGCACGCGCTATGTTATTGTACTATCGCGCCGCCGAAATTTCAAGACGGCGGGAGGCAAAAAAATATTTCCCGAGGCTGTGGGAAATATTATTCCCGGCATGCGGCATGGCAAGCCGGGCTGATATAAAAATCTAAACGAAAAGAACGCCCCGCCTTCCGGTGAGGAAAACGGAGCGTTTCTGCGCGGCCGCAAGATACACGGCCCTAATCGTGTTTATGCGTCAAGGCTTGGGAATGCTCGCCAGCCAGTTACGGACGCTCTCAAGGAACGACTGGAGCGCGCCGCTTCTGTAAGCGCCGAGACCGAAAATGAGTCCGAGAATGATCAGAACCAGCGTGAGGATCGCGTAGAGCAGCACCGGAATCCAGTGCGAGCGCGCGAAGCTCTTCACGTTGACGTTCTTTGCGCCGAACGTGTGGACGAGCAGGAAGATGAATCCGACGACCGGAATCGAATACAGAACGCCGAGCCAGAAGTACGTCCATGCGCCGATCGGTTTGAACTCGGGAGGAAGGTCGTTTTTGGTGAGCTTCTTCTGAGCGGGCTGGGGCTGCTGAACGGGAACGTAGTGAACCTGCTGCTGGGGCTGCTGGTAGACCGGCTGCTGCCTCACGGGCTGCTGGGGCTGTGCCGCCGCCTGCCGGTAACCCTGCTGATATCCCTGGCGGTAACCCTCGCCGTAGCCTGTTTCCGCGGGGCGTGTCTCCTGAATCGAACGTGCTGCTGCCGTTGCCGCCGCCGCTGCCGCGACTGTCGCCTCGTTGATCTTGTCGGCCTCTTTTTCGGCTTCCGTCTTCACTTCCTCGACCTTTTCAGCCTCCGCCTCGATCTTGTTCCCGGCCTCGTTTATGGTCTCCTGAACGGTTTCCTGAACGGTCTCCGCGGCGCCGGCCACGGTTTCCTCGATTTTTTCCTCTGCTGCCGCGCCTGCGACGGAGGCGGTCTCTACGGCCTCCTGAATCTCTTTTTCGATTTTCGTGCCGCAGTTGTTGCAGAATATCGCATTATCGGAGACTTCCGCTCCGCAATTTTTGCAAATCATATTGTCCTCCTTGAAGCGGTTTTGCCGCCGGTTTTTCGGTTTTATTATACCACGCGACGCGCCCGCTTTCAAGGGTTACAGGCTATTTTAAGGAAAAAAACGGCTTTGCGACCGGCCCTGGGCGGCGGGAACGGTTAAGAAAAGCGGCGAAAACGATGGAGAGAGGCGGCGAAAACGCGGTGAACCGCGGGAGGCGCGTGCGAAAACGTTCTAACGCGTTGAAAAATGGGCGGGGAAATGGTAAACTTAATCAGGGGGGCCCACCCGGGACATTTCCCGGAAATCCGGCCTTTTTCCGGAAATAACCGCGCTGACGGCTACAGATAAAACGGAGGTGCACGCAGTGGACAGTTCAAGAAGCAACGCGGGCGGATTTTTGCCCGAAAACGCCGACAAAATCGCCGACCTCATCAGAAAATCGCATAGAATCGTCTTTTTTGGCGGCGCAGGCGTGTCGACAGAGAGCGGAGTCAAGGACTACAGGAGCGAGGACGGCCTTTACAACACCGTGAAGGAGTACAAGGTCTCGCCCGAGACGATCCTGAGCCATTCGTTTTTCATGCGCAACACGGACGTTTTTTACGATTTTTACCGGAAATACTTCGTGACCGACTGCGACAAGATCAAGCCCAACAAGGCTCACCTCGCGCTCGCGAAGCTGGAGCGGGACGGAAGGCTGTCCGCGGTGGTCACCCAGAACATCGACGGCCTCCACCAGAAAGCCGGCAGCAGGAACGTTTTCGAACTCCACGGAACCATTTCCCGCTACCACTGCATGAAATGCCGCCGCGCGTACTCGTTTGACGACGTTTTCGGCGGCGGCAAAAACGCGACAGGCGTCCCTAAGTGCCCCGAATGCGGCGGGCTGATCAAACCCGACGTCACGCTTTACGAGGAGTCGCTCGACGGAGACGTTATCGAGGGCGCGGTCGACGCGATCTACAACGCCGACCTTCTGATCATCGGCGGAACGTCGCTGGCCGTTTACCCCGCGAGCTCGTTCGTGCAGTATTTTCGCGGCGACAATTCGGTCCTCATCAACCGTGAGGCGACCTCCTACGACAGGATCGCGACGGTCATTTCCCGTGGAAAGATCGGCGAGGTGCTTGACGCTGCCGTGAAGCTGGTTTAAAGTTTTAAAGCCCTTTCCTTTTGCCGAAAGGCCGGCGCCGTCCGCATCCGGAAAATGAAGAAATAACGCGGAAAAACGCGAAAACAACGGAGACAAAAATGAAATTCAAGGCTATTCAAAAACTGACGCTTCTCGATTTTCCGGGAAAAACCGCGGCAACCGTGTTCACGTGCGGCTGCAACCTGAGGTGCCCGTTCTGCCACAACGCGAGCCTCGTGGTCGGCGACCCGGGCAGCGAAAACAATGAAAACGGCGGATTTACGTTCACCGAGGAGGGGAATATTGACGAGGAGGACGTTTTCGCGCTGCTCGCGAAGCGCAGGGGGCTTCTTGACGGAGTCGCGATAACGGGCGGCGAGCCGCTTCTCCACCGCGAGCTGGCGGGCTTCATGGCGGGCGTAAAAGACCGTGGCTTTTTGGTGAAGCTTGACACGAACGGGTTTCTGCCCGACAGGCTGAAGTACGTTCTGGAGGCAGGGCTGGTCGACTACGTCGCTATGGACGTCAAGCACTCGCCCGAAAAATACGGCGACGCGGCAGGCATTCCGGGAATCGCGACAGAACCTTTCTCCAAGAGTATTGAAATAATTAAAGGGTCGGGCGTTCCGTACGAGTTCAGAACGACTATCGTGAAGGGTCTCCACACGCTGCCCGACGTCGAAGCGATCTGCCGCTGGATCGGGCCGGACGCGAACTATTTTCTGCAGATGTACGTTGACTCGGGCGACGTTCTGGCGAACAGAGGCGGAGACGGGGCCGGCGCGGGCTTCGAGGCGTTTTCGCAGACGGAGGCGGAGGAGATTCTGGCTGCGGCAAAAAAACTGGTGCCGGGAACGGGAATCAGGGGCCTCTGAGGCTTTGGCTAATAATATTATGGGTTGCGAAAAGGGCGCACCGGAAATTCCGGGGCGCCCGCGTTTTTTCTGCCACAAGATGTGGTAATTTCAAAAATAGTTCACGGACGACGGGGACGGCGCGGTTTTTTTGCCTTCTTCTGCGGGAAAAGTGAAAAACCGGTACGCGTGCGGGCACGGGAAGGAACCTTGATTTTCCGCGATTTTTCGGCATTTTCCGCCATTTTCCGTTTCGCACGGCGCGGCCGGAAAAATCCCGCTAAAACTATATCTTGTGTTTTTTTTCGGAAAAGTTCGATTTTTTTTCAAAATGTAGTAATTGCCTATTGACACGTATGTCCGGCGGTGATATAATCCATCCGAATCACATTTTGGAGGAAACGCCACACATGTACAGAGTTAAAAAAAGAAACAATAAAATCGTCGATTTTGACATCAGCAAGATAACCGCCGCGATCACGTCGGCCTTTGAAGCTTGCGAGACGAACACTAACTCGAGCATTATAGATTTCCTCGCGCTGAAAGTCACAGCGGATTTCATACCGAAGATAAAAGATGATCTGATCTCGGTGGAGGACATCCAGGACAGCGTCGAGAACGTCTTGATCAAAGCGGGTTACGCGGACGTCGCAAAAGCGTTCATTCTCTACCGCCGCCAGCGCGCGAAACTGAGGAACGTAAAGTCCACGCTCGTCGACTACAAGTCGATCGTAGACGACTATCTCAAGGTCAACGACTGGCGCGTTAAGGAAAACGCGACGGTTACGTATTCCGTGGGCGGTCTCATTCTGAGCAACTCCGGCGCGATCACCGCCAACTACTGGCTCTCCGAGGTTTACGATCAGGAGATTGCGGACGCACACAGGAATGCGGATATCCATCTCCACGACCTTTCCATGCTCACGGGTTACTGCGCGGGCTGGTCGCTCAAGCAGCTCATTCAGGAAGGTCTCGGCGGCGTTCCCGGCAAGATCACTTCCGCTCCCGCGAAGCACCTCGCCACGCTCTGCAACCAGATGGTCAACTTCCTGGGCATCATGCAGAACGAGTGGGCCGGCGCTCAGGCGTTTTCGTCCTTTGACACGTACCTCGCGCCTTTCGTACGCACCGACAACCTCGACTACGACCAGGTGAAAAAGTGCCTCGAGTCCTTCATTTTCGGCGTCAACACTCCTTCCAGATGGGGTACGCAGGCTCCGTTCAGCAACATTACCCTCGACTGGGTGGTGCCCCCGGATCTCGCCGAGCAGAACTGCATCGTCGGCGGCAAGGAAATGGATTTCAAGTACAAGGACGTCCAGAAGGAAATGGACATCGTCAACAAGGCGTTCATCGAGATCATGATCGAGGGCGACGCCAACGGCCGCGGTTTCCAGTACCCGATTCCGACGTACTCCATTACACGCGATTTCGACTGGTCTCCGACCGAAAACAACAAGCTCCTTTTCGAGATGACGAGCAAGTACGGCACGCCTTACTTCTCGAACTACATCAACAGCGACATGGAGCCGTCCGACGTCCGTTCGATGTGCTGCAGACTGCGCCTCGACCTGCGTGAGCTCAGAAAGAAATCCGGCGGTTTCTTCGGCTCGGGCGAGAGCACGGGAAGCATCGGCGTCGTCACGATCAACATGCCCAGAATTGCCTATTTGTCGGCAAATGAAGACGAGTTCTACGCGCGCCTCGACAGGCTCATGGACATCGCCGCGCGCTCCCTCAAGGTCAAGAGAACCGTCATCACCAAGCTCCTCAACGAGGGCCTCTACCCGTACACGAAGAGATACCTCGGCACTTTCGAAAACCACTTCTCGACGATCGGACTCGTCGGCATGAACGAGGCGGGCCTCAACGCGCGCTGGATCAGGGCTGACATGACCGACCCGAGAACGCAGGAATTCACGAAGAAGGTACTCAACCACATGAGAGACCGCCTCTCCGACTATCAGGAAGAGTATGGCGACCTCTACAACCTGGAGGCCACTCCCGCCGAGTCGACCGCCTACCGCTTCGCAAAGCACGACGTCGCAAGATATCCCGACATTATCACTGCCAGCAGCAAAAACTGCGGAACGCCCTATTACACGAACAGCTCGCACCTTCCCGTCGGTTTCACCGATGACATTTTCGCTGCGCTCGACATTCAGGACGAACTGCAGACGCTCTACACCAGCGGAACCGTTTTCCACGCCTTCCTGGGCGAGAAGCTTCCCGACTGGCAGGCCGCGGCAAACCTTGTCAGGAAAATTGCGGAAAACTACAAGCTTCCTTACTATACGCTCTCCCCGACGTACTCCGTCTGCAAAACGCACGGCTACATTGTCGGCGAGAAGTACACCTGCCCGATTTGCGGAAAACCGACAGAGGTCTACAGCCGCATAACCGGCTACTACAGACCTGTTCAAAACTTCAACGACGGCAAAGCGCAGGAGTTCAAAGACCGCAAGGTCTACAACGTGCTCGGGGCGATTGCCGACGGTGATATGGCGAAATACAGGGAAGAGAAAAACGCGGAAAAACCGGCGTGCGAGGATACACCCGAAAAAGCTCCGGAAAGAGATCCTAAGAAAGAACCCGAGAAAGCAACTGCTACAGGGGCAGAGGCTCTTTCCGGAGACAAGATCGTGATGTTCGCGACCAAGACGTGCCCGAACTGCATGGCCGCCTCGAAGATGCTTCAGGAGAACGGAATCGAGTTCGAGAAGCTCTACGTTGAGGACGAGCGCGAGCTGGCGCAGAAGCTCGGCCTTCGCAACGCGCCCACGCTCATCGTCGGCGAGGACAGGTACGTCGGAGTGTCCGGGGTCCGGGAATTTATTAAGAAAATTAGTAAACGCTGATTTAATGCTCTTTACGCAAGCGGCAGATAATAAACGAGCTTCGTATGAGGAATTTGTTCGAGGTTCGTAGATTCTTCCGACTTCCCGGGACAGTATGGTGTCTAACGACGATTGCCTACCGCTTGCTTTGCGCGGACCCGCGTGTGTCTCCGCTTGGTCTCCGGTTTAGCAACCGCACTTACCTTAATTCAACGACGCCGCAGCTTTGCATTGGCGTCACGAACGATTCTGGGCTTTGCCCAGTCAAGTGAGGGGCGCGATGCAAAGTGCGGCCGCTAAAAGTCGCCCTCGCGCGAGACGCACGCGATTCTACCTTATAATCGCCGCCGCAGTTTTATGTTGGCGGCATGAACGATTCCGCGAAGCGGTCAAGTGAGGGCCGCAACATAAAATGCGGCTTCGGGGTC
>CADAZX010000028.1 GCA_902792515.1 uncultured Ruminococcus sp.
GAGAGGTCCGTCCGCGAAAAGCAATTTGCACAGCGATCCGTCGAAGACACCTTATTCTTTTTAACCCTCGTGCAAATTGCGTAAACAGCCGAAAATCTGATAGCTTTATAGAATTGCCAAGTTTCGAGCTATTTTTTCTTGCGATTCTCCGAAGCTGTATGCAGATACTGCGAGAGGGAATCGCGAGAAAAGCAAGTCATCGCAGTAATCCGTCGAAGACACCTTTTTCTATAAATTGGCGCGATGTCTTGCGTAAAGAGCCGAAAATCGGCAATTCTTCGTGAACAGCAAAGTTTCGAGATGTTTTTTCGTGTACGGACCCGAAGCTGTACAAGGGTACTGCGAGAGGTCCGTCCGCGAAAAGCAATTTGCACAGCGATCCGTCGAAGACACCTTATTCTTTTTAACCCTCGTGCAAATTGCGTAAACAGCCGAAAATCTGCCGATTTTGACAGCATGCACCACGAACCGGCCGATGGCACTTGTGTAATAGTGGCACGTCGACAGCGTCAGAATATCGTTCGTGTAGTTGACCTCCACGCCCGTGTCGTACGCCGCGTCATTCTTGAGCTTCGTCAGGAAGTCCTGGTACGCCGCGTTGCCGCCGAAAGCCGTCTGGATATAGTAGTTATTCGTGTCCGTCTCGTACGCCGAAAAGATCTTCCAAACGGTCACCGAGTCCGCCGTGTAGGTGTAGATGAACGAGTGGTCGTCGTAGTAGCTTTTCGACGCGTAGTTTTTGAGCTGGCCGAACATCGTACCGTTCTGCATATTGTGGCCGTAAATGATGTTGTGGCCCTTGAGCGTCTTCACGTCGCAGCGGTAGTCGAGGAAGAGCGTTCCCGAGATGTTGGTGTCGCCGTCGAGGTTCCTGTGCAGGTAGAACTCGTTGTCGGGAGCCTGGGCGACCGGATAGTTGATCGTAGTGTTTTCGATGTAGAGCCAGAACGAAAAGTCGGGGTACGCGAGCGTGAACTGCTCAAGGCTCTCCTTGTCGCAAACCTGCGGGTAGTCGAAGCGGACCGTGTTGATCTTGGTGCCCTCAAACTCGGGGTAAACAGGCGTCGGGCGTTTTTCGACTGCCGAGGCCGCCTTGGCGTTGATCGCGATGCTCTTGTTCTGGGCGTCGGAATACTGGATGTCGCGCAGGTACTGGTAGACCTTGTCGCCCAAAACGACAAGAGTCGCGACCATGACGACGAACGCGACGATCCTGATAAGGCGCATGAAGTTGAAGCCGCCCTTCTTGTTGGAAGTCGGCTTGCGTTTTGTCTTTTTTTCCTTCGCGGCGACCGCCTCCGTGCCGATCCCGAGCATTTCGCGGTATTCGGCGGGTACTTTAAAGGCGCCCGTGTTGTTTTTTGAGTATGTGAAATCCGTACTGCGTCCGGCCATAAAACACGCTCCGTTTTTAGAGTGGAAACGCTGATTTAATGCTCTTTACGCAAGCGGCTGATAGAACACTTGTGTGCGACGATTGCAGTCCGTTCGTTTCAACCGTTCTGTAAGCCTATAAGGTGTCTGACGACGAATTTTCTGCCGCTTGCTTTTCGAGAGCTTCCCTCTCGCAGTATTTTCATACAGCTTCGGGGTCGCACTCGAAAAAATAGCTATTAACTTAGCGTTTCCAAGGAATTATATACTGTCAGGGACAGTTTTTCAAGCCCTGTCCGGCCTTCGGAATCAATTATACCACCTGATTATTGAATTAAATTTGAAATTTCACAAAAAATTATTTTCGCACGCGTTCCGCCCCGGGCACGTTTTCACCCGTTTTCGAGAAGCTGCTTCGCGGTCTCCGGCGCCGCCCCTCCGCGCTGCGCGAGAACGAGCTCGTAGTAGAGCCCCTTCCTCGCCATGAGTTCGTTGTGGCTGCCGGCTTCGACGATCCTGCCGCCGTCGAGAACGATGATCTTCGCCGCGTTCCTGAGGGTCGAAAGCCTGTGCGCGATCGCGATCGTGGTCCTGTCCCTGACAAGCTCGGCGATGGCGTCCTGGATCTGCTTTTCCATCTCGGTGTCGAGAGAAGAAGTCGCCTCGTCCAGAATCAGTATCCTCGGGTCGCGCAAAATGGCCCTCGCGATGGCGACCCTCTGCCGTTCGCCGCCCGAAAGCGTGTAGCCCTTTTCGCCGATTTTCGTATTGTAGCCGTCGGGAAGCTTCACCGCGAAGTCGTGAACGCCGGCCGCCTTGCTGCACTCGATCACCTCCGCGACCGTAGCGCCGGGTTTGGAGTACGCGATATTGTCGAAAAGCGACGCGCTCGAAAGGACCGTTTCCTGCAGCACCGCACCGAGCTGGCTTCTCAGGCACTCGGTGTCGTAGTTCCGGATGTCCTCGCCGTCGACCAGGATCTTGCCGCTGTCGCAGTCGTAAAGACGCATCACGAGGTTTATGAACGTCGACTTGCCGACGCCGGAGCGCCCCACGAGGCCTATCATCTCGCCGGGTTTGATCTCGAGGTTGATGTTTTTGAGAACTGTTTTCGTGCTCTCGTAGCCGAAGCTGACGTTTTCGAACTTGATGTTGCCCTCGATCCTGCGGACGGTCCCGTTCTCGCTCTTCGACTCGGCCTGCTCGTCCAGAAGGTCGAAAATCCTGTTGGCGGACGTGAGCACGCGCAGCATCTGAGAAGGGAAGTTCGCGAGCCAGCCGAGAGGCTCGTAGATCATTCCGACATACGCCGCGAACATCGTGCACTGGCCGACGGTGAGCGTGCCGTTGAGGATCATTTTTCCCGTATAATAGAGCAAAAAGTAGTTTCCGACAGTCAGGCCGAAACGGATGAACGGCGACAGCTTCGCGAGCAGGATTTCGGTCTCGACGGAAATGTCGCGCTCGCGGCCGGCGGCTTTTTTGTAGCGTTTGTTCTCGCGTTCCTCGGTTCCGTACGCCTTGACGACCCTGATTCCCGAGAGAATGTCGTGAAGCGCCGCCGTGGTCTCGGACGAAGCCTCGCGCTGCCTGCCCATGAGAGTTCTGGTGCGTTTGTGGAACGCGACGATTGCCGCCGCCGTTACCGGAAGCGGAAGCGCGAAGATCACGAGCAGCCGCCAGTCATAGCAGACCATTATGATACTGATGACGAGCAGCATGATTATCTGCTGGAAGAAATTCGGCAGCCAGTTGTTGACGAAGCCCTGGATATGGCCGGCGTCGCTTGAGATCGTCACCATGATCTCGCCTGTCGTGCGTTTTTCGATCTTTGAAACGGAGAGCGACTGGACCTTCGCGAAAAGCTTGCGCCTGATGTCGACGATGGTTCCGATGCCGACCTTCATGGAGATGTAGCCCCTTACGAAGCCGATGCCCCAGTTCGCAATCCGGCACGCGAGCATGCCCAGAATAAGCGCAAGGAACGGTATCAGCACCTTCACCGGGTCGGCGGCGATAAGGCCTGCCGAGGCGTCGTTTTTGACGTAGTCGTCGACGAGGTGGCGGTTGATCACAGGTGTGAGCATGCTGATGCCCATAAGCACGAACTGGAAAAAGACCACAAAAAAGATGGCGGTCTTGTGCGGTTCGGCGAGCTCGATAAGTTTTTTGAATACTTTTTTCTTGTCGAAGCACCTTGAGCAGCTTGAGGCGCCGGGTCTTATCGGTCTGCCGCATTTCGGGCATATCCTCGGACCGTCACCCTGCGGCTGAGGCGCCGCGCCTGCTTGTTCTTCTTTTTTCCGGTTCTTTTTCCCGTTTTCATTCTCTCCGCCCGCCACAGATTTCCCGGGCGCGTCGCCCGGCTTTATTTCCCCTGTTTTTCCGGCATTTTCCGCGATTTTCCGCGGCCTGAAGTTCTGTCCTCCCGGAGCGGTTCCTCCCGCCGCCCCGAAAGGCAGCGCGTCCCCTGTCCCGTTTACGACGTTTTCGAGCATTTTAAGAACAGGGATCACGCGCAGCGAGCACTCCGGAGTCGTGTGGCAAAGCACAGCCGTCCGGCCGTCCTTGAGAACAATCTCGCCGGCGAAAACGCCGAAGTCGCGCCGCATAACAACCACAGCGACGTCTTCAACGTAAAAGACCTCGCGCACAGACGTGCCGTCAGCGAAAACCGCGTCGCTTATAACCCTGCCTCCCGCCAGCGCGAGAATGCCGTCGCACGCCCTGTTGTCACGGTCGAGGTCGAAAAGCTCGCACGCGTCGAAAGACACTCCCGAAAGCTCAGGAAGCGCGTCCTCAAGGCGCCGCTTTCTCTCCTCAACTTTAAGAGCGTGTTCCGCGTCAGGGTTCTTCTTATTCGGTTTGACCCGCCCGGAAATGCCGGACTGCCGTGTCTGACCGCCCATGCTATGTCTCTTCTCCCTCAGGCGCGCCGCGGGCATCAATCCCAATTAAGGGCCCGCGGCGCTTCCGTTTAAAAACAAATCAAATGTACAGCTCAATCTTTTTCCTGCTCTTCGCGTCGAGCTTGTTTATGTCCTCGATCTCAAATCTGTTTCCGTCGGCGTCGGTAATGACGAACCGCTCGTCCGTCACCCTGAAAATGCTCCCGTACGTGTCCTTCAGCGAAAACTCCGGCCTGTTGCCGTCCGCGTCGGTGACCTTCCAGATCGTCATGCCGTTCTTTTCCTTCAATTCGTTGATTTTCACTATTTTACGGATAAAATACTTCCTCGCAATCTCTTTTTCGAGCGCTTTTTGCTGCTCTCCGTCGAATATCCCGATGTCCGAAATTATCCCGATCTCGTCCTGCTCGGTGTTCAGAACGCTGACGAGCTCCCTGCGCGAGCTGTAGGGGAAAAGAAGGTGGAGCATCACGCGTTTCTGCTCCTTCGCGCTTTCTCCGCCGCCCTTTTCGCACATGAAAAGACAGCCGTCGCGGTCCTCGAACGACGCGTTTTCAGGCGTTATGTACCTGACGCGTGTCGCCTCAAGCGCCTGCCTCTCAAAAAGGCCTGTTCCGTACCGCCCGTACTCCTCTTCGTTTTTTTCGATTTCTCCAATAGCCATGCGCTCACACCCCTCCGGACCGCCGTTCCGGACCGCCGTTAAGGCCGGCCCGCTTTTCAGTCCGTTTACCCGTCCTCTTCAATAATATTCTTCATCGCGGCAACCTGCATGACGTACAGCCGCCTGTAGATGCCGTCCCGTGCCAGCAGTTCGGCGCCGGTGCCCTCCTCGTAGAGGCGCCCCTTTTCGATAACTATGATCTTGTCCGACCCGCTGAGAGTCGACAGCCTGTGCGCGATCGTGATTGTCGTGCGCCCGCGCGACAGTTCGTCGAGAGATATCTGGATCATCCGCTCCGTCTTTGTGTCCATGCTGGCGGTCGCCTCGTCCAGAACGAGGATTTTCGGCTTCTTCAAAATCGCGCGCGCAATCGAAATTCTCTGCCGCTCGCCCCCCGAAAGGCCCATGCCGCCCGCGCCGACCTTTGTCTGGTAGCCGTCCTCAAGCTTCACGATGAACTCGTGCGCTCCGGCCTTTCTCGCCGCGTCGACGACCTCGCTTCTGGAGGCATCGGGATTTGAGTAGGCGATGTTGTCGAAAATCGTTCCGTCGAAAATGTACGTCTCCTGCGATACGATGCTTATGTTGTCGCGAAGCACCGACATTTTCATGTCCTTTACGTCGACTCCGTCAATGAGAACGCTTCCCGACTCGGTATCGTAGAGCCTTAAAAGCAGGTTCGCGAGCGTGCTCTTTCCCGCCCCGGAATGCCCCACGATGCCCAGCTTTTCGCCGGCCGCCACCTTGAACGACACGTTGTCGATGATCCGGCGGTTCTTTTCGTACGAGAAGCACACGTTCCGGAACTCGATCTCTCCTTCTATCGTGTCCTTGTCAACCGGGTTGTCGGATTCCTTTACCCCGGGCTCCGCGTCGTGGATCTCAAGCAGCCGGCGCATCGCGTTCGCGCAGTCCGCGAAAGAGTCCATCATGTCCGCGAGCGAAAACAGAGGCGAGTTGAGCATGCCGCAATATGAAATAAACGCGGCGAAAAAGCCGTACGTCATCTGTCCTTTCATCGTGAGCCAGCCGCCCACGCCCCAGACAAGAAGCGTCGACAGATACATGACCAGATGAAGGGCAGGCGGCGCCGAATGCCTGAAAATATTTATCCTTTTTGCCGCGTCCGCAACGCCCAGGGTAACGGTGTCGAACCGCTCGCACTCCTGCTCCTCCATCGCGAACGCCTTCGTGACCTTGATCGAACCCATCGAGTCGGTCAGCTTCGCGTTGAACTTTCTCGACGCCGAGTGCCTCTTAAAGTGCAGGTAGTGCTGCTTTCTGAGCGTCTTCAGCGCCAGCCAGAAGAACAGCGGCAGAACGGTCACACAGACAGCGGCGAGCAGCGGCTGCATCATGAACATTACGACCGCAACGACAATTATCTGTGATATGCTGACGACATAGTACGACAGTCCGTCCACGAAAAACCAGTGTATGCTCGACGCGTCCTCGTTTATCTGCGTCATCATGCCGCCTGTCTGCCTTCCGGTGAAAAAGTCGAGCGAGAGCCGCTTCATCGCCTCGAAAATGGTGACCTTCAGGTCGTAAACGAGGAACCCGGCCGTTTTGGCGGTAAGTATCTTCGCGATCATGTTGACGAAAATGTTCAAAAGCCCCACGCCCGCGACTATCAGCACGACCATCAGTATCTTCCCGTAGAAGGAGTTGCCCGGTGTCAGCACCTTGTCGTAGAAAAACGCCGACGAAAAATAAGGCGAGACGACGCCTATTCCGCTCACGAGGAGCATCAGCGCGAGCATGAGCGCGATCCGCCACTTGTACTTTTTCGCGAAAAACGCGAACTTGCCGATAAGACCGGCTGCGCTCGAGCAGTACGGGCAGTGTTTTTTCGAATTCTCCGGGAACCGCCTGCCGCACACGGGGCAGAAAAGCTCTGGCGCGAAATCCTCAGGATCGCCCTCCGCGGACCCGCCTTTCATAAGACGCTCGCAGTATTTCACGAACAGTATCATGTCGGTCCTGCACGAGAACGTTCCCGCCGCGACCGCCATATCGCCCCGCTCCGTCTCCGCGATTATTCTCGCGGTCGAGAGCATTTCCTCGGCTCTCAGCGCCTTCACGTTTTTATAGTCGATTTCCACCGCGTTTGAAACCGCGAACGTTCTCGAAGGAGCCCGCCTCAGATCGCGCGATTTTTCGATGACCCACCTGCCGCTTACCGCCGTGATTCCGCTTTCCGTGGCGCAGACAAGGCAGACCCCGGTGCGTGCGTCGGGATCAAGATCGGTAACCGCGAATATTTTGATGTCGCCCGGGGTCAGTCCCGCGCCGGCGGCGATCTGCGCGTATTCGTCTTTGAAGGCGGTTATTTCGAGCATTTCCGGTCCTTTTTCGTTGTTTTGCGGTATTTTCCGCCGTTTTCCGGCGTTTTCGCATGCCGGGCGGAAGCTTACTCTTCAGCAGTATTTTTTCTCCAGATAGTCCGTGAACACGGTCGGGTCAAGCGGTCCGCAGATGCTCTCGAACAGCTCGCCCGGGTCTCTCATTTTTCCGAAGCGCCAGATCTTATTTTCGAGCCAGGCGTTGATCTTCGCGATGTTGCCGCTCCTGACGCACTCCCAGACGTCGAACTCCTTCATCATCTCGCGAAGGTACTGCGCACCGTACGCCGAACCGATCGCGTAAGACGGAAAATAACCTATGTACGCGTCAGCCCAGTGCATATCCTGGAGCACGCCCTCGCTGTCCGAAGGCACGTCGATTCCGAGGTACTCCTTGTAAAGGCGGTTCCACTCGGCGGGAAGGTCCTTCGTGTCGAGTTCGCCCGCGATAAGGCGCTTTTCGAGCTCGTAGCGCACCATAATGTGCAGGCAGTACGTCACCTCGTCCGCCTCGGTCCTCTTGAGAGAAGGCTCGACCTTGGTGACCATTTTCCAGAACGACAAAGGAGTCTCACCGTCCAGGCGCGGCGCGAATTTCTCCTTCATCCAGGGGAAAATCAGCTCGCAGAACGCCTGCGAACGGCCGATGATGTTTTCGTAAAAGCGCGACTGGCTCTCGTGGATCGCCATCGACACTCCGCTGCCGGCGTTCGTTCCTGTCAGTTCGTCCGCGATGCCCAGCTCGTAGAGAGCGTGGCCGCCCTCGTGAACGACCGAGTACATCGAAGCGGCAGGCATGTTTTCGTAGTAGTGCGTCGTGATCCTGACGTCGTTTTTCGTGAACCCTGTCGTGAAAGGATGCTCGGTCTCGCCGATAACGCACCTGTCCCTGTCAAGGCCGATCACGTCCATAAGGTAGTCCGAAAACTCGCGCTGCAGCGCCACAGGGTACTCGCACGTGATCGCGGAATCGTCTGTAGAACGGCTCTTTTCGGCAGCCTTCGCCGCGAGCGGAACAAGCCGTTCTTTAAGGCAGGCGAAAAAGTTGTCGCAGGTTTTGACCGTCAGTCCCCTTTCGAAGCCGTTCAGAAGCGTCTCGTACGGATCGCTGTCAGGGCTCCTCAAAAGCGCGAACCTTCTTTCCGTCGCGAAAAGCTTTTTGAGGTACGGCTCGAAAAGCGCGTAATCATTTTTTTCCTTTGCCTCTTTCCAGACGTTCATCGCGCGCGTTTTCAGCTTCACGAACTCGATGTACTCGTCGACCGGAATGCACGAAATTTCCTCGAATTCGCGCTCCAGAAGCTCGACTCTGCGCCTCGTGACAGCGTCAAGAGAGTCCTTTACCGCGATCAGCTGTTTAAGCCTTGCGACCGCCTCCGGCCCCGAGGTCAGCTCGTACATCATTCTCGACAGCTCGCCGACGGTCTCTCCGCGGACGGCGTCCGACTTTTTCGGCGCCACCGTGTTGCCGTCGTAGTACAGAACGCCCATCGCGTGGCCGAGCGCCGCCTTTGTCTTTTCGTTTGCCTCAAATTCGTCCAAAAGGTTCTTTAATTCCATAAAAAACTCCGTTTTATAAAAGGTTTCCGCCGGCGCCCGCGGCGCCGGCGGAACCAAAACAATCAAATCTTCTTACTCTGCCTTGACCCTGAAGGTATACGAGCCGCTGCCAAGGTGCATCTTCACGCCCGATACAGGCATTACAAGCGTCGCCGACGTGTTGGCCGGAACCTCGCACTCGTAGACGATCTCGTCGCCCTCGTATCTCCAGTAGGAGCGGATGAGTCCGTTCGAGGAGTTGTAGGAAGCCTTGCAGTAGCCGATCCTTCTGTCGGGAACCGGCGCGAGCACGAACTCGGCAAAGCCGGCCGTCTCAGGCCTGATGCCCGCCATGTACGCGAACATCCACTCGGAAACACAGCCGTAAGCGTAGTGGTTGAACGAGTTCATGCCCACGTCGCCGAAACCGTTTTCGAGCGAGTAGCTGTTCCAGCGCTCCCAGACCGTCGTGGCGCCTGCCTTGACCGAGTAGAGCCAGGACGGCATTTTGTCCTGAAGAAGGAGCGTGTAGGCCATGTCGTTGAAGCCGTATTCGGAAAGCGTCGGAAGCAGAATGCTCGTGCCAAGGAAGCCTGTCTGGAGGCGGTTTTCCTTGTCCGCGAAGTTGTCCATAAGCTGCTTTTTGACGGCCTCGTACGACTTTTCGTCGGGAAGGAGCCTCAGCTTGAGCGCGAAGAGCGCGGCCGTCTGCTGCGTGAGCTTGACCGTTCCGTCCTCGTTGACGTACGTCTCGATGAAGAATTTCTTCTGCTTTCCGTAGACTTCCGCGTAGTGTCTCGCGTCGTCCGGTCTTCCGGTCGCGTCTGCCATTTCCGACATAATCATAGCGTCCCACGCGTAGTAGCACACGCCGAGGTACACCTGGAGCTCCTGGCTGTTGGGCTCGAACGAGAGCCAGTCGCCGTAAGCCGGAACCGGTCCCGCGGTGCCCTTCGAGAACAGGAAGTAATCCATGTAGAGCTTCATCGAGTGGTAGTTCTCCTCGATAATGGTCGTATCGCCCGAGTTTTTCCAGACGTAGTAGGGAACGAGAATGCCCGCGTCGGCCCAGCCCATACAGCCCATTCCGAGCACCCAAGGTCCTCCCGGAGCAACGCTCGGATACGAGCCGTCGACGCCCTGCGTGTCGCGCATGTCCGTCATCCACTTTTCGAGGAACGACTGCGCGGCTGTCGAATAGTACTGCGCCGCCGGCGTGAATACCTGCGTATCCGCGGTCCAGCCGAGTCTCTCGTCGCGCTGCGGGCAGTCTGTCGGAATGCTCACGTAGTTCGAGTACATTCCCCACCTGCCGTTCAGGAACAGCTTGTTGACAAGCGCGTCGCCCGTCTCGAGCTCGCCGCTGTCGTAGCCTACGCTTGTAACGGTTTTCGCCGCGATGTCCTCGAAAACGACCTCGTCGGTCGCGGTAATCTGGACGTACCTGAAGCCGTAGAAGGTGTGAACAGGTTCAAACTCCTCGGACTTGCCGTCCTTTCCGATAATATACGTCGTCGCGGCGCGCGCGGACCTCATATTTTCGAGGTATACGCTTCCCGCGGGGCCGTCGTTGCCGCGCAATCTCTCACCGTTTCTGTCGTTGAGCATCTCGCCGTGGCGGACCGTGACGACCGTTCCGGCCTTTCCTTTGACCATAAACCACTCGCGGCCGGCGGCGTTCTGACCGAAGTCCACCACCGCGGTGGCGCCCTTCTTCAGCGTGAAGCCCGGGCCCTTGAACTCTTTTTTGTTGTCGATAACGCCCGCTTCGCCGTCTCGCGCGCCCTCCGCGCTCGCCGGCTTCGCTCCCTTGGCGCCCTTAAACGTATATATCTGTACCGGGCGCCTCAAAAGGTCGTCTCTGTCGGAAACGGGCTCGCCGTGCCACGACTCAAGCTCACCCGAGAAGAAGTCGCTCTCGTTGGCGTCCTCCCAAGCGGAGTCGTCGAAGCCCGGGTACATGTAGTCCTGCGGAATTCTCGCGTCGAAATCCTCGCCGTCCCAGATCGATGCCGCGACGACCGGATTCTCCGCGGATACCTTCCAGTCAGAACCTGTAGTGACGATCTCCTGCGTGCCGTCCTTTCTCTCGATCAGGATCACGCACAGGAACATCGGGAAGTCGCCGCGGGAGCCGATCCTGTCCGAATACCAGCCGCTGCCCACAACGGCGGATACCGCGTTCACGCCCTCTTTGCACATCGGTGTGATGTTGTAGCTGTTGTAAAATCTTCTTTTTGTCGGCTCGGTGAAGCCGGGCTTCAGCACGAACGAGTGGGTGCCGCCGGTGGGATCGGTGTCGTAAACCTCCCTGCCGTTGACGTACGCTTCATAAACGCCGCCGCCGGATGTAAACATTTTTACGTTTTTGACCGTGTCGTCGATCTCAAACTCTTTTCTGAACGCGGGCACCGTGAGCCTTGTGTAGCACTCCTTGTGAGGCAGCGTGATCCACTTCGCGCCGAGGTCCTCCGCCTCGTCCATAAGGCCTGTCGAAAAGTATCCGTCAGCCTCCGCGGAAGTGCCGTCCGACATCTCGACCTTGATTGTCCAGACGTAGTCCGAAGCGATCTCCAGGTCGTCGCCGTCGTAAATTTCCCAGTTCTCGGAGCTCTCTACGCGTCCCGTGTCCCAGACGACCTCGCCGTCTTCGTCGCGAACTTCGATCCAATAAGACTTCTGGACCACGTTGCTCGCTCCCGAGGCGATCTTCCATCCGAAACGCGGCCAGCACACGTCGATGCCGACGGCTCTCGTCAGTTTCTCGGTTGTCAAATCATACAATCTTGTCATAAAACGTTCCCTCCCGGCCCGGACCTTTTAAGTTTACTTTTCGCCCACGGTCCCGCGGCCATTTTCATATTCGCATAAAATATACGGTTGGTTCCTTTGCAGTGTAAATCGGTCACTTAATTATACTATGAGCCGTCCTTTTTTTCAATTCAAAAATTCAAAAATGAAAGAAAATGAAAGAATCCGGCACTCACTTGAAAACTCACTTGAAAACTCACTTGAAAGCAATTCCTGCGGCTTTTCCGTCCGCGCTTCTCCGTCCGCGCTTCCGGACGTTCCGGACGCTTTTGCCTAACGAGAATATTGCAAACTCCCCGAAATGTGCTATAATTAAGCGAAAACCGTCAGTTACGGACTTTTTGACTTTAAATAATCATTTTCGATTTGAATTCTGAAGAAGGAGGTTAAACACCATGAAAAATATCGCAAAAATCGCCTCTCTGATGCTCGCGGCGACTATTTTAGTCGTTTTTTCGTTCGGATGCGCGCCCAAAAAGGTCATTGAAACCGGCACGTGCGGTGACGACGCGGAGTGGATTCTCGACGACGGCACGCTCACCGTTTCCGGCACCGGCGCGATCGACGAACCGATCGAGGCAAAGGGTTTAATCAAAAAAATAGTTGTTAACGAAGGCATCGACTCGCTCGGAACGGGCGCATTCAAGAATCTTTCGACCGTTGAGGAGGTCGAGCTTCCCGACACGCTCAGGTTCATCGGAGCGCACGCGTTCGACGGCTGCACGGGCATTGAAGAGATCGAGATTCCCGACTCCGTGAAGGACATCGCACGCTCCGCGTTCGAAAACTGGGAGGAGACCCAGAAGATCATCGCGCAGTGGTACGAAGGCGCCGCCGACAAGTGGTACGCCTGGTTCGAGCTCTGGAAGGAGTACTTCGACAAGCTGAAGGGCTACTTCGCGGACGAAAAATTCCAGGAGAAGGTCCAGTCGTTCTTCAACGAGTGGGGAACGTACGCGCTTGACAACATCGACGAAATCCGCGGTCCGGTCGAGGAGTTCGCGGAGGGCAGCAAGGCGGATTTCCGGGAAATACTCTCCGATCTCAGCGATCTCAGCTCCGACTTTATTGCCGACGTTTTAGCGCTCATTCCGGACATTCAGGACGCGATTGACGGCGCCAAAGAGAGCGCCGGGGAAGCCGCCACGTGCGACGAGTGGCTTGAGTTCTGGAACGGCGTAAACGAGGACGTCAAGGCGGAGATCGAAAAGTTTTACGAGAATTGATTTGAGTTTATGAGCCGCGCGCCGCATTGACATATTTGGCGCGCGGTATTTTTTGACTTTCCTGTATGAAACGGAGGAATTTATGAAAAAGTTGCTTTTAATTTTATTGGCGGCCGCGCTTGTTTTCGGCGCGACGACTGTTTTCTCTTTTGCAGACGAGTACGGCGAGCCGGTTGACATCGACGAGGTCGACAACTACGCTACGTGGATCGACTCGTTCTACTGGAACGGCAACAGACTTCAAGGCGAAGGCAGAGCCGTAATTGACGAGTACATGGCCGACAAGACCCTTTACGACGTCGAGAGCCGCGAGTCATGCGGTTTCTTGGGCTGGGTCTGCTTCACAGAAAAGGTCAAGGTTTTCGGGTATTACCTGACGTTTGCCAACGGGAACACGAGCCTTGTCACCGACGAGTCGTTCTTTTATAACAACGAGCCCGACCTTATAACGACCGTTGAGGGCTGGTGGCCGGGAAGCGGCGAGTTTATCCAGCGTTACCTGATCACCGTGCCTATCGCGGAGCTTAAGGGAAGGTGCGAGATCACGGCGGTCGCGGTTCTCGAATCCGGCGAAGTCGTGCTTATGAACAGCTACAACCACCCCGAGAGAAGTACGTGGATTGAGTTTGAGTTCAGCGGCGGCGAGGAGGAAAATCCGACCGAAGTGCCTGTCGAAAATCCGACCGAGGCTCCTGTAGAAAATCCGACCGAAGCACCCGCGGAGCCTACCGAAGCACCCGAAGAGCCCACGCAGGAGCCTGAGGTTGAGCCCACGAAGGAGCCTGAAATTGAGCCCACGCAGGAGCCCGAAGTAGAACCTACTCAGGAGCCCGCAGCCGAACCCACTGACGAACCCGCCGGAAACCCGACCGAAGTGCCAACAGGCGCGATCGACCCGGGCAAAAAGAAGGGCTGCGGAAGCGCGATCACCGCACTTTCGGCGCCGCTCATGCTCGCGGCCGCGGCGTTTGTTCTCAGGAAGAAAAAGGGCTGAAACGAATAATCCCGAATAAAAACGAAAAGGTCTTCGCCATTACGCGGCGGAGGCCTTTTTTGTTTAATAAATTCTTTTTTGCGGCTATCGCGGCGGTTTAGGCGCAAAAATTCTCTTCCCTGCCCGTTACCTAAATCATACACGCAATATACTCAATAAGGATTCGCGAAACAGTAGAGTTCGTACCGGAATTCCGTCCACTGGCAGTACTCCTCGGTAAGCGCTCCGTCGCCCGAGGCGTTGCCGCCCATCGCATACGTGGCGTAAAACATATCATACGTGTCCCATACAGTGTTCAGCAGCTCGACCTTTTTCGCGTAGTACTCCTCAAGCGGCTTTACGTGATGCTCATAGAACGCTTCTTCCGTCATTGACGAATAAAACTCGGCATCGTGCATTGCTTTCAGACTCTCGATCGCGCTTTTATAAAGCTCTTCGCACTCAGCCTTGACCGCCTGAATTTCATTCCAGACCATCTCGTTCCGCTGAGCGTGCCCGTAGGCATAATACTCCTGAAATTTTGTGCCGGCATCTCTTCTCGAAACAGGCAGGTACTTGTAATACTCCGGGACCGCCGTAGGTTCCGGAGCAGCCGTTGGTTCGGGAACGGGCGTTGCGGCGGGCTGCGTAGTAATGACGGGCTGCGCCACCGGTCTGCCCGGATATGCGTTGTTTTGTTTATCGCACGCGGTGAAAAGCGCCGCGCACGCAGCCAGAGCAAGCACAGCCGACGCGAAAGCCGCGGGTTTTCCGTTTTTTCTCTTTAGTACTGTCATGGTGTCTCCTTAAAGAGTGTCTCAAGCGGACTCTAAAAGGCCGGATACGGGCCGGCCTTTTAAAAGCCTGTTCTCTTTACTTCTGGATCGAGCCGGAAACGGTCGCGACGAACGAAGAGAGCGGCATGCTCTGGAGAACGACCTTGCCGGGTCCTCTGAGGACGGTGTTGAAAAGTCCCTCGCCGCCGAAAAGAACGTTCTTGACGCCCTTCACGGTCTCGATGTCGATCGAAACGGAAGCGTCCGCGTAAGCGAGGTTGCCTGTCGAAACGATCAGCTTCTGACCCTGGTAGAGGTCGTACTCGACTGCGGCGCCGTCGATCTCAACGAACGCGATGCCTCTGCCGGAGATCTTCTGCATAATAAAGCCCTCGCCGCCGAAGAAGCCCGCGCCGATCTTTTTCTGGAAGTGAACGGACAGCTCGACGCCCTCGGTCGCCGCCAGGAAAGCGGATTTCTGCGCGATGATCGGTTTCTCGGGGGTGATCTCGATCGCCCTTACCGCACCCGGGAAGCTGGAGCCGAACGCGATCATGCCGGGGCCGTTCTGCGCTGTGTAGATGTTCTGGAACATCGCCTCGCCAGAGAACATTCTGCCGAACGCTTTTCCGATGCCGCCTGCCGAAGTTTCCATTTTCATGTTCTCCGACATCCAGACCATTGAGCCTCTTTCGGTGATGAGCTTCTCGCCCTGCTCGGGGTAGCAGATGACCAGCGGAAGTGAATCGCCTTTGATTTCATATTTCATAACATACCTCCAAAATAAATATTTTTTCCTATATTTAGCCGGAACCACGCTCAGCATAAAAGCCTCGCGCCGGCTATTGTATCACATTAAACAAACTCCTCGAAAACCTCGTTCGCGAAGTCGAGCCCCTTTTCGGTAAGTGCGTACGGTCTGCCGCCGCATGCGCGCTTTTCGATGAGCCCGCGCTTTTCCAGCTTCTCAAGCCTGCCGGCAAAATAGTCCTCCGGCCGCCTGCCGAATTTTTCCGCGAACAGGTCAAAATCGGGGCCCTCCGTGAGCCTGAAGCCGAGCATCATGAACTCGTCGCGAAGCGCCGCCTGAGTCATTGTCTCGTCGCTGTCCGGGTCGGTCTCGAAAATGCCGGAAACGTACCGTTCGACGTCCGAGGAGTTCGCGAACCTCCTCCCGCCGTAAAAAGACGATGCTCCCGGACCGAAGCCGAGATACTCGCGCTGGTGCCAGTAGCGGAGGTTGTGGCGCGACTCCCTGCCCGGAAGCGCGAAATTCGATATCTCGTAGTGGACGTAGCCGGCCTCTTTAAGGCGCCTCACCGCCAGCCTGTAATCGGCCCTGTCGCGAACGTCGTCCGGCTCAGGAAGCATTCCCGAGCGCACGTTTTCGGCGAGCGGCGTCCCCTCCTCCACGATGAGGCTGTAGCACGACACGTGCTCGGGTTTTAAAGTCAGAACACCCTCGAGCGTCGCCGCGAACTCGCCCTCCGGCTCACCCGGAAAGCCGAAAATCAAATCGACGTTCACGTTGTCAAAACCCGCTTTTCGGGCCGCCGCAAACGCCTCGAGCGCCTTTTTCGAGTCGTGGATCCTGCCTATTGCGCTGAGCCTTCTGTCCGAGAGCGACTGAAAGCCGATGCTGAGCCTGTTAAAGCCCGCCTCTCTCAGTTTCGACAGCTTTTCGAACGTCGCCGACTCGGGGTTCGCCTCGACCGTTATCTCGGCTCCCGGAATCACGTCGAACGTCTTTTCGACAGTCCCGAGAATTTCCGCGAGATACTCCGCGGGCAGCACGGTAGGCGTCCCTCCGCCGATAAAAACCGTGTCGACCCGGGCTTTTCCGCCCTCTTCCGTGCCGTGAAGCTTTCCGCGGCTTTCGATCTCGCCGCAAAGCGCCTTCACGTAGCCCCTGAAGCAGTTTTCCATCCCCGGGAACGACAGAAAGTCGCAGTATCCGCACTTTTTCACGCAAAACGGTACGTGAACGTAAATTCCAAGCATGATCCAATCAATATCCGCGGCCAAACTGCGCCGCGCAAACGCATCCGCGCCATCGCCGCCTTCAGCCGAGCTTCAGAACGCTCAAAAACGCCTCCTGCGGCACCTCTACGCTGCCGAACTGGCGCATTCTCTTTTTGCCTTCCTTCTGCTTCTCGAGCAGTTTCTTCTTTCTTGTGATGTCGCCGCCGTAGCACTTCGCCAGAACGTCCTTGCGGTACGCCCTGATTGTCTCGCGCGCGATTACCTTCCCGCCGATCATCGCCTGGATCGGAACCTCGAACTGCTGCCTCGGAATCGTCTCCTTGAGCTTTTCTGCGATCTTCCTGCCGCGCGCGTACGCCTTGTCCGCATGAACGATAAACGACAGCGCGTCGACAATCTCTCCGTTCAGGTAGATGTCGAGCTTCACGAGGTTCGATTTCGCGTAGCCGCAGAGCTCGTAGTCGAGCGAGGCGTAACCCCTCGTGCGCGACTTGAGAGCGTCAAAATAGTCGTAGATGACCTCGTTTAGCGGAATCTCGTAGGTGAGCACCGCGCGGGTCGCCTCCATGTAGTCCATGTTGATGAACGTGCCGCGCCTCTCGGTGGTGAGTTCCATGATGTTCCCGACGTACTCGGTGGGGGTCATGATCGACGCGCGAACCATCGGTTCCTCCATGTAGTCGATCTCCGCGGGGTTGGGCATGTTGGTCGGGTTGTCGAGCACCACCACGTCGCCGTTCATTTTGTGGATGCGGTAGATAACGCTCGGAGTCGTCGCTATGAGGTCGAGCTCGTACTCGCGCGAGAGGCGTTCCTGAACGATCTCGAAGTGGAGAAGGCCTAGGAAGCCGCACCTGAAGCCGAAGCCGAGCGCCTGCGACGTCTCCGGTTCGTAAATGAGAGCCGCGTCGTTGAGCTGGAGCTTCGCCAGCGCGTCGCGAAGCGCCTCGTAGTCCGCGCCGTCCACAGGGTACATTCCGCAGAAGACCATCGGCTGTACCTCTTTGTAGCCGGGAAGAGCCTCTTTTGCGGGGCGCGCGGCGGTCGTTACCGTGTCGCCGACGCGCGCATCCTGAATATTCTTGATGCTGGCCGCAATGTAACCGACCTCGCCGGCGTACAGCGCGTCGTTCGGGACCGTGAATCCCGGCTTTAAGTAGCCGAGCTCCGTGATCTGGTACTCCGCGCCCGTCGACATGAGCTTGATCGTCTCCCCGCGACTGACCGATCCGTCCTTCACGCGCACGTAAATGACGACGCCCTTGTATGCGTCGTAGTACGAGTCGAAAATGAGCGCCTTGAGCGGTCCCTCCGCGTCACCCGAAGGAGCGGGAATCTTTTTTGCGACAGCCTCAAGCACCTCTTCTATGCCGATGCCGACCTTTGCGGAAACCCGCGGGGCGTCCTGCGCGGGAATGCCTATAACGTTTTCGATCTCCTCGATGACCTCGTCCGGTCTCGCCGACGGCAGGTCTATCTTGTTGATGACAGGCACCACCTCAAGGTCGTGATCGATCGCCTGGTACACGTTCGCGAGCGTCTGCGCCTCAACTCCCTGCGAAGCGTCGACAACGAGCACCGCGCCCTCGCACGCCGCCAGCGACCTCGAGACCTCGTAGTTGAAGTCAACGTGTCCGGGCGTGTCGATCAGGTTGAAAACGTACTCCTGCCCGTCCTCCGCCTTGTAGTTGAGCCGCACCGACTGCGCTTTTATCGTGATGCCGCGCTCGCGCTCGATATCCATGTTGTCGAGCACCTGGTCCTCCATTTCGCGCGCGGTCAGAACTCCCGTCTTCTCGAGAATTCTGTCGGCGAGCGTGGATTTGCCGTGGTCAATGTGGGCGATTATGCAAAAATTCCTGATGTTTTTCTGTTTGTCCATCGTTTTCTCCGGTTTCGACGTGTTCCCGCCGGATAAAATGTTAAATTGTCGAAAATGTGATTTATTTCCCGGAAAACGCCCCGCTTTTTAAGCGAAGATCTCTCCCAGCACCGTTCCGAGCAGCGCCGCCGTTCTGTCCGCCTCGGTCGCGAGGTTGCCCTCGAAGCCGATCTCAGCCAGAAGGCCGAACTGCGTCGCGGTCGTATTGTATTTTGTGTCTTTTCTCAGCGAGATGCCGAGCGTGACGCCCGGGACCTTTTCGTTCAGCTTTTCGATCAGGTACATCGCGAGACGCACGTTGTCCTTCCAGTTCGGGTTGGCGGGGTTCTGTGTGATCACGAAAACGACCTTCGCGTACTCCTCGCCGTCCTTCCTCGCGACAGGTCCGTAGCGCATCCCGTTCGGGTACTCGAACGAATTGACGTGGAGATCGAGCGCCAGCTTGACGGAAGGACTCTTGGGTGCCTCGCGCGCGACAAGTGCCGCAGACGAAGCGTACGAGTTCTCGTAGACTGTGTCGTTCACGTCGCGAAGGTTGACAACGCCCGTTCCGAGCGCCTCCGCCGTCGACTCGAGCAGATTTCCGCGGCCGACAATGTTGCGGTCCGTCTCGTAGCCCGCGCACGTTTCAAAATTTTTGAGCACCTTTTCCTCAGGGTCGAGGCAGTACCCCTCCGAGGTGTGCGTGTAGTAGATCAGAACGGACGGCTCTTTGAGCGACCCGCTTCTGTCGATTATCAGCGGCTTTTCGAGAATGTCACGCAGCGAAAATCCCTCGCAATTGTACGGGTTCTGGATCCTCAGCACGCCGTAGTCGAGGTCTTTTCCGTTTGGCCCGACAATGAGCTCGCCCGCGGAGTCGGTGCCTACGCCTGACGTGTAGAGCGTGCCCGCTGCCAGTTTTTCGGTCGAAAATCCGTCGCCGCGAAGGTTGAAAACGATATAATCCTCCTCGGTCGCGGGAACTATTTTGAGGTTCTCGCCGGGTCCGGGCGTCTGTACCGGTTCATCGGAAATTCCGTCCGTGCCCTTCTCTCCGGTGTTTAAAGGCGTCGCCGTCGCGTCCGTCTGTCCCGGTCCTTCAGGGGTGGGCGTAGATTCGGCGGGAATGCCCGGAGTGGCCGTCCATCCGGAAGGTTCGTCCGTGCCTTCTTCTCCGTTGTTGCCGGCTTGGCCTTCGTTTTTCACGTTTGTGTCGTGGCCGAAAAAGTCCCTGTACGCCGACAGTATCCCGTAGAGCGTGCTTCCGTCGCCGTCGGTTTTGATCTTCGGCAGCGTCTTCTCTGCCCTCATCGACTCCGAGTCGGGAACGTTCTTCGTGCCCGCGGAGACGGCCCCGAAAATGAGCAGTATCACGGCGACAGCGAGCGCCGCGCCCGCGAAGTACACGGAAGGACTCTGAAGCCATCTGTCCCATACGACAGCGCTTGCGTTCTTCTTTTCGGCCTTCTCCGCTTTGTTTTTGTTCTTGCTGCGCTGACGCTGCTTGCGGAGCTTAGCGGCCTTTTTTCTGCGTTTCGCTGTCTCCTCGCGCCAGTCGTCATCCTCCGCGTCCGGGAAAAAGTCCCCGTTGTCGCGCACTCCTTCGTTCTCTCTTTTGATTCTCTCGGCCAGCCTTTTCGAGTTTTCCGCCGCGCCTAACGGGCGGAAAGGCCGCTCGAACGTGCGGGTCCGGGGTCTGTTATCCGGCAAACCTCCGTCCTGAGCGTCAGCCGCCGGCGTTTTCTTTTTAATAGGGCTGTCCGCGCCTCCGGAAGTGCTGTCGTATTCCGCGTCCGGTTCTGAGTTTTTTATTTTTCCCGGCTTCTTCGCCGGCTCTTCGTCGTAGTCGTCGAAAAAATCCGAAAAATCGATCGTAACGTGTTCGTCAAGATCGTAGCTTCCCATCATCTGACGGTTCCCGGACGCGCCGTCAACAGGGGCGGAATCAGCTCCGCCGTCTCTTTTATTGTTTTCAAAATCCATGACCTGCGCACTCCCTCCCCGTCAAGTCACCGTCTTACAATTGCCGCTCTCCTGCCGCTCTCTTGCCGTATTCTTACCGGATTCTTACCGCTTGCGCGACAGGCTTCGCGGCAGTTTGCGCTTTACCGCTTTCCCCCAGTAGCCGAACGTGTAAAAAATCCGCCGCCCCGGGTGTTCGAGAATGTTCGGAAAATCCGCGGCCAGCCTCGCTTCTGACGGGAAAATTCTCCTAATTATAGGCGCTTTAGCGCTCTTTGTACTCTTCGTCGGAACACCGCACTCCTCAGGCGTGAAAATGTGCCTTTTCGCTGGGTCGCGCCATCTTTCCGAGACGTATTCGAGAACCTCCGGGTCGTCCGCGCTTTTATACGAGCCGTCGGCCGCCGTGTAAAAGCCCTTCATAACGCCCAGAACGTCGCGGTCCTCCACGCGGTCGTACATGAGGCTGTTGTCGCCGCAGAAAAGGTAGTACCCTTCGCGCACCGCGAGCACTCTGTGGAGCACAAGCTCGCCGTTCTTTCTCTCGAACAGCGCCGCGTCGAGTCTTTTAAGCCTTTCGCGTGTCTTTTCAACGCGCACGAGCGTCTCCCCCTCGCGGAGGAGAGGGTACATACTTATGCCTTTGGTGGGGCAGATCACGAACCCCTCGGCGTCGATCGCCTGACGTATGCTTTTTACGTTTGTCTCCATTTTCGGCCGCCTGTCCGCTGTAGGGCTTAAAATCCGGCATTTCCCGGAAATAAACCGCCCGGATAAAAAAGATTATTCCGCCAGCAGTTTTACCGATTCGAGCGTTTTAATAACGCGCTCCGCGTTCGCCTTCGCGGTCTCGAAGTCGACGTCGTACTTTTCGCATATTTTTTCCGCGATCCCGTCGACGCTGTCCGCGCCTTCGCGAAGCAGGTTGACAATGAACCCCGCCGTTTCGTTCAGCTTGAGCATGCCGTTAAAGCGCTCGCCCGAAATTCCCGCGTCGACAGCCACGAAGCCGCCGTCCGCCTCGGTCAGAATAATACCGTCTTTTAATTTCATCATACCCTCCGGTTGAAATTATTAAGTGAAACGCCTCCCGCCGCTAATATAACGCCGGAAGCGCCGGAAAATCATTTTAGAATCATAGCAGCTTCGAGAGCTCCGCGTACGCCACCTCGGCCGCCTCGGGGTCCATGTTGCACGTCAGCGTGAAAACGGGCACGTTCTGAGCCAGCGCCACGACCATTCTCACGACCTCCGAGAGCGCGTCCGGATTCTTCGGCCTGTACGTCTGAGACAAAAATACAGGCAGCGGATCGTTGCAGCGTTCTATCGAATTACGTTCCCCGCGCTTGATGACGCAGATGCCCGCGACCTTCATCTCGGTGTTGGTGCTGAGCCTGTGCTTGCCGTCCCAGGGGGTGCCGCACGCGTAAACCCCGCCGTCGCAAAACCGGAGGAGCGGCTTGTCGTCATTAATCATTACCACCCTGTCCCCGAAAACCTTTTTCCAGAGCGCCGCGTGGGTCGACTTGCCCGTTCCGGAAGGCGCGGTAAAAAGATACGCCCTGCCGTCCATGCCGATCGCCGACGAGTGAAACAGGATGACGTTCCTGAATGCGGCCGCGTCGCAGAACTGCCTGTAGATTGCAAGCGTCTCGAGGTAGCCGCGCCTGTACCTGACAGGTTTTCTGCCCTCCGCGATGTCGGTCGCGAACGAGCTCATCTCCTCGCGGTCGATGTCCTTTTCGGTCGTCACGATCTCAAAATCGCACGGCAGGTCATCCGCGATGTAGTCGCGGCACATTTTCCCGGCCTCGGGGTACAGCGCCGTAACGTCCGCGCAGATTCCCGCCATCTTCAGCCTGAACCTGGAGCCGCCTTCACCGCTAATATCCGGTTGTTCCGAATGTTTTTCATCCATGTCGAAAATTCCTCTCAGAAAAGCGCCGTTTCCGTGAGCCTTCACGCCGGCGGCGTCCGCATTCGCGAACTGTCACGTGTGTCGCAGGTACGAAGACGCGCTTCACCGTCTTCCAATCTTTTATTATACATAATTTTCCGCGCAACTGCAAACTTTTATTCAGGCATACGGCTCTTCTTACCGCCCCGCTCCGGCCGGTGTTTTTTCTTCCTCCGCACTTTTAAGCGCCGCCGTCTCTCTCTCGCCCGCATTTTTGATTTTCGGAAAATTTTTATTGTTTTTCGATAAAAAAGTATTGACAAACGATTTTACAGGTGCTACCATATCACCGTGAACAAAACATCACGGAGGCTCTTATGCTAAAAATCAACAGAAAACTCTCGGTAACAATATCAATCGCGCTCACCGCGCTGATGTTCCTCGGAACGGTCGTGCTTGCGTTTTTCCTGCCCTCCTTCCTCGAGTACCTGCTCGGGCTTCCCGACAGGAACGGCGAACTTCTCGCTCTCACCTCCACTCAGCGCACGGTCGTCTACGCAGCCGCCTACACGGAATTGTTTTTGATGGCGTCCGGATTGGGCATGCTCTTCGCGCTCCTCATTTTGGTTAAGCGCGGCAGCGTCTTCACGAAGGCCGCGGTGGAACTCATCCGCTACATTTCGTGGTGTCTGATCTTCATGGGCTTCATCATGATGTCAATGGCCTTCCTGACGCTGCTTGCCGTCGCCGCCGGCGCCGCGATACTCTTCGTGGGGCTGACCATCCGCGTGGTCAAAAACGTGATCGAGGAAGCGGTCTACATTAAAGAAGAAAACGACCTCACGGTCTGAAAGGAGCGTCCCATGATAGTCATCAATCTTGACGTGATGATGGCGAAGCGCAAAATGTCCCTCGGGGAACTCTCCGACAAGGTGGGCATCACACTAGCCAACCTCTCTATTCTGAAAAACAACAAGGCAAAGGCGGTCCGGTTTTCGACGCTCGACGCGATCTGCGAGGCGCTCGACTGCGACGTCAGCGACATCATAGAATATAAAAAAGAAAGGTGATCAAAAATGAACGAACAGCCTATAACAAACGGTCCGGCTTCCGGGCAGGCGAACGGTCCCGCAAACCCGCAGACCGTCAATAATCGGGCCGGCAACGGTCATATTAATTTCGACCCCATGACCGGTGTGCCCGTAAACGCCGCGCCGGTGAACGCGGTCCCCGTAAACGCGGTACCCGTAAACGCGGCTCCCGTAAACGCGCCGACAAGGCAAAAGCGCAAAAAAGAATTTACTGAAAAGGAAAAAGTCCTGGCGTGGCTGTCCGTGCCGGCAGGCTACCTGTTCTGCCGTACATTTTTCGTGTGGAACAAGCCGCTGCTTGCGCTGATCTTCACCGTCCTCCTCTTCGCCTTCGCGTTCGTCTTTTTCGGTGCGCAAAAACGCAAAGCGAGAAGCCTGTTCTACCCTGTCAGCGCGCTCGTCATCGCCTCCGGCCTCTTTTTCTCGGCGAGCCCCGTGCTTCACTTTTTTGTGTTCGCGTACGCGCTCCTCGCCTTCTTCCTTTTCTGCCAGACAGGCTCGGAGACCGCGCTCGAAAACCGCGCCGGACAGCTGTACGTTTTTGAGACGGTCAAGGCGCTTTTCGTCTCGCCCTTCAAAAACATCGGCGCCGCGGCAATGTCGGCCGGCTCGAACAAGGGCGGCAAAAAGCTCGGCAAGACGCTGCTCTTCATTCTCATCGGCATAGGCGTCGCCGTTGTTCCGACGTACATCGTTCTGCAGCTTCTGTCGTTCGACTCGAACTTCACGGGCATTCTCGACAAGATCCGCCTGAATATATCCGACCAGGTCGTGAGCCGCGTTTGCGCCCTCGTTTTCGGCGTCCCGCTCGGAATGTTCTTCTACGGCGCGCTCTACACCGGCGCCCACCCGGTTCCCGACCGCTTCAACGCCGAAAACAGCGTGAACGTCGAAAACAAAATGAAATTCGCGCCATCCATAGTCGGCGCCGTGGCGCTTGTCCCCCTGCTCTTCCTTTATACAGTATTCATCATCGCGCACGTTGACTATTATAAGGCGGTGTTTTCGGGCGTTCTTCCGGACGCCTACACATACGCGGAATTTGCGAGGGACGGCTTCTTCCGCCTCTGCGCTGTCGCGGCAATCAACGCGGTTGCTCTCATTCTGATCCGCGTTTTCTCGAGAAAAACCTCCAAAGACAGGATCTCTCCCGTCGTTAAAGTGTGCACGGTGCTTCTCTCGCTTGTCACGATCGTCATCTCCGCGACGGCCATCTCCCAGATGATGATGTACGTCTCCGCCTACGGACTCACCCGCCTCAGGCTCTACACGCTTTGGTTCATGGCGCTCGTGATTCTGCTCTTCCTGCTCGCGGTTCTGAAACAGTTCATCGAAAAGCTGCCCTTCGCGGCCACGGCGCTCGTCATTTTCGCGCTCTGCTTCGGACTGCTCGCGGTTCCCGACACAGACGCGTTCATCGCGGAGCACAACCTGAATTGCTACGTTTCCGGCACTTCCGCGGAAATCGACGTCGGCTACCTGGAGGAGCTCGGGCCGTCCGCCGTGCCGACGCTCTGCAAACTGGCGAAGGACGAAAACGCGGACAGCAACGTAAAATATAAAGCAATGGACGCTCTTGGCCGCTACGCCGAAAAAAGGAAAGAGGCCTCCGTCTACATTCTGACTCTGCCCGTCATCCGCGCAGACAGCGCCTATGCCGCGTACAAAAACGGCTGACGCGTTTAAGCTCGCGCGAACCCGCGCCGGCCGTCACCGCCCCCCGGTGGCGGCCGGCTTTTGTTTTTTGTCCGGACCGCAGGCGATTTACGTGCAGGAGTTTTCGACCGGATTTTGTACCGTTTTGTGCCGGAAACTCGATTAATTTGTTGAAAACCGCCGCCGTTGTGATATAATAAAAGTGTATGCGCCTGTATGCGGACCGTCTTCCTTGGGATGGCGGAGCAAGGTTTAGAGCGCGTACCAACACGGCTTAACCGCCGCGCAAAACAGCCAAAAAGCATGTAAGGAGTGATTTTACAATGATTGAAATAGATGTATTTTCGGGATTTCTGGGCGCCGGCAAAACGACTCTCATCAAGAAGCTCATTAAAGAAGCTTACGCGGGCGAGAAAATCGTCCTGATCGAAAACGAGTTCGGCGAGATCGGCATCGACGGCGGCTTTATGAAGGACGCCGGGATCGAGATCACCGAAATGAATTCGGGCTGCATCTGCTGCAGTCTCGTGGGCGACTTCGGCGAGGCGCTCAACAAGGTCATCAACGAGCTCGAGCCTCAGCGCATTCTCATCGAGCCCTCCGGCGTCGGCAAGCTGAGCGACGTCATCGGCGCGATCACCCGCCTCGGCAACGAAAAAGCCAAAGTCGGCGGCGCGGTAACCGTTGTTGACGCCAACAAGTTCAAAGTCTACTCCAAGAACTTCGGCGAGTTCTTCTTTAACCAGATTGAGCACGCCGCGACCGTGATTTTGAGCCACACGGAGAACATTTCCGCCGAAAAGCTGGCCGACTGCGTCGCCAAGATCCGCGAAAAGAATCCGGACGCCACGATCGTCACCACCCCCTGGACCGAAATAAGCGGCGCGCAGATCCTCGCGGCCATCAGGCAGAGCAACTCCCTTGAGGCGCAGCTCGCGGAACTCGAAAAGGAAGCGCGCGAAAATGCCCACCACCATCACCATCATCACCATCATGACGACCACGGCGAAGACGGCGAGGAGTGCTGCTGCGGTCACCATCACGACGACGATGATGACGATGACGAACACGAGCATGAGCACGACCACCACCACGATGACGACGATGATGAGGATGACGAACACGAGCATGAGCACGACCACCACCACGATGACGACGATGATGAGGAGTGCTGCTGCGGCCATCACCATCACCACGACGATGACGATGACGACGATGACGACCACGAGCATGAGCATGAGCATGAGCATCACCACCACCATCACCACCACGGTGACGGCGACCACGACGCCGACGAAGTGTTCACGAGCTGGGGCCTTGAGACGACGCGCCGCTTCACGCCCGAGGAGATCACCGAAAAGCTTGAAGCCCTTATGGACGAGTCTCTCTACGGCACAGTTTTGAGAGCGAAGGGAATCGTTCCCGCCGCCGACGGCCGCTGGATCCACTTTGACTACGTTCCCGGCGAACCCGATGTACGCTTCGGCACAGCCGAGGTCACCGGACGCCTCTGCGTGATCGGTTCCGGCATCAACAAAAAAGCTCTCGCGGAGCTTTTCGCCTGAGAAGGCTTTGGCGGATAATTCCGTTTTCGCGCGAAAGGAGCGCTGACAAATGACTGAAATACCCGTTTACGTTTTTACCGGATTTCTCGGAGCAGGCAAGACGACATTCATCCAGAAGACGCTTGAGGACGCTCGTTTCAACGACGGTACAAGCACGCTCGTCCTTCAGTGCGAGGACGGCGAAGAGGAGCTTGACGAGTCCCGTTTCGCGAACAAAAAAGCCGTACATTTAGAGAAAATCGACGATCAGGAGGCACTGACCGAGTACTACCTCGCCGACCTTCTCCGCAAGTACCGCGCGAAAAAGGTTCTCGTCGAGTACAACGGAATGTGGCTCTTCCAGAAGTTCCTCGAGGCGATGCCCGACGGCTGGATGATCTACCAGGAGGCCACCTTCGCCGACTGCTCCGACTACCTCGTCTACAACGCGAACATGCGCAGCCTCGTCGGCGACAAGCTGAAAAACGCCGACATGATCATTTTCAACAACTTCAAAGAGGGAATGGACCGCATGCCCTTCCACAAGGTCGTCAGGAGCGTTTCCAAGCGCTGCAACATCATCTACAACTACGGCGACCGCATGGAGCCCGACGACATTGAGGACCCGCTCCCGTTCGACGTCAACGCGCCGGTGATCGACATCGCTGACACCGACTACGGCGTCTGGTACGCGGACCTCAACGGCAAGGAAAAAGAGTACGAGGGCAAGACTGTCCACTTCAAAGGGCTCGTTGCCAAGGCCGGCAAGCTCCCTCCGAACATGTTCGTGATCGGCCGCCACATAATGACGTGCTGCGCCGCCGACATCGTCTACGGAGGCCTCGCGTGCCGCTGGACCGGCGTTAACGCGCTGAAGCACCTGGACTGGGTCGAGATCACGGCCAAAATGACGCTCGAAAAGACGCGCATTTACAACAACGACGTGGGCCCGATTCTGAACATAATCAGCTGCCAAAAGTGTGAAAAGCCCGACCCCGAGGTCGTGTCGCTCGGAGGATAAGAAGCGGGAACGGAGAATGTGAAATAGTCATTTAACGTACTCCCGCAATGTCACCTCTATATATAAAACGGGAACGCGTCAGAAATTAATCTGTCCGCGTTCCCGTTTTATATAATGCTTTTTAGTGCGAGTAGTGAGGAGTTTCAGAAATCAAATCAAAATCTCTTTCAACCTAAATTCCTCATTTCTCATTCCACATTCTTATCATCTGATCACACTACGTGCCAGGTCGAAAAGGTCGTTCCAGTCGACCGAGCCGCTGCTGCCGGAAGCGATTATTCCAATAATAGCAATAAAGTAAATGGACCAGACGACAGTCATTATGATAGCAATAATAAGACCGATCGTCGCGACGATCTTCGCCGCCTTGTTAGCGCCGGTAAGAGGCTGCGGGAGCTTCTTGACCTTGCCGAGAGCGATGGCGCAGAGGATGATTCCGATGAGACCAAACTCGGCGAGAACCGCGCCTACGATCGCGAGGATGAGCGTTCCCTTGCTGTTGGAAGCCGCCGGCTGAGCCTCGGTGTAAACGGGAGCCGTGTATGTGTACTGGGACTGATATTCCTGCTGAACGGGCTGAGGAACAGGCTGGGGAGCGGGCTGCTCGATAGGCGCACCGCAGCTCTCGCAGAATCTGGCGCCATCCTGAACCTGTGCGCCGCAAACTTTACAAAATGCCATAATTATACCTCCGTAAAAATAATTAAATGCTTGCAAACCCTCCGGACGCTACGCCTCACTCGGCCTGTCCGGTTTAGGAATTTCCGTCAAATTACTCTCAGATTACTCAATGAATAAGATTCACGAACGACTGAAGCGAAGTCAAAACAGCGTTTCCGAACTCTCTCGCGCCGCCGGCAGCAAGAATAGCCGCAATCGCGCACCAGAACACCACCCACGCGATCACGATCGCCCGGATGACCATGTTTGCGATCGAAACCGGAATACCTATTGTCGAGAGAATGTTGGCGATCTTGTTCTTGCCTGTGAAAGGCTCTCCGCCGGCGTTCTCCTTTGCCTTTTTCTTTCCGATGATGCTCATAATGAGACCCGCGAGCGGAACGACGACCGCGAGCGCGAGACCAACTATCGAGAAAACGAGATTGTTTTTCTGAGGCTCGGAAGGCTCGTAGGTCTCCTTTCCGGCGGCGGGTTCGTCGACTACCTGGTACTCCTCGGGAGCATCGGCGGGAACAACCTTCTGTCCGCAGTACTTGCAGAATACGCTGTTGTCAAAAATCTCTTTTCCGCAATGAGGGCAAAATGTCATGTCAGTTACCTCCTTCTTTAAAAACAGACGCAAACACGCGCGGGAATCAGTCTCCGTAGATCGATTTCAGCGCCTCCGCGGCGACCTTTCTCTCGTCAAACTCAACGGTCCGGTCCTTGAAGATCTGCGTGGTTTCGTGGCCTTTTCCCGCGAGAATGATCACGTCGCCCGGTTTTGCGTTACGTATAGCATACCATATTGCCTCGCGTCTGTCAACAATGCACACGTAGTCGCGGCCCGTTTTTTTGGCTCCCGCCTCGATGTCGGCAACGATTTTCGCGGGGTCCTCGGTGCGCGGGTTGTCGGACGTAATTATCGTAAAGTCGGCGTGTGTCGCGGCCGTCTCGCCCATTAAAGCACGCGGTCTGTTCCTGTCGCCGCCCGCCCCGAAAAGGAAGACGACTCTTTTCGCGAACGGTCTTACCGCGTCGATTATGTTGATAAAGCTGTCCGGGTTGTGCGCGTAGTCGATCATGACCGTGAAGTCCCTTCCCGAGGGAACGATCTCGGCCTTTCCCTTGACCACGACGCCTCTAAGGCCCTCCGCAGCAATCTCCGGCGAAACGCCTTCAAGAATGCACGCCGCTGCCGCCGCCATCGAGTTGTATACGCTGAATTTTCCGGGAACAGACACGGTGACGTGGGTATCGGGGCACGCGCCGCACAGGTCGTATTCGACGCCGCCTCCCGAATATTTAATGTTTTTGGCCATGAAATCGGCCTGTTTTTCGACTGAATAAGTAAAAATCCGGCACGTTGCGTCTCTTTTAATACGCTCGAACCACGGGCTGTCCGCGTTGAAAAGGCCCTTTTCGCACATTTTGAAAAGCTTCGCCTTGCTCGCCGCGTAGTCCTCCATGTCGGGGTGTTCGGTCGCGCCTATGTGGTCCGGCGTAAGGTTCGTGAAGACACCGAGCGTGTACTCGCAGCATCCGACGCGATCGAGCTTGAGACCCTGCGACGAGACCTCCATAACGCACTTTTCGCAGCCCTCGCGGACCATGCGCCTAAGGAGCGGCTGGAGAACGTTCGACTCGGGTGTGGTTCTGTCGGTGGGCACGATATCGGCGCCGACCATGTTGTACATTGTTCCGACAAGACCCGACTTGTGGCCCGCATGCTCCAGAATGTTCTTGATCATAAGAGACGTGGTCGTTTTGCCCTTGGTGCCCGTGACACCGATCAGGCCGAGCTCGCCCGAGGGATGGCCCCAGAACGCGTCCGACAAAACAGCGGCCGCGGTGCGCGTCGAATGCGTCAGAACGAGCGTCAGATTTCCGTTGGCGATCTTCCGCCTGTGCGCCTTTTCGAGCGCGTCAAAAAACGTCCCGTCCTGCATCACGACGCAGACGGCGCCCTTCGACACGGCCTCCTCCGCGAAAATGTGACCGTCCGTTTTGAACCCTTTTATGCAAATAAAACAGCTGCCGCGCCTCACGGACGCGGTAGACATTTCGACGCCGGTGACCGCCGAAGTGGCGCTCCCGGATATTTTTTCACAATTAAGATTTTTGATCAGTTCGCGGATTGTCATTTCACAAAACCCCTCGTTCGCATCCCGCCGTGCCTTATACTCTATCAGCGGGAGTTTTTACCTAAATACAGGCGTTTTTGCGTCTCGCAAAAACGCGTTTCAGCGCTTTAAAAAGTGCTGATTAAATAGCTATTTTTTCGAGCGCGACCCCGAAGCCGCATTTTATGTTGCGGCCCTCACTTGACCGCTTCGCGGAATCGTTCATGCCGCCAACATAAAACTG
>CADAZX010000029.1 GCA_902792515.1 uncultured Ruminococcus sp.
GGGAGTCCTGGATCAGGCGCTCGGTCTCTGTGTCGATGTTGGCGGTCGCCTCGTCGAGGATCATGACCTTGGGGCGCTGCAGGATCGTGCGCGCGAAGGAGAGCAGCTGGCGCTCGCCGGTCGAGAAGTTGTTGCCGCGCTCGCGCACCTCGTCGTCAAGTCCCTTTTCGAGACGGTTGATGAAAACGTCGGCGTTTACGTAGCGGCAGGCCTCGTTGATCTCGTCGTCGGTGACGTCCTCGCGCCTGAGCACGATGTTGCTGCGGATCGTTCCCGAGAACAGGAACACGTCCTGGAGCATCTGGCCGAAGCAGCTTCTGAGTGAAGAGACGGTGTAGTTTTTGATGTTCACGCCGTCAAGCAGGATCTCGCCCTTCTGGATGTCGTAGTTGCGGCAGAGCAGGGAGAGGATTGTGGTTTTTCCGGAACCGGTGGCGCCGACGAGAGCGACGGTCTTGCCCGCGTCGATTTTGAACGAGACGTCCTTGAGGACCCAGTTTTCGTCCTCGTACGCGAACCAGACGTTTTTGAACTCAATCTCACCGCGGATGTTTTCGGCTTCAATCGCGCCTTCAAGGTCGACGACCTCGGGAACGATGTCCTGCACGGTGAAGATCTTTTCGGCCGACGCGAGCGCCGACTGGAGCCAGTTGAACATCTCCGCGAGGTTCTGGATCGGGTTGAAGAACGTCGAGATGTACATGTAGAACGTCACGAGCGTGCCGACCGAGATCGTCTGGCCGAGGAACACGGTGTTCTTGAGGTAGCCGCGACCCGCCAGGTAGAAAAGGGCGAGCACGGACGAGATGTAGAGCATGTAGATGACCGGCCGGAAAATGCTGAAGACGAAAATTTCGCCCCATTTTGCCTTGCCGAGAGCCTTGTTCCTCGACTCGAACTCGTTCTTTTTGCGTTCCTCGCGGTTGAAAATGTGGATAATTTTCATTCCCGAGAGGTTTTCGGACAGGAACGTGTTCATGTCGGTCGTGCAGTCCTTCACGCGCCTGTACGCTCTCCGCGAGTATTTCCGGAAAATGAGCGTGAACAGGAAAATGAAGGGCATGAAGCAGATGACCATCAAAGAGAGCTCGTAGTTCACGAGGAGCATCGCGACGGTCACGCCGACGATCATTATCACGTTTTTGATCAGGTTGATCAGGATGTTCGTGAACAGGAACGAGACGGCGTTTGTGTCGTTCGTGACCCTGGTGACGAGCTTGCCGGTCGGAATCTTGTGCAGCTGCGCGTGCGAGAGGCTCTCGATGTGGCTGAACGTATCGTGCCTGAGGCCGGAGATGATCTTCTGGCCGGTCTTCTGCAGAATGATCGCCTGGAAATACGTGCAGACGAGCGAGACCAGCAGCGAGACGCCGTAGAAGGCCACGAGCGTGAACAGCTGAGGCAGCTCGAACTTGTCCTTGATCAGTTCGCCGATGCGCCCCACGATGAGCGGGGAGACGATGTAGTAGACGACGGACACGAGCATGATGAGCAGCGCGAGCACGAACCTTCCCATGTAGGGCTTCGCGTAAATCAGCAGGCGCCTGAAGATCTCGCGGTCGGGCATGTGGCGCTCGAAGCCGATAGTCTCCTTTTTGTCCTTCATGAAGGCAAAAGCGAGTATGAACAGCGTGGCGAAAATGCCGACCGTTGCGCCGATTATTAAGATAGGATACCATTCGCGCATATCAGATATCACCTGCCTGTTCGTCTTCGAGCTTCTGCAGCTCGACAGTTCTTCTGAATTCGGGACACGTCTCCATAAGCTCATCGTGAGTACCGAAGCCGACCACGCGGCCGCGGTCCATATAAAGGATCTTGTCCATCTGCTCGATGGTGCTCACGCGGTGCGCGATAAGGATCGTTGTCTTACCCTTGCGGAGCGTGCGGAGACTGCCGAGAATTTTGCGTTCGGTGTCGGTGTCGACAGCCGAGACAGAGTCGTCCATAATGAGGATCGACGCGTCCTTCATGACGGCGCGCGCGATAGAGATGCGCTGCTTCTGGCCGCCGGAAACGGTTACACCTCGCTCACCCAAAACCGTGTCGTACCCGAGCGGGAACCCGGATATGTCGTCGTCAACGTCGGCAATTTTAGCCGCCTCCTCGACAAAGGAGCGCTCTTTCACTTCGGACGCGAACGAAATGTTGTCGGCGATCGTGTCGCTGAACAGGAAGTTGTCCTGGGGAACGTACGCCGCGAACTCGCGGACCGTCTTGATCGGTATCTCGTTGACGTCCTTTCCGTCGATGAAAAGCGTGCCGTCGGGAACGTTGTATGTCCTTAAGATGAGGTCGCAGACGGTCGTCTTGCCGGAGCCTGTTTTGCCTATAATTCCGATATTTTCGCCCGCGTTGATCTTGAACGAAACGTCTTCTAAGGAGTCGTTCGCGGCTCCCGGATAGCGCCAGGTGAGGTTCTTAAACTCGATTTCGCCCCTGATCGTTTCGGGCGCGGTCAGACCTTCTCTGTCCACAACGTCGCACTTCGTGTCGAGAAGCTTCGAGATCCTTCCGAGCGACGCCTTGCCGCGCGAGGTCATGTCGATAAGCTCCGCGATGGCCATGATCGGCCAGACGATGGATGAAAAATACCCGATAAACTCGATAAGCTCGCCGGCGTCGAACGTTCCGACGTAGACGAGGTAGCCGCCGTAGCCGAGAATGACTCCGATGACCGACTCCTCGAAAAGAGTCACCAGCACCCTGAGAAGCGTCGCGGTCTTCACGAAGTCGACGTTTGCGTCCTCGTTCGACTTGTTGAGCTTGTCAAAAGCCATCAGCTCGCGCGTCTCGCGCACGAACGCCTTTATGACAGCGATTCCCGAAAAGCTCTCCTGAGAAAAGTCGGAGATCTTCGAAAACTGTTCCTGCCTCGCGTCCCACTTTTTCGTCATGGACTTGCCTACGACGGTGCCTATCGCGAAAAGAAGCACCATCGGAAGCATGCTGAAAAGCGTGAGCAGGGGGTTCATGCGGATCATTTTGTAGAGCGCCATAAGCCCGAGGCAGAGCGCGTCGGCCGCCATCAGAACACCGCTTCCGAAACAGTCCTCGATAGTGTCGAGGTCGTTCGTGAACAGCGACATCAGGTCGCCGACCTTGTTCTCGTTGTAGAACTGCTGCGAGAGGTCCTTGCAGTGGTCGAACATCTCGCTTCTCAGGTCGGTGGCGACGCGGATGGCCGAGCCGAAAAAGAACACGCGCCACAGAAAACGCCCTAAAAGCAGGGCAAAAACGATCACGAGCATCGGCGCGCAGATCTTGTCGAGCAAAATGTCCATCGAGAAGGGAACCTCGTTCCCGTCGATTTTAACGGTTCCGTACGTGAGCGCGCTCACGACCATGTTGTAGATTCGCGGAATCCTCAGCTGCAGAAAGTCGACGAGGATAAGCGACGCGACGCCGAGAACGAGCATCCAGGCGTACTTGAGATAGTATTTGTTTATGTGCTTTCCGAATACCATGGTCTCCTCCCAGCGAAAAGTCATTGATCGCCGCGTCAGCCTGCGCAGTTCCCTGTTTCCCTGTTTCCCGTTCGGCGGGAAGGCGTTACGCGGTTAATTTGTAAGTATACCACTATTAGGGAGAATTTAAAAGTTTTTTATTAGCTATCCGGCTATCCGGATTCCGGAGTCCGGAGACTTTCCGGAGAATTAAAAAGAGCCCCTGCCGCGGCTTTCGCGCGGCAGGGGCGTTTGAGGGTAAGCGCGCAGTTTTTTTGATTACAAGCTCGCGCCGCGGATCAGTTGATCGTCACGCCCGCGAACATAAACTGGTTCGACGAGACGCCGAGAGGCTTTCCCGAATACGAGGTGACTCCGGTCGCCGTAATGCTCTCGGGCATCACAAGCGGGTACTTTCCGGTGTAATCCTCATAGCAGTAGAACGGGTTGATGTCCTCGAAAAGCATCGGCCCGAGCTCCGGGTCGGCGGCGTGGCTGTCGTTGATGAAGAGGTTTTCGATCGTGATGCGCCGCGGCAGGTAGCATGTGTAGCCGAAGTTGTGGTCGTACGTGTTGTAGCCGCCGATCACGGCCGCGTTCGCGGTCTGCCCGTTAAAAGGATAGTACGTGCAGTTTTTGATGATCAGGTCGCCGTCCCAGGTCGAGCCGTAGTCGTCGCGGAGGTTCACGAGAGTTCTGGCGTAGATCGAGGAGTTTTCGATAAGGGCGGTGCCGTGGCCGATCAGGTTGATACCCTGGTGGCCGAGCAGGCAGTTCCTGATGGTTGCGTTGCAGACGCCTTTGTGAGCGTCGAACCTGCCGAGAACGCAGCCGTCGAAAAGAATGTTGCGCGAGTAGTTGGACGCGAACGTGCCCCAGTAGGTCTTGTCGTTGATGCTTCTCGACTGGATGACGTTCAGAAATGAGAGACCGATCGTCGAGGTGACCTGGCAGTCGTAGGAGCCCATTCCCGTCATCACACCGCCGGTTCCCATGGTGTAATACGTCTTGTGAGGCGTTAAAACGCAGTTTTTGACTGTGATGTTGCAGCAGTTGGAGATCATGAAGAAGCCGTTGTACGGTGCGCCCGTGTCGCCTTCGCCGGTCACGTAGTGGGCGATGCCGTCAGCCGTGAAATTCGACCGCTGGATGTCGATGCCTCTTCCCCAGTAGTTGTACTCGCTCTTGGCCTTGTTGGCGATCGTGGTGAAAATGCCGCCCTTTAACGTGAGGGGCTCTTCGTTCGCGGGCTTGTAGGAGGCGGAGGAGACGGTTTTGTAGTCCCAGATGATTGGCGTCGATGGGTCGACGTTGCCGTTTTCGTCGACTAAAATGAGCTCCTTCATCGCAGTGCCGCCGTCCTTGTTGGCGCCCTTGCGGATATACTGCATCACCTTCGAGTTGGTAAGCGTGAGGATCGACGCGGAGGGAAGCGACGTTCCGATGTTCTCCTGGCCGGCCGAGAGCTTTTTGACCTCTTTGGAGACGCTGCCCGACTTCACGGTCGAGGGAACGGAAAAGAGATTAATAGACGCGCTTTTCGTGTTCGCGTCGTCGAAAATGAAGTGAGTGCAGGACCAGTCCACAGGCGTCGTGATCTTCGAGGTCTTGCCGGCTTTTATATAATACGTCGCGTTTTCGGCGGTCAGGATCGGAAGCCCCTCCTTGTCGGCCGCGCGGTGCGCATCGTAGATAGCTGTCGTGTCGTCGGTGACGCCGTCGCCCGCTGCGCCGTAGTCCTCATACGTTATGAACGTCCCGTAATCCTTCGAGAAGTCGGTGCCGGAGGACGCTGCCGCGGGCTTGCCTGCCTCAAGTGTGTTGTCCGGGAACGTAGACTCGAAAAAGTCGCGGAAAACGCGGAAATATCCTATCTTCGAGTTGCCCTTAACCGTGATGCCCGAGTCGCCTACAGTGACGTACCCGGTGCTCCCTTCAGGTGCCTGCTCAAAACCGATGAGAAGGGCGGCGCTGTCGCTGATGTCGGAAACGTTCCTGACCTCGGGAAGCTCGCCCGTGCGTGTGAAAATGAATTTTTGCACGTAGTCCGCCGCCAACGCCTGCAGGCTGTCGGAGGGGTTCTTCGCGATGACGAACCGGGAGACCGGAGTACCGTTTACCGTGAAGCCGTCGGCGCACATGAACGGGTGGAACGAGTGGGAATAGCCGGCCGGAAGCGACTTTTCGCCGGAACCTTCCATAAGCGTCGTGAAATACTCGACGGCGCGCCTCGTGCTCTCGCCGTTGCCGCCCTCTATAACAATGGAGCCGCTGTCTTCCGCGAAGATCCTGTACCCTTCGAAGGTCAGAACGCCGCCCTCGGCCTCTCCCGCGTCCGCCGCGAGCCTCACCGTAATCTCAGCGTTTCCGGAAGCGTCTGTCGCGAATGAAGTCCCCTGCGCCGCCATTTTTTCGGCGAAAAGGTCCACCGCCTCAGCCGCCATCTCCGGAAGACCTTCCGCTTTAACAAGCGTGAACGGCGTATTGCCGTCCTTGTCTATAACGGTAATGCGGGGTTCGTCCGACGGTTTCCCGGTATCCTGCGGCCCTGACGGATCAGACGGATTTTCCGGACCGCACGCGGCCGCTCCGAGGACAAGCGCCAGAACGGTCAAAACCGCGGCCGCCTTTAAAATAACGTTACTCAAGCGCGGGACGCTTTTGTTTTTCATAAAATTACCGAATTCCATAATGCTCTCCCGATTGTTTTTTGTCAGTTGAATTTGCACCCGATTTTACTTTCTTTTTCGATGTTTTTGCCGGCTCCTGGCGCCGGTTTTCCGCTGATGACAGTGTAGCACAACCGCGTATTTTTTTCAACGAGATTGAAGAGTCTTCGCAAAGCAAAGCCTCCGTAACAGGCTCTCTTAATGTTTTTTACCGCTGCGCCGGTTCGCGTCCGATAAATAAGTGGTTACATTTTGTCGGGTTACAAGGTGAAGCCGGTTTGTTATAATGTGTTTCGAAAGGAGGGTCCGGAATGACCGTCGGAGAAGCGATAACCAAATACAGAAAGAAATGCAATCTGACGCAGAAGGAGCTGGCGGAGCTTATGTACGTATCCCCGGATTTGGTGTCCATGTGGGAACGCGGCAACCGGATACCCGATTACCCGACTGTTTTGAAAATGAGCGGTATTTTCGGCGTCCTGCCCGAGTCGCTTATTGACAGAGAAATTGCGGTTGCGGAAGAATTGCGGAACGCGGCGCATGACAATATCGACATACCGGAACTCAAGGAATGCGTCAACTCGTTTCTCGAGACGCTCACCGAAAAACAGCGAGTTATATTTGTGATGAGATATTACCGCTTTCTTGACACAAAGACAATTAGCGACCAATTGGACACAACCGACGGGTATATAAGAAATACGCTCGTCCGGATACGGCGGAAATTCAGAAAATTTATTACAAGGAGGCAAAATCAATGAAACAGGAGGACTTGTATGACGCTCTCGTCAATATCGACGGCAAGTACGTGGAAGAAGCCGAGGCGTATCTTTCATCAAACAAAAAACTCCGTTCAACGAAAAAGACGATTGTTATCATAATAGCCGCGGCTGCGGTGCTGTCTGTAGCGATTTTGACTGTTTTTAACATATCGGCCAGACACGCTAAGCGGACCGTTACCGTACAGACAACGCCCGGTCCCGACGGAAAAACCGACGTTATTCAGTATGAAATCACGGAGCCTGTCGATTATGACGATCCGGGGACGTGGCACGAAGGTTCGAATATTTGGATGATATACAAACGCGGAACGGAGATTTTCGATTCGGGAGACCGGGACGTGTTTATAGCGTTTTCAACATATCCCACAGAGCTTGACAACTATTCGTTCGGGTCGCTCCATCATACTGTGACATTCGTACTGAAGGACAAAAATACAGTTATCCGGGCTGCGGCAGACGCGGAAAACGTCACGGAATGCGTTCCGTATGCCGCGGGAGCGATGCGGAGTTTTAATTTGACCCTCATTTCCGGTGAGCAGACGCACGTTTTCGAAGTATTTGAGGGCGGCATGAAATCAGGCGTTATCGAAATCACTTTCGAGAAGGGGAGCGGAATTTCGGGCAAGGAGTTCTTTAAAATCAAATCGGTTGCCGGAAACGGATTCAAAGTTACCGCGACGAATTTCGACTACGAGAATCAGGTGTTTTTTTGACCGGCAGCACGCTCTCTGAAAAATCAAGAGAAGCGGGATTGCCTGAATCGATGCGGGCGGGTTGCCGGCGTTGCAAGATTTGATTGTAAAACGTTGAGAACGGGCAGTGAATCGGGTGTATGGTATTGACAGAGCGGAAATTGCGTGGTATCATATATGCGTAATCTGAAACGGACGGAGGTGTTTTGACTATGGCATATAAAATTTCTGACGAATGTCTGGCTTGCGGAGCTTGCGCGGCGGGATGCCCGGTAGAGTGCATTACCGAGGGTGACGGCAAATACGTTATCGATCCCGAGCAGTGCATCGAGTGCGGCAGCTGCGCAGAGGTTTGCCCGGTAGGCGCTCCTCAATTAGAAGAATAATCTTTGACCCTAAGCCGGGAGACATCCTTTTTTACGGGAGCTTCCGGCTTTTTTTGCGAAATAAACCGCGGGAACGTCCGCGAATAACATACAAAACATACGTACAAAAGAGAAAATCATAAGAATAGCAGGAACGGCAGCCGGACGTATTTCTGCCGGCCGCGGATTGTATTTTCTCTTACGGGATACACTCCGCTTTTTTGTTTTATGAAAGACTTGACAGACGGAACGGGGCAGGCGGCTGAGAAGGCCGGGAACGCCGGGATCAAAATCGGGGCGGGAGAGCACGTCGACGACCTCCTTAAGGACGGCCTCGTGATCATTCAGAAAAAGAACGGATTCCGCTACGGAACGGACGCCGTGGTGCTCTCGAAATTCGCGGAGATCGACGGCTGCAGGGAGGTTCTCGACATCGGAACGGGTTCGGGAATCATTCCGATACTTTTGTCCGCGGATAACAAAAAAGCGCATTTCACGGGAATAGACATCATGCCGGAGGCTGTCGAAACGGCTCAAAGGTCAGCGCTCTTAAACGGACTTCAGGACAGACTTGAGTTCATATGCGCCGACGTCCGCGACGCCGCGGAGGTATTCAAAGGCAGATTTTTCGACGCCGTCGTCACGAATCCGCCCTACAAGACCGGCAATACGGGTCTTCCCAACAGCGACTACTCAAAATACGTGGCGCGCCACGAGGTCCTCTGCACACTGGAGGACGTTATAAGCGCGGCCGCGAAACTGCTTAAAAAGCGCGGCCGCTTCTTCATGGTGCAGCGCCCCGACCGTCTCGCGGACAGCCTCGAGCTGATGCGCAAATACGGTATCGAACCGAAAAAGCTTGTTTTCGTCCACTACGACGCGTCCAGACCGCCGGTGATGTTCCTTGTGAAGGGCGTCCTCGGCGCGGGAAGGGAACTTAAGGTCGGGGCGCCGCTCATTCTCGCGGATTCGAACGCGGGAGGCACTGCCGGAACCGGTCCCGAGGGCGCTGAAGAAGCGATAAATTTTAGCTAAAAAGAGGGAAATATGCTCTATTTTGTAGGAACGCCGATCGGCAACCTTGGAGATATCACGCTTCGCGCGCTCGACACCTTGAAAAGCGTCGACTTTATCTGCGCCGAGGACACGCGCGTGACAGCCGGTCTGCTTGCGCACTTCGAGATCAAAAAGCCGCTTGTGAGCTACTACGAGCACAACAAACTCGAACGCGGCCCGCAGATAATCGAGCGGCTGAAAAACGGCGAAAACGCGGCGCTTGTCACCGACGCGGGAATGCCCGGCATTTCGGACCCGGGCGAACATCTCGCGGCGCTCTGCGTCGAAAACAGTATTCCCTATACTGTCGTTCCCGGCCCGTGCGCGTTTGTGACGGCGGCGGTGCTCTCCGGGCTTCCTTCGAAAGAGATCCTTTTCCTCGGATTTTTCCCGGAGAACAAAAAGGCGCAGGCCTCGTTCATTGAACGTCTCGAAAACGAGACCGCCACGGTCTGCTTCTACGACTCTCCGCACAATGTAGCGAAGACGCTCGCTCAGCTTTCCGGCGTGATTCCGGACAGAAAAATCGCGGTCGCGCGCGAGCTCACTAAAATCCATGAGGAGGTCTTTCGCGGAACGGTCGCGGAAGTCGCGGCTTTCTACAAGGAAAACAAGCCGCGGGGCGAGTTCGTTCTCGTGCTGGAGGGCGTTCGCGGCGACGCGGTGAAAGAAAGGAAGGCTGAGCAGGATGTTGCTGAGGCCGGCAGGGACGCGATCTACGCGAAATTTGCCGAAAAGGTCGACGAGGCGGTCGCCGACGGCATGCGCCGCAACGAGGCGATAAAGTACGCGGGCAACCTTTTCGGAATCGGCAGAAACGAGGCCTACAAAATATACCAGAGCATGCGCGAAACGGACGGGGACGCGGAACTTTGAGCCGTAACGGCGCGCCGCACGGAGCCGCCCCCGCCGCAAATTATTGAAAAACTGTCAAAAAGCACAAGATGTAGTAAAAAAAGTGTTTTTAAAACCCAAAATCTTGTGTTATAATATATTGGATAATTCTCGAGAAAGGGGAGACGCAGATGAAAAAAACACGGGACGTTCTGTTTTTGTGTCAGTTCTACAGTCCCGAATTCGCGGCGCTTGCCGGCCTTGCGACCGACACCGCCGAAGCACTCGCGGCCGCGGGGTATTCCGTGGACGTTATCTGCGGCTATCCAAAATCATACGACAAAAAGGGCGAAGGCACCGTCCCCAAAAAGGAAGTCAAAAACGGCGTAGGCATCAAACGCATCAGGTACATCGCCGCAGGCAAAAAGAACGTCATCAGAAGGCTCGTGAACAGCTACTCGTTCTATTTCGCGTCGCTTTTCAGACTGTTTTCGATGAGAAAATACAAGCTGATAGTCACGTACTCGAACCCTCCGATGCTCCCGCACGTGATGTCGCTGGCGTCGAGGCTTTTCGGCTGCAAGACCGCGTTCATCGCGCACGACGTCTACCCCGAGATCGCGATTAAAACGGGAATGTGCACGGAGCGCGGACTGATGGCCGACCGCATGCGCAGCATCAACAGAGTGCTCGCCAAAAGGCTTACGGGTCTCGTTTCCATCTCCTCCGAGATGACTGACTTTTTCGCCGAAAAGCGCGGCATCGACCGCGACCGCATCACGACGGTTCCAAACTGGCACCGCGACACATTCGAACAGGCGCGCGGAGACAACGGCGGAAGGTTTACGTGCGGCTACTTCGGCAATATGGGCATCTGCCAGGACATGGAGACGCTTCTTACGTGCGTCGAAAAGTACGGCGACGGCGTGAATTACGTTTTCGCGGGGCAGGGCACCAAAAAAGAGAACGTCGAGAGGCGGACGGCAGGACTTCCGAACGTTAAAATACACGGCTACCTCACTGGGCAGGAATTTTCCGACGCGCTCGCGGGCTGCGACTGCTGCGTGGTAAGCCTCGAAAAGGGACTCGGCGGTCTCTGCGCCCCGAGCAAAACCTACTCGTACCTGATGATGGGCAAGCCGATCATCGCGGTAATGGACGAAAAGGACATCATCGCGGATATTGAGCGTTACAAATGCGGGTTCGCAGTCAAAAACGGCGACGCGGAGGGGCTCAGAAAGGCGCTCGAGACGCTTCGCGACGACCCGGAACTGCGCGCGGAAATGGCGGCCGGAGCGAGAAGATGCTTCCTCGAAAACTACACGCGCGAAAAGTGCTGCGGCGAGCTCGTCGACTTCGTGAGGAACATCATCGGCGACCCCGAAAAAGAAACAAATCGTTGACAACCCTGCCGCGCAGTGGTATCATAAACGCTTTATGGATGTATCCCGCTTGACAGACGCCGTCGCGGCGCCGCGGAGACTTCCTTAAATCGAAAAAAGAGGTACCTGATTATGAAAAAGTACAATGTCGGCGTTATAGGCGCAACCGGTATGGTAGGGCAGAGATTTCTGCTTCTTCTCGAGAACCACCCCTGGTTCGACGTGAAAGTGCTTGCGGCGAGCGGCCGTTCCGCGGGTAAGACCTACGAAGAGGCTGTAGGCGACCGCTGGAGGCTCACGGCTCCGATGCCTGAGAAGTTCAAGAACTTCGTGCTCAAAGACGCGACAGCCGACATTGACGCGATAGTTTCTGAGGTCGACTTCGTTTTCTGCGCGGTCGACATGAAAAAGGACGAGATAAGGGCGCTCGAGGAGAGCTACGCCAAGCGCGAATGCCCGGTGATCTCCAACAACAGCGCGAACAGGCTCGTTCCCGACGTGCCGATGATTGTTCCCGAGATCAATCCGGAGCACGCGGAGATCATTCCGTTCCAGAGAAAACGCCTCGGCACCAAAAAGGGCTTCATCGCGGTCAAGTCGAACTGCTCGCTTCAGACGTACGTTCCGGCGCTTCAGCCGCTCAGGAAGTTCGGCATCGAAAAGGTGCTCGTGTGCACGTACCAGGCGATTTCAGGCGCGGGAAAAACGTTCGCGTCGTGGCCCGAAATGGTCGACAACGTGATCCCGTACATCGGCGGCGAGGAGGAGAAATCCGAGATCGAGCCGCTCAAACTGTTCGGCAGTATCGAAAACGGAGTCATCGTTCCGGACAAGTCGATGTCGTTCACGGCGCAGTGCATAAGGGTGCCGGTAACGGACGGACATATGGGCGCTGTTTTCGCTACGTTTAGAGAAAAACCGTCGATCGACGAGATCATCTCGCTCTGGGACAACTACGAAAACGAGGCGACAAGGATGAACCTTCCGTCGTCGCCCGAAAAGTTCCTCCGCTACTTCAGGGAGGAAAACAGACCGCAGACGCGTCTCGACAGAGACAACGACGGCGGCATGAGCGTCTCGCTCGGAAGGCTGAGACCCGACACGCAGTACGATATTAAGTTCGTCGGCATGTCTCACAACACGCTCCGCGGTGCCGCGGGCGGCGCCGTTCTTATGGCCGAGCTTCTTTGCGCGAAGGGGTATATTTAAAAACTGTGAGCGCCGTGCGCTCAAAGAAAAAGGCTGGCGCCGGCATCAGCCGGCGGCTGTTTAGACGGCCCTGACGGGTCATTTCCGACACTTTTTGTTACAGGTGGTACATATGAAGAAGGTTATTTTTGAGGGAGCCGGAGTCGCGTTGATCACGCCTTTCAAGGGCGAATTCGCGGAAGAGGTCGATTACGACAAGCTGGACGAGCTGATCGAGTTCCAGATCGTGAACGAGTGCGACTGCATCATTATCTGCGCGACGACGGGAGAGGCGGCGACGATGCCGGACGAGGAACACCTTTCCGTCGCGGAGCACTGCGTGAAAACCGTGGCGGGCAGAATTCCCGTCGTGGTCGGAGCGGGCAGCAACGACACCGCGCACGCGATCAAGCTCAGCAAACGCGCCGAAAAAATGGGAGCCGACGCGATTCTCACGGTTACGCCTTATTATAACAAGACAAGTCAGGAAGGCCTTATCCGCCACTTCTCGGCGATCGCATCGAGCATCGATATTCCCGTGATGCTCTACAACGTTCCCGGCCGCACTAATCTCAACATTATGCCGGAGACGTACGAGAAGCTCTGCAGGATTCCCAACATCAACTGCGTAAAAGAGTGCAATATGAACCAGGTGCTCGAGATGGTCAGGCGCTGCGGCGACGACCTCAACATCTACACCGGCGAGGACGAACAGGTGTTCCTGCCCACGCTCGCGGGCGGCTACGGAGTCGTTTCGGTTCTCGCGAACTTCGCGCCGAAGTACGTTCACGATATGGTGATGAGCCTCAGAAAGGGCGACGTCGCCACAGGTCTCAAGATGCAGACCGGCTGCCTCGAGCTCGTTCGCGCGCTTTTCTGCGAGGTCAACCCGATGCCCGTAAAAGAGGCGATGAACCAGCTGGGCTTCAACGTCGGCAAGTGCAGAATGCCGCTTGTCGAGGTCAGCGAAGAGCACAAGGCGCTTATAAGGCGCGAACTGATCAAGTTCGGGGCGCTGAAAGAGAACGCCTGACGCCTTCCGCGGCGGTTCCGAACCGGCTCACGGACATTATTTTTGTTTAACGAAAGGTCTCGCGTAAACGGGACCTTTTCTTTATTCTTGCAATTTGCCCCTTCCGCGTGGTATCATAAAAGCGGAAAAAAGACAAGCCGCGCGGTGGCGTTAAAGTGCCGGAGCGCGGAATTAAAACGAAAGGTCGAAGTTTATGAAAGGCATTATTCTTGCCGGCGGGAAGGGAACCCGGATGTATCCGGTGACGCAGGCCGTCTCGAAGCAGCTGCTTCCCGTTTACGACAAACCAATGATCTACTACCCGATGTCGGTTCTTTTACTCGCGGGAATAAGGGACATTCTTCTCATCACGGACCGCGCGAGCCTCGGACTCTACAAGAGCCTGTTCGGGAACGGCAGCCGCCTCGGGGTCAAAATTTCGTACAAGGTCCAGGAGGAGCCGAGGGGGATTGCCGAGAGCTTCATTATAGGCCGTGACTTCATCGGCGACGACGGCGTCTGCCTGATTCTCGGTGACAATATTTTCTACGGCCAGGATCTTACCGCGGCGCTTTCCGGGGCGCGCGGCATGATCGAGAGCGGGGAGTCGGAGGCGGTCATTTTCGGCTACATGGTCAAAAATCCGTCCGATTTCGGCGTTGTGGAGTTCGACGGCGCGAACAAGGTGATCTCCGTGGAGGAGAAGCCTTCAAAGCCCAAGTCCGACTACGCGATCCCGGGGCTGTATTTTTACAGCGGCGAGGTCGTTAAAGTCGCGTCGGAGATCAAGCCGTCGGCGCGCGGCGAGCTTGAGATCACGTCGGTTAACGAGGCGTTTCTGAAACGCGGGACGCTCTACTGTACGCAGTTCGGGCGCGGCTTCGCGTGGCTGGACACCGGCACGCCGGAGAGACTTCTCAGGGCTTCCGAGTTCATCGAGACTGTTCAGAACAACCAGGGCTTTTATGTGTCCTGCCTCGAGGAGGTCGCGTGGAGAAGGGGCTTCATCACGAAGGAGCAGCTTCGCGCGGAGGGCGAAAAGCTTGCGTTTTCCGACTACGGGAAGTATATTCTCTCACTCTAGTTTTAGTAAGAAATCCGCCGCGGCGAATGCGACCGCGGCTTTTAAAATACGGCCGCCTCACGGTTTCAGACCGGAAAAGGACCGGAAAAGGAAGAGTTGAAATGAAAAAATCGATTGTTTTAATTATTGCCGCGGCCGTTTTCGCGTCGCTTTTGCTGAGTCTTGTACCCGCGAAGGCGATTCCGGACGGTAAGTTCAGCGGCGAGACGTCCCGCACCGTTACCGAGCTGTACGACGGCGTTATCTGCACGCACGTTACTCTCTCGAAGGACTCGAAGTACGGCCAGCAGTCGTTCTGGGTGACCGAATTCGACCCGCGGCGCGACGACCTTACCCTCGACGTCACGAACAAGGGCTCGTGGCTGAACAACCGCGTGACCACCAAAAAGACGATGGAGGCGATAAAATCCGACTCGCTCGGCACAAAAATTCCGATCTCGGGCATCAACGGCGACCTGTGGACGGTCAGCTACGCGCATTCCCGCGTCGAGGGCAGCGGAACGAGCTACGGCGGGTGCAACGACCCGGTCGTTACCAAGGTGCTCGAACTTCCGCGCGGAGTTTCGATCTACAACGGCGAGATAGTCTGCAGCTCGCACTCCTCCGCGGAAACGCCTTATGAGGGAGCGTTCGACTGCTTCGGAATCACCGCCGACGGCAGGACGGTTCTCGGTACGCCTTCCCTGAAGGTCAGAATGACCGTTCCCACTCAGCCAGACATCGCTTCCGTCACGCTGACCGGCTTTAACAGGCTTCCCGGCAACAACTCGATAATGCTCTACTCCGACAAGGGGCCGAGCTCCGACTACTGCCTCAGCGACGCGTACGAGATCTACATCGATTGCGATTTCGACTACTGCGTGAAGCAGGGTTCGGTCATAAAAGGAAAGGTCACCGCGATCAGCGAGCCCGGAAGCGCACGCCTCCCGATGAAGGAAAACCGTTTCATTATTACCGCCCGCGGATCACGCTACATCGGCAAGGTCAACGGGATTAAAGTAGGCGACGAGGTCGAGTTTTCGTTTACTCTAAGGGGCACGTCCAAGGACAACGCGATCTGGCAGGAGGTCGTGAACGCCGTCGGCGGCCACATGATCCTCGTGAAGGACGGAAAAGCCACCGGAATCGGCGACGAGACACGCTACCCGACTTCCATTATAGGGAACAAGGCCGACGGCTCGGTCGTTTTCATCACGATGGACGGCAGGCAGTCAGGCTACGCGGTCGGCTTTAAAATCATCGACATGGGCGAGGTCCTGGTCAAACTCGGTGTTCAGAACGCGTTCCTGCTCGACGGCGGCGGCAGCGCCGACATGGTCAACGTCAACTCATCCGGCGCGTACGAGGTCGTGAACAGACCGAGCGACGGCAACCCGAGGTCGGTCATCAACTCGATCGTTCTTTCACGCGTCACCGGGAAGGAGCCGACGGTCTCTAGGGACAGGGCGCTCGCCTACGACTACGGCGGCGGGAAGGTCGACATCGTTCCGCAGGGGAACATCGCCGACAGCATCGATCTGGGTGTCATAAGCGGGGACGATTGCAGTCACGTGGGCTGCTACGGCTGGTTCGCGTGCAACGAACTCTACGGCAAAATACGTGAATTCGGCTACTCAGTCGACGGCGGCGAGCACATTTACGACGAATCTTTCAAGGTGAAGATGCCTGCCGACATCGACGCGATCAAGGGGGCCGCGAAGGCGCTTCAGGGTGCGTCGGCGGACTATTCGCGGTTCGAGGTGAAGGTGCCGGTGTCCAATGGCAGCCACGAGATAAAGGTTTACGCGAAAACGTCTTCGGGCGGCGAGTTCCATATATGGACCGTGAACTATATGGGCGTGGGCGGGGCCGGGCCGGCGCCTACGGAGCAGCCTACAGAGACTCCTACGCCGACACCAACACCAACACCAGCTCCCACCCCCACGCCTACTCCGGAGCCGACGCCTACTCCTACTCCGGAGTCTACGGCGGTTCCGACCGAGGTGCCTACGGAAGAGCCGACTGAAGTTCCGACTGACGTGCCTACAGAAGAGCCCACGCCGACGCCGACTCCCGACGCGACTCCCGAACCGACGGAAGAGCTTACAGAGGCACCCACGGATAAACCGCCTGCTCCGACAGACGAGCCCGCGGTGAGCCCCAATGAGCAGAACACGGCGGAGCCCGGTCCGGCAGAGAATCCCACTCAGGCGCCGGAAGACGGCGATTCAAAATCCGCCGGGAACGAAAACCTCAAAAAGGCGCTTCTCTGGTCCGTCGTTGGCGCCGCGGCGCTTGTGATCGCCGGCGTGATCATCATCGTTGTGACCGCAAAAAAGAGAAAAGAAAAGGAATCCGAGTAACGGATTGAGCTAAATATAGGCAAAAAGCCTGCCCCCGCGACAGATCGTAGACCGCGGGGGCAGGCCCATTTTTTATTCTTTGAAGAAACTGTTTCAGCCTTGAATCAGGCGTAGAAATCAGCCCTGAAATCAGCCCTTGAAATACTTCACCGCGGCTTCGAACATCCTCATGTCGTAGTTGCCGGGAACGTTTTTGTAGAGGCCTTTGCCGGTCCTCTCGCTGTGGCCCACTTTTCCGAAAACGCGTCCGTCGGGAGAGGTGATGCCCTCGATCGCGAACATCGAGCCGTTCGGGTTGAAGAGGATGTCCGTGGTGGCGTTTCCGTCAATGTCAGCGTACTGCGTCGCGATCTGGCCGTTCGCGGCGAGCTTTTCGATGAGCGCCTGATCAGCGATGAACCTGCCCTCGCCGTGGGAGATCGGAACGGAGATGATGTCGCCGACGTTTAAGAGCGAGAGCCAGGGCGACTTGTTCGAGCAGACGCGCGTTCTGACTATTCTCGACTGGTGGCGGCCGATTGTGTTGTAGGTGAGAGTGGGGCAGTTTTCGTCCGTGTCGATGATTTTGCCGAACGGAACGAGGCCGAGTTTGATGAGCGCCTGGAAGCCGTTGCAGATGCCGCACATGAGGCCGCCGCGTACGTCGAGCAGCTCGGTGACGCTGTCCTTGATCTCGGGATTCCGGAAAAACGCGGTGATGAATTTGCCGCTGCCGTCAGGTTCGTCGCCGCCGGAAAAACCTCCGGGAATGAATATCGCATGAGCCGTTCTCGCCGCCGCCGCGAATTCCTCGACAGACCTTCCGATATCGCCCGCGGTGAGGTTCCTGACAACGAAAATCCTCGCCTCGCCGCCCGCGTCTTCAACGGCTTTGGCGCTGTCGTACTCGCAGTTCGTGCCGGGGAACGCGGGAATCAGGAACACCGGCCTTGAAACCGCGGCGCCTTTATATGTGACACGTTTTTCCGGTTTATAGGCAAAATTCGGCACTCTCTCGGGCTTGCTTCCGGTGTATGCGGGGTAGACCGGCTCGAGCTTCGATTCGTACGCGTCAAGTAGCGCGGCGCACGGGACGTGTTCGTTGCCTCTCGTGAAGCTGACACCGTCCGTGACCTTTCCGAGCAGAACCGCTCCGGGAACGTCAACGCCATTTTCGACCTCGATCACGAAGCTACCGTACCTGCACGCGAAAAGGTCGTCCATCGGAACGTCTGCGGAGAAATAAAACCCGAGCGCGTTTCCGAAGGCCATCTTCATGACCGCCTCGGCGGCGCCGCCCATTCCGGGAGTGTAGCACGCAACGGCTTTTCCGGAGCGCGTGAGGGCTGTCACGGTGTTGATGTTTTTAATGAACGATTCCGTAACCGGAAGACCGCTTGCGTCGTATTCCGGAATCAGGAAGTAAACGCTGTGACCGGCCTTTTGGAACTCGGGGGAGACGACAGACGTCGTCTTTTCGGTCGTGACCGCGAACGAAACCAGCGTTGGCGGCACGTCGAGTTTTTCAAAAGAACCGCTCATGGAGTCCTTTCCGCCGATCGACGCGATTCCGAGCTCTTTTTGCGCCTTGAACGCGCCGAGGAGCGCCGCGAGAGGCTTGCCCCAGCGCTTCGGGTCGGTGCCCGGCTTTTCGAAATACTCCTGGAACGTCAGGTACACGTCCTTAAACTCCGCACCCGACGCGATCAGCTTGCTGACCGACTCGATCACCGCGAAATACGCGCCGTGGAAGGGGCTCTGCTCCGAGACGAACGGGTTGAAGCCGAACGCCATCAGCGAGCAGTCGTCTGTGTGCTTCTTTTCGACGGAAATCTTCTGGACCATCGCCTGCGCGGGCGTCTGCTGGAACCTGCCGCCGAAGGGCATCAGAACGGTTCCCGCACCGATCGTCGAGTCAAAACGCTCGGAAAGGCCGCGCTTGGAGCACGTGTTGAGGTCCGTCGCGACGCGTCTCATATTTTCCGGAAACGTTCCGGTCACTTTGGCGGGGGTGTAGCGCGCCGCCGCGGGGCTCACGCTGATGTGCTTTTCTGCGCCGTTCGAGTTCAAAAACTCTCTGGAAATATCGACTATTTTCCGGCCGTTCCAGAACATCGTAAGACGCGGTTCTTCCGTTACCTCCGCGACTCTGCACGCCCTCAGGTTCTCCGCCGCCGCGAGCTCGAGGAAACGCTTTTCGTCTTCGCGGCTCACAACGACAGCCATGCGCTCCTGCGACTCGGAAATCGCCAGCTCCGTGCCGTCGAGGCCCTCGTATTTTCTCGGGACGGCGTTCAGGTCTATAGTAAGGCCGTCAGCCAGCTCGCCGATCGCCACGGAAACGCCGCCCGCGCCGAAGTCGTTGCACCGCTTTATAAGCCGGCTCGCCTCGGGGTTGCGGAAAAGTCTCTGCAGCTTTCTCTCTTCGGGCGCGTTGCCTTTCTGAACCTCCGCGCCGCACGTCTCGACGGAGTGGGTGTTGTGGGCCTTTGAAGAGCCGGTCGCTCCGCCGATGCCGTCGCGCCCTGTAGCGCCGCCGAGAAGAATCACAACGTCGCCGGGTTCGGGACGTTCGCGCCTTACGTTTTCGGCAGGGGCGGCAGCTATGACGGCGCCGATCTCCATGCGTTTCGCGGCGTAGCCCGGGTGGTAGATCTCGTCAACGATGCCTGTCGCGAGGCCGATCTGGTTGCCGTAGGAGGAGTAGCCGGCGGCCGCCGTGGTGACGATCTTACGCTGCGGAAGTTTGCCTGGAATCGTCTCGGAAACGGGCTTCAGCGGGTCGGCCGCGCCCGTCACGCGCATCGCGCCGTATACGTAGGAACGCCCTGAAAGCGGGTCGCGGATCGCTCCGCCGATGCACGTCGCCGCGCCGCCGAAAGGTTCGATCTCCGTCGGGTGGTTGTGCGTTTCGTTTTTGAAGAGAAGCAGCCACGGCTCCTTTTTGCCGTCCGCCTCGATCTCAATCTTGACCGTGCACGCGTTGATTTCCTCGGATTCGTCGAGTTTTTCGAGCATTCCGCGTTTTTTGAGGAGTTTGAGCGCCGCCGTTGCGACGTCCATAAGGCAGACGGGCTTTTTCGTGCCGGTCTCTTCGCGCGCCGCGAGGTACTCTTTGTAAGTCTTTTCGAGGAGTCCGTCCTCGAATTTCACGCTGTCGATGTGCGTCAGGAACGTCGTGTGCCGGCAGTGGTCCGACCAGTACGTGTCGATCATTCTGATCTCGGTGATTGTCGGGTCGCGCCGCTCGGAGCGGAAATAGTCCCTGCAAAAAGCCGCGTCGCCGGCGTCCATCGCGAGACCGTACGCGGAAATGAAATTCTTAAGGCCCTCCTCGTCGAGGTCCGTGAACCCTTCGAGCGTTTTGACCGTCTCGGGAACATCGTAGTCCGCCTTCAGCGTCGCGGGAAGGGCGAGTGATGCCTCGCGCGCCTCGACCGGGTTGATGACGTACTTTTTGAACGACGCGATCTCCTCCGGCGTGAGCGTTCCCTCCAGAACGTAAACCTTCGCCGACCTTACGAGCGGTCTCTCGCCGCGGGAAATGATCTGAATGCACTGCGCCGCCGAGTCAGCCCTCTGATCGAACTGGCCGGGAAGGTACTCGGTCGCGAAAACCGCCGCTCCTCCGGCTCCCCGAAGCTCATCGGACGCGACGTCGACCTGCGGCTCCGAAAAGACTGTCCTCACCGCATAGTCAAAAAGCTCGCGCGTTATGTTCTCCGCGTCGTATCTGTTCACAACTCTGACGCCTGTCAGTCCCGCAATCCCGAGCAGCCCCTTCGCGTCCTGAAGCAGCGCCGCCGCCTCGTGGGCGAACTCTCTTTTTTTCTCAACGTAAACTCTGAAAACCATCTGATACCTCTGTATTTGATGCTCTATATTTCTCTTAATTTACCTAATTTTAGGGATTTATTAGAATCAGTGCGCTCTTATTTTTTCAAGCGCTTTTTGCCCGATGTCGCGGCGCATGAAGGCGTTTTCGAACGATATCCTGTCCGCGTCTTCGTAGGCGAGCCTGAGCGCCGTCTCAAGATCGTCCGCCGTCTCCGTGACACCCAGAACGCGTCCGCCCGACGTCACAAGAGCGCCGTCCTCAAGCTTCGCGCCTGCCACGAAAACCTTTCCGATCAGGTCCTCGGGAATGTCGATTCTGAACCCCTTTTCGTACTTCAGCGGATAACCTTTTGAGCACATAACGACGCACGCCGCCGCACCGTCCGAGAACTTAACCTCTGTCTCCGCGAGCCTTCCCTCCGTGACCGCGCGCATGACGTCGAAAAGATCCGACTCAAGAAGCGGCAGCACCACCTGCGTCTCCGGGTCGCCGAACCTGCAGTTGTACTCGATGACCTTCGGTCCGTCCGGCGTGATCATCAGCCCGAAATACAGGCAGCCCTTAAAAGGACGCCCCTCCGCGTTCATCGCCTCGACCGTCGGCTTGAAGATCTTTTCCATGCACTCCTTCGCGACCTCGGGTGTGTAGAACGGGTTCGGGGCGATCGTGCCCATTCCGCCGGTGTTCAGCCCCTTGTCGCCGTCGAGCGCGCGCTTGTGGTCCATCGACGAGACCATCGGAACGACGCACTTTCCGTCGGTGAACGAGAGCACCGAAACCTCAGGCCCCGTCAAAAACTCCTCGATAACGACCGTCTCGCCGCTTTTGCCGAACTTTTTGTCCTCCATCGCCGATCTGACGGCCTCGAACGCCTCCTCACGCGTGTTCGCGATCACGACGCCCTTGCCGAGCGCGAGACCGTCGGCCTTCACGACTACGGGAAGCTTCGCCGTCGCCACGTAATTGAGCGCCTTCTGTGCGTTGTCGAAAATCTCGTAATCCGCGGTCGGGATCCCGTACTTTTTCATGAGCCGCTTCGAAAACGCCTTGCTGCCCTCTATGATCGCCGCGTTCGCCCTCGGCCCGAAGCAGGGAATGCCGGCGCCTTCAAGCGCGTCGACGGTACCAAGAACGAGCGGATCGTCAGGCGTCACGACAGCGTACTCCACGCCGTTTTTCACCGCGAAGTCAACTATCGCGGGAATGTCGGTCGCCGAAATGGCAACAGGCGTCGCGTCCATCGCGATTCCGCCGTTTCCGGGGAGGGCGAAAATGTCCGTGACGAGTTTGTTTTCTTTAAGTTTTCTGATGACGGCATGTTCGCGTCCGCCGCCGCCGACTACCATTATTTTCATTGTTTTCTCCTAAAAATAGGGTGAATTTGGAATAAGGAGTGATGTGTCATTTCACATTTACTCATTCCGCATTTCAATGATGAAATAACCTCATTCCCGTAAAGCACATCACCATGCCGTACTTGTCGCAGCACGCGATGACCTCGTCGTCCCTTTTCGATCCGCCCGGTTCCGCAACGTACTGCACGCCGCTCTTCCTGCCGCGCTCGATACTGTCGCTGAACGGGAAAAACGCGTCGGAGCCAAGAGTTACGCCGCTCACCGTGTCGAGATATGCGCGCTGTTCTTCCGCGGTGAAAGGCTCGGGGCGCTCGGTGAAGTAGCGCTGCCATACGCCGTCCGCGCAGACGTCCTCTTCGTTTTTGTTTATGTATCCGTCGACCGCGTTGTCACGGTCAGGCCTTCCGAGGTCGGGTCTGAACGGGAGATTCAGCACCTTGTCAGCCTGTCTCAGGAACCACGTGTCCGCCTTGGAACCCGCGAGTCTGGTGCAGTGGATCCTCGACTGCTGGCCGGCGCCGACGCCGATAGCCTGACCGTCGACTGCGTAGCAGACCGAATTCGACTGTGTGTACTTTAAAGTGATCAGCGAGACGACCATGTCGCGAACCGCCTCCTGAGGGAGATCCTTGTTCGCGGTGACGATGTTTTCGAGAAGCTCGGGACCGATCTTGAAGTTGTTGCGGCCCTGCTCAAAGGTGACGCCGAAAACCTGTTTTTTCTCCTGAATCTGGGGAATATATGAGGGGTCAATCTTGACGATGTTGTAGTTTCCGGAACGCTTCGACTTGAGGATCTCGAGCGCTTCGGGCTCGTATCCGGGCGCGATGATGCCGTCGGAGACCTCGCGCTTCAAAATCATCGCCGTGGGAACGTCGCAGACGTCGGAAAGCGCCGCCCAGTCGCCGAACGAGCAAAGTCTGTCCGTGCCTCTCGCTCTCGCGTACGCGCACGCAATCGGGGAGTCGTCGAGTCCTTCAATGTCGTCGACGAAGCATGCCTTCTTGAGCTTGTCGGAAAGAGGATTGCCGACGGCCGCGGAGGTGGGGCTGACGTGCTTGAACGATGCCGCTGCGGGCATTCCGAGCGCCTCCTTGAGCTCCTTCACGAGCTGGTAGGAGTTGAACGCGTCGAGAAAGTTGATGTAGCCGGGACGGCCGTTCAGAATCTCGATCGGCAGGTCGCTGCCGTCTTCCATGTAGATTTTAGCCGGCTTCTGGTTGGGGTTGCAGCCGTATTTCAGTTCGAATTCTTTCATTTTTTGGGTACCTCCGTTTCAGAAAATGGGCGATCTTTTTTCGGCGGAGCGCGTTCCGGAATTTTTGTTGACGATCCGGATATCCTCGCAGCCGTTTTCGAGATCGGTGTAGCTGACGTACAGTGAAATCTTGTTGTCGGGGTCGAGCGCTTCCCAGAGGGAGTCGGTGAATTCGTCGATGCCGTCGACGGTCGCGACGCGCTCAGGCTCGCCCTGGAACGTCGGAATGGGCTTCCCGTCGCACACGTAGGTGTGGATGAAGTGACCGAGACCTTTTACCGAAGGATAGGCAAATTCGTACCTTGCGCATGCGCTTCCCGAGGCGTCGACGCTCTTCAGAATGCTCATCCTGTAAGAGCATCCGCCGTCTTTAAAAGTGATCATTCCGCTGATGCGCGGCGTGAAGTTGGGGGCGTCCGGCTCGAACTCGCGCGACTCGAGAGCTTCTCCGAAGGATTTTCCGGCCCTGAGACCTTCCGCGACCGTGTCTGTCTGGTTGCCGTTTGTGACGATGAGGTTGCTGCCCTCGCGCCTGACCGCCGCGTAAATGATAAGGCTCGGGTCCGTGACAAGGCTCGCGTCGTAGGGCTCGGTGTAGAGAACGCCGTCCTTCATCGTGAAGACCCTGTTCCGCGAGTTGGTGCTGCGACCCATAATAAAGTAAGCCGCCACGGCCTTCGTGCCGTCCGGCGTTGTTCCGAGGATGATGCCCCTGCCGGGGTAAGTGTTGCCGAAAATACGCTCGCGCGCCGGTACCGCCTCATAAATATCCATATTCCTGACCTTCCTTTCGAAAATGACTTTCCGTCAAAAATCCGTCAATAAATCATTTAAACCGAAATAATTTAAACCGCCAGGTATAAATTGAATCCTTGCGGTAAGTTACGGGAAATCAACTGTCACGACGTGACGCCAGAATCTCCCTGCAGACCTTCTCGGTCGCCTCGGGCAGGATCACCCACTCGGCCTCGCGCATCACGCGCTTCTGGAGGACCTCCGGAGTGTCGCCCTCGCGCACTGAAACGGCCTTCTGCATAATGATCTCACCGCCGTCCGGGATCTCGTTCACGAAATGAACCGTCGCGCCGGTGAGCTTCACGCCGCGGGCAAGAGCCGCCTCGTGGACGCGCAGCCCGTAAAACCCTTTTCCGCAGAAGGCGGGGATCAGGGAAGGGTGCACGTTGATGATGCGGCGCGCGTGACGCGTTGTGAAATTTTCACTTAAAATAGAGAAAAAACCGGCGAGCACGATCAGCTCCGCGCCTGCCTTTTCTATCTCTTTCTCAAGCGTCTGCTCGAAAAGCGGATGGTCGCCGCCAAACGCTTTTTTCGGTACGGTGGCGCAGCGGATTCCCGCTTTGGCGGCGCGCTCAAGAGCGTAAGCGCCTTCCGTGTCGGATATGACCGCCACGATCTCACCGCTCGTGATAACTCCGGAAGCGCACGCGTCGATAAGCGCCTGGAGGTTTGTGCCGCCTCCCGACACGAGCACGCATATTCCGACTCTGTTTTTATTTTCCATCGTTTCAGTCCTTTTCCGGCGTTTTTTCTTCATTTTCCGGCGATTCAGCAGCCGGCAGTTTCTTCTTCGCAAATTCGAAAATATCGGTTATCAGCGGGAGGATCATCGCGCCTACCGTGTTGCCGAGGATCACGTTCCAGATGAACCCGAACGCCTGCCACGAGACGATTCCCGAGGCGGAGAAGTAGAACATGTCGGCGACCGAGTGCTCGAAGCCCGCGAGAATGAAAACAGGGATGCAGAAAAGTATGCCGACGATCTTTTTGTTGTTGCGGAAAATGCTCACCGCGAGGTACATCAGGATGCCGCAGAAAAGGCCTCTCAAAAAAGTCGCGGGTACAGGCTGCAGAAGCTTGGAGCTGCAGACGGTTTCGGCGACCGTTCCCGAAGCAGGAACGGCGTATCTGATCGCGAGACCGCAGAGGAACGTCGCGCAAACGTTGCCCAAAAGGCCGAGCAGCAGAACGGAGAACTCCTCGCGGCCGTGCTTTTCGGGAATAAAACCGATCTTGCCGGTGTAGAGCGCGTAACCCTTGATGCAGATGCAGAGCAGGGCGACCGAGAACATCACGGCGCCGACGTACCTGTTTTCGCACGCCAGAAACACCGCGCCGCCGATCGAGATCAGTATGCCCGCGGCGAACCCCGAGAGGAACTTCCTTACAACGTCCTTCAGCATATTCTGATCCTCTCCCCGGACTCTCCGGCCTCAACGATCCTGCCGATCACGTAGGCGTCCACGCCGCACTCATGAAGAACGGCCAGCGCCTCCCGAACCTCTTCCCCGGGAACCGTCACGCTCATTCCGACGCCCATGTTGAACGTGTTGAACATGTCGCGCCACGTGATGCCTCCGCGCTCTTGAATTAATCTAAAAATAGGTAAAATCTTGATTGCGCTCCCGTCGATTTCCGCACAGAGTCCCGAGGGAATGCTGCGCGGTATGTTCTCGTAGAAACCGCCTCCGGTGATGTGTGAAATTCCGCGGACGTGAACGGTCTCGAGGAGCTTCAGCACCGGCTTGACGTAAATTTTCGTGGGCGTGAGAAGCGTCTCAAGGATCGACTTCCCGCCGAGTTCATCAAGCGGCTCGCGCACGTCCGACTCTGGGTTTTCGACGTCGAAAACCTTCCGCACAAGCGAAAAGCCGTTCGAATGAACGCCGGAGGAGGGGAGCGCGATGATGACGTCGCCGGGTTTCATCAGAGTGTTGTCGATGATTTTCGCCTTGTCGACGATTCCCGTGCAGTAGCCCGCGAGGTCGTACTCGTTTTCGGGGTAGAACCCCGGCATTTCGGCAGTTTCGCCGCCGATGAGAGCCGCGCCGGACTGGACGCACCCGTCGCAGACGCCTTTAACTATGTCGGCAATGCGCTCGGGAACGTTTTTGCCGCAGGCGATGTAGTCGAGGAAAAAGAGCGGTCTCGCGCCGCAGCAAATGACGTCGTTGACGCACATCGCCACGCAGTCGATGCCGACCGTGTCGTGTTTGTCGAGCAGAAAGGCGATTTTAAGTTTGGTGCCGACGCCGTCCGTTCCGGAAACAAGAACCGGCTTCGAGATGCCTGTGAGATCCGGCTCGAAAAGACCGCCGAAGCCGCCGACGTCGCCGCAGACGCCCGGAGTCATGGTGCGGGCGATGTGCTTTTTCATCAGGCTGACAGCCTTGTAGCCGGCTGTGATGTCGACACCCGCGGCCGCGTAAGCGTCGGAACGCGAAAGATTCGCGTCCGGAAGCCCTTCCACGGGATTGCTGTTTTTGCCTTCAATTAGGGAATTATTCTTGTTGATTTTGTTGTCGGTGGAACCGGTCATTTTTACTCCTTTCCTGTCCAGCAGTACGTGCAGAGCTCGTCCTCGGGAAGTCCGATCGCGTCGAGAACGCCCTCAAGCGACTGAAAATCGAGCGACGCGAAGTGCATTTTCTCACAGATGGCGCAGCGCAGTTTTTTGCCGCGCTCCGTCGTTCCGTCACTGTACTCCTCCAAATGGTTGAGACCCTCCTCGCCCTCAAGCTCTTCAATAACGCGTCTCGCGAGCAGGTCGCCGTCTTTAATGGTGCGCGTGAAGTTGAGATACTTGCAGCCGTGCATGATCGGCGGGCATGCCGAACGCATGTGAACCGATTTCGCGCCGCAGTCGTAAAGGAACTCGACCGTCTCCCGAAGCTGCGTGCCGCGGACGATCGAGTCGTCGACGAAAAGAAGGTCCTTGCCGCGGATGAACTCCGTGACCGGAATCTGCTTCATTTTCGCTACGCGGCTGCGCTCCTTTTCGGCGCGCGTCGTAAAGCTTCTCGACCATGTCGGCGTGTATTTGATGAAAGCGCGGGCGAAGGGAAGGTGGCTCCTGTTGGAGTAGCCGATCGCGTGGGGCGTGCCCGAATCCGGAACGCCGGCGACGTAGTCGATATGCTCGTTAAAACCGTTTTTGCGGTCGTTCTCGGCCATGTTTTCGCCGTTCCTGATGCGCATGACCTCCACGTTGACGCCCTCGTAGCGGGAAGTCGGGTAGCCGTAGTAGCTCCACAGGAACGAACAGAAACGCTGCTTTTTGCCGGGCTCCGCCAGAACCTTGAGCGAGTCCGGCGTTATCGCGACGATCTCGCCCGGGCCGAGCTCCTTTTCGTGCTCGAAGCCCAGCTTTCTGTACGCGAAAGACTCAAACGCGACCGCATAGCCGCATTCGTTTTTGCCTATAAGTACGGGAATTCTGCCAAGCCTGTCGCGGGCGGCGACAACCGTTCCGTCATCCTTCAAAATGAGTATCGAAGCCGTGCCGTCAACAAGCTCCTGCGCTAATTTGATGCCCTCGACGAAATCGTTTTTTAGATTGATGAGCGCCGCCAGCAGCTCAGCCGAGTTGACTCCGCCGCCGGTCATCGCCTCGAAATGGCCGCCGCTCTCCGTGAGATACTTGTCGATCAGTTCCGCCGAGTTGTTGATGAGACCCGTCATGCAGATCGCGTACGTGCCGTGCTTCGAGCGGACGAGAATCGGCTGCGGGTCGCTGTCGCTGATGATGCCGATCGCGGACGTGCCGCGCATCTCGTCGTGAATCTTTTCGAATTTCGTGCGGAAAGGCGCGTTTTCTATGTTGTGAATCTGGCGCTGCAGCCCGATTTCCGGGTCGTACGCGGCCATGCCGCCCCTGCGCGCGCCCAAATGCGAATGGTAGTCGGTTCCGAAGAAGACGTCTTCGATGCAGTCCTCGCGGGAAACGATTCCGAAATATCCTCCCATAAAAGGGTCCTCCTGGCTGAAACCGGCGGCAACACAAACGCCGGCCTCTAAGTTAAGGAATTCTCATACCCCGGACGCGGACATATGCGTCGGCGCGTCCGGAGCGGTTCCTGAGACACCTCTTTAAATTGCTGAGTGCGGCTGAATTAGCAGCCGGAAATCCGCAATTCCTGAATTGCAAAGTCCCGAGCCATTTTTGAGTGGACGAATCCGAAGCCGCACAATTCAGGCGAAAAACAATTTTGAGAGGGTCATTGGGTCAATATATTTGCCGTCCTTGTAGACGCGCATGTTGCCGGACGCAATCTCGTCGATGAGCATCACGTTTCCGTCGGCGTCGTAGCCGAACTCGAATTTGATGTCGTAGAGCACGAGACCTTTTTCCGCCATGTCGTCGGCGACGATCTTCGTGATCTGCTGTGTCATCTTCTTGATCGTGTCGTACTGCTTGCCGGTCATGACGCCGAGCACCATGAGGCCGTCTCTCGTGACCAGCGGGTCGCCCTTCGCGTCGTTCTTGAACGTCATCTCAACGTAAGCGGGCAGGTCGGCGCCTTCCTCAATGTACTCGCCGTAGCGGCGGTAGAAGCTTCCGACGGCCTTGTAGCGGCAGATGACCTCAAGCCCCTTGCCGAACGTGACTGCCGGAACGACCTCCATCGTCGTGTTCTCGAGATCCGCGCTCACGAAGTGCGTTCTGATGCCTGCTTCGCGTATTTTTTCAAAATAGTAAACGGACATTCTGAGGTTCACGTCGCCGACTCCCTCAATTGTGAGTCCGATCGAGTTCTCGCCCGGGTCGAAAACGCCGTCTTTTCCTGTGCAGTCGTCCTTGAACTTGAGAAGGTAGTTCCCGTTGTCAAGCGCGTAAACGTTTTTGGTTTTGCCGGTGTAAACAAGTCTGTTTGCCATAATGATTTTCTCCTTATCGAAAAATTAAATCAACCCGCGCGCGGCGGTTTTATCTGAAGCCCCGGAAGAGTCACCCTTGTTGTCGAGGTCGCAAAATCCGGAAGCGTTCGGAACGAAAAAAATTTAAAGGGCGTTAAGCCGCTTCGTGCCTTGCGGGCGGCCTTTTAAACCGCCACGTCAAATTAAAAAAGCTGCAGCAACTGCTTTCGAGTCAGCGCTACAGCTTCGTTGCAACCTGCGAGTCCTTTTCCAGAACGGCGACTGCGTCTTTTTTCCTCTTTGCCTCGAGTCTTCCGGCAAGTTCGGCGTCGGAGACTGCGAGTATTTGTGCGGCAAGAAGGGCGGCGTTTGTGCCTCCGTCCACCGCAACGGTCGCGACCGGAATCCCCGACGGCATCTGAACCGTAGAGAGAAGGGCGTCAAGACCGTCGAAATTTGCCGATTTGCAGGGAATTCCTATCACCGGGAGCGTAGTGCGTGCGGCTATGGCTCCCGCGAGGTGGGCGGCCATTCCGGCGACGGCGATAATGACACCGAAACCGTTTTCGCGCGCACCTGCCGCAAACGCGGCCGCTTCTCCCGGCGTCCTGTGTGCCGAGAATATATGCGCCTCGAACGGGATTTCAAGCGTCTTCAGCATATCCGCCGCCTTTTTCACAACCGGCAGATCGCTGTCGCTTCCCATGACAATTCCGACTTTTTTCATCAAGTACCTCCAAAATATAAAAGGGCCACTCGAACTTCATTAGAGAGAGAGTACAAGTGTGCCCAGACGGTCGGCCAATGAATAAGTATTTTGCTCCCCGCTTCTCCGTGGTGCTCCACGATTACTCCGTCAGTCGCGGGAAACCGTTGTCTTCGGTACGGGAGAATTATACCACGCCGCCGCCCCGCGGTCAAGCGTTTTCTTTCCTTTTCGCACGATTTTCGTCACGATTTTCGCCCCATTTTCGCACGGTGTTTCGCACGGAAACGTGCAAAAAAAATCCAATGCAAAAGACGGTGAAAAAACGCAAAAAAAACGGCCGGACCGGTTTGCCGCCGCATGCCGGAAATGACAAATTATTTGATCATTCCCGAGTTTGATAAAAAAATCACTAAAAAACGCCTTGAGGGTCTGTTAAGTTTGACGATACTCAAGGCGTGTTTTTGCTAAAAATAGGTGTTTTTAGGCTTCCGTGTGTAGAGCTCAGCAGCCTTGGAACATAAAAATCAAAGTTGACATTATGCACCAAGATATGCACTCGGTTGACATTTTGTTATTCTCGAATTTGCGTCATTTCAGCAGTTCGATATCCGTTTTCATCCCCTTTAACTCTGCTAATTTGTAAAGCTTTTTCGGTATATTGATTCCAAATGAATCCAAAATTAGCTTTAGATCTTCGTCATCAATTCCGCCAAAGCGATAGTAAACTTCTCCGATTTTTTCTACCGTCCATTTATCCAAGGCTGCCTGTATCCTGTCTGCCGGCAATCCGCAACTGCAAAGGTTTTTGGGTTGCTTCGACCGTGAATTGGCAATGTTGATCTGCCGTTGAATCAGCCTGATTACCTGCAGCGCTATTGTGCATACAGTCAGGTGTGCTATGATATGTTCTTTGGTTCTGACCCACATAGGTCTTGTATCCAGAGTACTCTTCATTACCCTGAATTCATCCTCGATCTGTACAAGGTTTTTGTATGTGTCGATTATGGTCAGATCTTCCATGTTGGTTTCAGAGGTTATGATAGAATAGTATCCCATTAGTTCGTAATCTTTTTTTAGCTTATCCATATCGAGCTGTGCTTTTAGCTTGGCCGAATCGATCAGTTCACCGCTGTCTGTTTCGATGAGCGTTTTCTTCAAAAACTTTTTAAGAAGCGCTATTTGTGTTTTTGAAACACGGAAAGAGTTGGGTGAATCAATTAATTTACCCAGAAGTTCATAAAAACTCCTTTTTTCAGCCTTCTCCCTTTCGTAGAAAAATCTGCTCCAATATGTAACGATCTTCTCTGTTGCCTCTATTTTGTTCCCCTCAGGAGTGGTGTATTTTTTCTTTACTATTCTTGACTTGTACTTAAAATTCTCGCTGACGATAGTATAACCGTCCTGATTCAGTATCCATTTTTTTTCTTCTTTAGTCGCTTTTCGAACACTCTTGCTGGACAAATAACCGTTTCCTTTAGCAACGGCAAAACCCGGGTTTCCGCATATGCCAATGCCTTTGTCGCAAACAAAAATATACCTGCTGTTGTTGTCCCCGATAGAATTAACTGAATTTTCAAAAGCAGACTTAAGTGTTAAGTGATCCAGTGTGTTCCCCGGAAATACTTCGATAGATATCGGGATACCCTGTTCATCCATTAAAAGCCCCATTTGAACAATTGGAAGCTTTCGCTCCTCTTTCGATACGCCTACCTTTCTCAGTCCCTTTTCGTCATCGCTGTCCTCGTCCGGAATATCCGAATAAAAGAAGAAATTTGTGACGTCATAATATATGTAGGACGTAGTTCGACCGTATTTTTCCGTCATGGCAGTATCTATTCTGTTGAATAATGCTTTTCGGTGTTCATAGATAAAGTCAAGAGCTTCGTAGACATTGTAGTCATCTGTGCTGTTTTTTATGATCGGGGTGTAGTAATCTTCGTTCTGTTTGACGGTGGCGATCTTGGAAGCCGGGTTCAGTATCCTTCCAAACAAAAGGGCTTTAAAATAGCCGTAAACATCAAAATTGTGACGGTAAATATTTTTGTATGACCTTATGAGCTGATCCAGATCAAGTTCCGAAAGGATCTTTTCAAGCAAGAGATTGGCGATAAGCTTTGGATGAGAAACGCAGTCATCAGTTCCTTCGTAGAGACGGATATCGTAAACTTCCTTTTCAATATCTTTTTTCACATAAGGCAGAAGTTCCGGAATGATTGGTGCGCCGGCCTCGTATGAATCCTTTACTCTTTGAATGAAATCCGGTTTATGATCATCAAATCTTGAGACCGGTCCGATTGCTTTAACTATTTTTTTACGACTGACACGTTTATGAGTTTTAGGATCCTCAACGCTTAAATTTTCCACAATACTGATGTACGGAGAATTCCCGTTATTTCTAATTTCCAAACGCATAATTAGCACCTCCTTGGCATATACGGATACACCAAAAGAATTATAACATAAAATCGAGCACTTGTCAACAGGTAATACGAAAAAAAGTGCCTAATTTTAGCACTTTTTTTCAAAAAAATATTCAGGAAATCGGCCTAAATCTCAAAATAGCTTATCAAACTCGGG
>CADAZX010000030.1 GCA_902792515.1 uncultured Ruminococcus sp.
CGCCTCACGACGGACACCCTTGTCTTCGGCTAACAGTTCCTACTGCCAAGTCTGTAGCGGACTTTCACCGCCAAGTAATCGCGCATGCCGAGCGCACAATAACACAGTCGGCCGCGGATTTTCGATCCGCGGCCGGCCGCTTTTTTCATATAAACCTCACGTGCCGGAAGGCACTTGGAAGGTTATTCCTCGTCGAAGGAGTCGCCGTCGGAGAGGAATCCCTCTTCTTCGGGTTCGGTTCCGTAGAGCTCCTCGTTGTCGAAATCGGGGTTCTCCTCGTCGTAGTCCGCGTCGGGGTTGCCGCCCATGAACTCTTCGACATATTCGCCGTTTTCGTCGGTGATGCTGAAGCCTTCGGCGGCGAGCATCGTCTCATCCTCTTCGGTGCCGTAGCCTTCGGACGAGCCCATGAGAAGTTCGCCGTTTTCGTCGGTATCGTAGGGGATATCCTCGTTGCGTGCGCCATGCTTGTCATGTATGCGCTCGGTGCGCTGCTCTTCCTTGCGCTTCTCCTCGTTGGCGCGGTTGATGACCTCCTGTGCCTTGCGGAGTTCGACTACGCAGCGCGGTGTTTCGCCGCTGACTTGGATGTCGGTGTAGCGCGGGAGACCCGTGCCGGCGGGAATGAGCTTTCCGACGAGAACGTTCTCCTTGAGGCCGCGCAGATTGTCGCGCTTGCCCTTGATGGCCGCTTCGGTGAGAACCTTCGTTGTCTCCTGGAACGATGCCGCGGAGAGGAACGACTCGGACGCGATGACCGCCTTGGTGATGCCGAGAAGGAGTCTCTCGCCCTTTGCGGGGTTCTTGCCCTCGGCTTCGGCGCGTGCGTTGTCTTCGAGGTACACAACGTTGTCGACGGTGTTGCCCGCGATGAGGTCGGTGTCGCCGGCGTCGGTGATCTTGACCTTGCGGAGCATCTGCCTTACGATGACTTCGAGGTGGCGGTCGTTGATCTTAACGCCCTGGCTGTTGTAAACCTTCTGGACCTCTTCGATGATGTAGTTCTCGACAGCGGAGATGCCCATGATGCGCATGACGTCGTGCGGGTCCTTGGAGCCCTGGGTGATCGTGTCGCCTTTGACGATACGCATGCCAGATTTGATCGGCTCGGGCGGCTGCTTGACGGTGCCGTCGGGGTTCTTGACTCTCTCGAGCAGACTCTCGAGGCAGTTCGCGCTCCACGTCTCGCCGTCGTCGGCAGTGACGGTAACGGTGACCTCGCCCTTCTTCTCTCTCTGAGTAATGTTGAGCGTACCGGTGAGTTCGGAAATGATTGCCGCCTGCTTCGGTTTTCTCGCCTCGAAGAGCTCTTCGACTCTCGGGAGACCCTGGGTGATGTTGTCGGCCGTCGCGATACCGCCGGTGTGGAACGTTCTCATCGTGAGCTGCGTACCGGGTTCACCGATGGACTGTGCCGCGATGATGCCGACGACTTCGCCGAGGTTGCAGATGTTGTTGGTCGCGAGGTTGGAGCCGTAGCACTTGGCGCAGACTCCGTAGCCGCATTCGCACTCGATGACCGACCTGACCTTGACAGCCTCAATACCGGCCGCCTTGATCTTCGCGATGATTTCGTCGTCGATAAGGTCATCCCTCGTGACGATAATCTCGCCTGTCGCGGGATCGACGATGTCGTCGGCGACGTAACGTCCTCTGATTCTGTCGGCAAGCGCAACGACGGGTTTGTTGCCCGGGTTGGGAATGTCGCGGAATTCGATGCCTCTGTGAGTTCCGCAGTCCATCTCTCTGATAACGACTTCCTGGGAGGCGTAAACGAGACGTCTCGTGAGGTATCCGGAGTCGGCCGTTCTGAGAGCGGTGTCGGAAAGAGTCTTTCTCGTACCGTGGCTGGAGATGAAGAACTCGATAACGTCGAGACCTTCACGGAAGTTCGCTTTGATCGGGATCTCGATCGTGCGGCCTGACGTATCGGACATAAGACCTCTCATACCTGCGAGCTGCTTGATCTGGTTCATGCTGCCTCTCGCGCCCGAGTCTGACATCATGTAGATCGGGTTCGTGCGGCTCATGTTCTTTTTGAGCTCTTCGGTGAGCGCGTCTGTCGTGCTGTTCCAGACCTTGATCGTCTGCTCGTATCTCTCGGCGTCGTCGAGAAGACCGTCTGCGCAGGATTCGCGGAGCTGCTCAACGAGCGCTTCGGCGTCCTTGATCATTTTCTCTTTGATGCCCGGAATCGTGATATCCGCGACGCTGACCGTGAGCGCGCCTCTCGTGGAGAAGCTGTAGCCCTGAGCCTTAATCGCGTCGATAACGACGGCGGACTTCGTGAGACCGTGAGTCTTGATGCAGTTGTCGATGATTGTCGCCAGCGTGCCCTTCTTGACGAGTTCGTCTACCTCGAGCTTGAGAGCGTTTTCTCTCTTGCTTCTGTCGACGAATCCGATGTCCTGAGGGATCGCCTGGTTGAAAATGAGACGGCCGATCGTGGTCTTGATCCTGCCGGTGATCTTTTCGCCCTGGAACATCGCCTCTCTGCGCACGATAATAGGCGTGTGCAGTTTGATGATGCCGAGGTCGTAAGCCTTTCTGGCCTCGTCGTAGTCCTTGAAAACGGGCGCGTTGGTGTAGTCCTCGCTCTCGATGAACGTGAGGTAGTAGCTTCCGAGAACCATGTCCTGCGTAGGAACGGTAATAGGCTTGCCGTCCTTAGGCGCGAGGAGGTTGTTGACGGAGAGCATGAGGAATCTCGCCTCGGTCTGAGCCTCTACGGAGAGCGGAATGTGGATAGCCATCTGGTCGCCGTCGAAGTCAGCGTTGAAAGCGGTGCAGACCAGCGGGTGGAGCTTGAGAGCCTTGCCTTCCACGAGCACGGGTTCGAACGCCTGGATACCGAGACGGTGGAGCGTAGGAGCGCGGTTCAGGAGGACCGGGTGGCCCTTGATGACCTTTTCGAGCGAGCTCCAGACTCTGGGGTCCTCGCCCTTTTCGACCGCCTTTTCGGCGCTTGTCATCGTGAAGCTCTGCGCGTTGCCGATTCCGTTTACGCCGTAGTCGGTAACGAGCTTTCTGATTACGAAAGGCTTGAAGAGCTCGAGCGCCATGTCCTTCGGCACGCCGCACTGGTAGATCTTCAGCTCAGGTCCTACGACGATAACACTTCGGCCGGAGTAGTCGACGCGTTTGCCGAGGAGGTTCTGACGGAAACGTCCCTGCTTGCCGCGGAGCATGTCGGAAAGCGATTTGAGCGCCCTGTTGCCGCTGCCGGTGAACGGTTTCGCTCTCTTGCTGTTCTCGAAAAGCGCGTCCACAGCGGTCTGAAGCATTCTCTTCTGCTGGTTGATAATGATGGAAGGCGCACCGCACTGCTTCTGCTTTTTAAGGGTGTTGTTCCTGTAGATTATCTTCCTGTAGAATTCCGTGAGGTCGGAGGTTCCGAAACGGCCGCCTTCGAGCTGGAGCAACGGGCGGAGATCCGGAGGAATTACCGGGAGCGCCTCGAGCATCATGTTGGAGGGCGGGGTGTTGGATTTTCTGAACATCTCGATCGTGTCGAGACGCTTCGAGATCTTCAGGATCTTCTGCTGGGTCGTCGTCGTTTTCGCGGCGTCGTCCTGCGAGAGTTCGGAAATCTCCTTGCGGAGCGAAGCGGAAAGCTCGTCCAGGTTAATCTCCTTCAGCATGTTGCGGATCGTCTCGCCGCCCATGCCGACCTTGATCTTTTGAGAGCCGTTGCGGCGGCTGAGCTCATAATAGTCGTCGGTCTTGATCGTCTGGTATTTCTTGAGAACAATCGGCTGGCCCGCGTCGTCCTTGCAGTTGAGCGTCTGGTCCTCGGTGACTATATAAAGCGCGTACGAGAGGACCTTTTCGAGATCCTTCTGGGGGATGTCGAGAACGGTGCTCATGCGGCTCGGAATGCCCTTGTAGTACCAGAAGTGAGCGATCGGCGTCTCGAGGTCGATGTGACCCATTCTGATGCGTCTGACCTTGGAAGTGGTGACTTCGACGCCGCACGTTCCGCAGATCTGTCCTAGATGCTTGCCTTTTTTGTACTTGCCGCAGCGGCACTCGTTGTCCTTCTTGGGCCCGAATATGCGCTCGCAGAAAAGTCCGTCGGGCTCGGGTCTGTGGGTCTTGTAGTTGATGGTCTCGGGCTTCGTTACTTCGCCGTGGGACCACTCTCTGATCTGCTCAGGCGACGCGAGGCCGACCTGAATGGACCCGATATTACCTAAATCCATACTGTATTCTGTAGGCATTTTTTACCCTCCCGTTATTCGTTGACATCCTCGGGGACGTCTTCAAAATCCGCGTCATCTACATCGGTGAAGCCGGTGTCTTCTTCGGCGGGATTTTCAGCAGCGGCAGCCGCCAGTTCCTCTGCGCGTTCGCGCGCTTCGCGTTCCTGGACTCTGCTCTTTCCGTTGCGCTTGTTCCTGAACATGTTAGGATTCTTTACGTACTCTTCCTCGGCTTCCTTGAGCTTGATCGGAGTGCCGTCGGACGTGTACATTCTAACGTCGAGAGCCAGACCCTGGAGCTCTTTCACGAGAACCATGAACGACTCCGGAATCGCGGGCTCAGGCAGCGACGCGCCTTCCTTGATGGCCTTGTAAGCCTGGTTTCTGCCGAAAACGTCGTCGCTCTTGACCGTGAGGATCTCCTGGAGCGTGTACGCGGCGCCGTAGGCTTCGAGAGCCCAGACCTCCATCTCACCGAAACGCTGGCCGCCGAACTGGGCTTTACCGCCGAGAGGCTGCTGCGTGACGAGCGAGTAAGGACCGATCGAACGTGCGTGGATCTTGTCGTCAACAAGGTGGTGGAGCTTCAGGTAGTACATGACGCCGACCGTGACCTTGTGGTCGAAGGGCTCGCCCGTTCTGCCGTCGTAAAGCTGCACCTTGCCGTCGACCGGAAGTCCGGCCTCTTTAAGGGTGTCGACGATGTCCTGCTCGGAAGCGCCGTCGAAAACAGGCGTCTCGATCTTCCAGCCGAGCGTCTTGGCAGCGTAGCCGAGGTGTACCTCGAGAACCTGACCGATGTTCATACGCGAAGGAACGCCGAGCGGGTTGAGAACGATTTCAACCGGCGTGCCGTCGGGCATGTAAGGCATATCCTCTTCGGGGAGGATCCTTGAGACAACGCCCTTGTTTCCGTGGCGTCCGGCCATCTTGTCGCCGACGCTGAGCTTACGCTTCTGAGCGACGTAAACGCAGACCTTCTTGAGAACGCCGTTCGCGAGCTCTTCGGAGTTTTCGCGGTCGTACTGTTCGACCTTGACTACAACGCCGCCCTCGCCGTGCGGAACTCTGAGAGGAGTGTTCTTGGTGTCGTTGGCCATCGGGCCCATGAACGCGTTGAGCAGCTCCTGGTAGTTGTCGTTCTCTTTGTCGCCCTTCGGGGTGACTTTTCCGACGAGAATGTCGCCGGCCTTGACTTCGGCACCAACCATGATGATGCCGTTTTCGTCGAGGTATTTCTTCTGGTCGTCGCCGATCTGCGGCATGTCAGCCGTGATCTCCTCGGGACCCAGCTTTGTCTCGCGCGCTTCGCACTCGTAGACTTTAATATGAATCGACGTGTAGATGTCCTCTTTGACGACTTTTTCGCTGATAAGAACAGCGTCTTCGTAATTGTAACCCTCCCATGTCATGAACGCGATCAGCATGTTTCTGCCGAGAGCGATCTCGCCCTTGTCGGTCGAAGGACCGTCCGCGATGACCTGCTTTTCGATAACGCGCTCGCCTTTTCTGACGATCGGCTTCTGGTTGATGCAGGTGTCCTGGTTGGAGCGCATGAACTTCAGAAGGTGGTAGATATCCTCGGTTCCGTCGTCGTTTTCGACAAGAATGTATCTCGCGGTGACGTCTTTCACAACGCCGGACTTCTTCGCGAGCACAACGGAACCTGAGTCGACGGCCGCTTTATACTCGATACCGGTCGCGACGATCGGCGCCTCGGAGCGGATAAGCGGAACAGCCTGACGCTGCATGTTACATCCCATCAGAGCACGGGAAGCGTCGTCGTTCTCGAGGAACGGGATCATCGCCGCGCCGACGGAAACGACCTGCTTCGGCGAGACGTCCATGTAGTTGACGCGTTCGGGCTCGACCTGGATGAATTCGTCCTTGTAGCGGCAGACAACCTTGGAGTTGATGAAGTGGCCTTCGTCGTCGAGCGGCTCGTTCGCCTGTGCGACAATGTAACGGTCCTCTTCGTCGGCCATCAGGTAGTCGATCTGGTCGGTGACGACCTGCCTCTCGCTGTCGAAACGGCGGTAAGGCGCCTCGATGAAGCCGTACTCGTTTACGCGTGCATAAGTACTGAGCGAACCGATAAGACCGATGTTGGGGCCTTCAGGCGTCTCGATTGGGCACATTCTGCCGTAGTGGGAATAGTGCACGTCGCGGACCTGGAACGTTGCGCGGTCGCGGTTGAGACCGCCGGGGCCGAGCGCTGAGAGACGCCTCTTGTTGGCGAGTTCTGCGAGCGGGTTTGTCTGGTCCATAAACTGCGACAGCTGGCTGGAGCCGAAGAACTCCTTGATCGCCGCGTTGATCGGTCTGATGTTTACGAGAGCCGTAGGCGTGATCGAGCTGGCCTCCATGGAGGACATACGGTCGCGCGCACCCTGCTCGAGCCTTGCGAGACCGATCCTGAACTGGTTCTGGAGAAGCTCGCCTACCGAACGGATCCTTCTGTTGCCGAGGTGGTCGATATCATCGTAGAAGCCGATTCCCTCATTGATATAAAGAATATAGTTAAGCGAGGCGATAATGTCGCTCTCTGTGACGGTCTTCGGAAGGAGCTCGTTGATGTTCTCGCGGAACTTCTTCATTCTGGCCTCGACCGTGTCGTCGGCGTACGCTTCGCAGAGCTCGGTGAGCGCCGTGAAGTTGACTCTGTCGTGGATTCCGATCTCCTCGGGGTCGAAGTCGACGTAGCGGCTCATATCAACGGTGTTGTTGCCGATGACTCTCGCGGGGCCAACGCCCGGAATCTCCACGACGACGTCGTTGATGCCGGCGTCCTGGATAGCGTATGCGAGCTCCTCGGAGAGCATGTCGCCCGCTTTCGCGAGGAGTTCTCCGTTTTCGGGGTCGACAATGTCAAAGAACGTCTTGAATCCCTTGATCCTGGCGCCGAGAGCGAGCTTTTTGTTGAGCTTGTAGCGGCCGACTTTCGCGAGGTCGTACCTTCTGGGCTCGAAAAGCATACCGAAAAGATGGCTTCTCGCGGACTCAACGGTCGCGGGCTCGCCCGGTTTCAGCTTTCTGTGGATCTCGATGAGCGCTCTCTCGGAGGGAGTCATAAGCTCCTCGTCCTTGGAGCGGGCAGGGGTCTCCTTCTGGATCGTGTTTCTAATCATATCGCTAAGTCCGCCCCACTCCGCGATTGCCTCGGGAGTCGCCATGGCGTGGCCGTCGATAGCCAGGAGGTTCTTGATATCGTCGTCCGAGTTGTAGCCCAGAGCGCGCAGGAACGTCGTCATGCAGACCTTGCGGTTTCTGTCGATTCTGACCTGAACCACGCCGGTGTGGTCGATCTCACACTCGATCCACGCGCCGCGGTTCGGAATGATCGTCATATTGATGGTCTCGCGGTTCTTCGCCTTGTCGATATTCTTCTCAAAGTACACACCCGGAGACCTCACGAGCTGGCTGACAATGACACGCTCCGCGCCGTTGAGCACGAACGTACCGTTGTCGGTCATTTTCGGGAAGTCACCCATGAATATAACTTCTTCTTTTTGAACACCTGTGTTCTTGTCGACAAAACGCACTTTAACTTTCAGCGGAGACGAGTAAGTCGCGTCGCGCTCCTTGCACTGTTCGATAGTGTAGTTCGTCTTGTCCTCGATGACGTAGTCGTCGAATTCAAGCTGGAGCTTGCCGGTGCTGTCGGTTATCGGGGAAATATCGCGAAAAGCTTCCTTAAGACCGACTTCGCAAAAATGCCTGTAGGAATCCTTCTGGATAGCGATAAGGTTCGGCATGTCGAAAACTTCTTTGTTTCTCGAATAGCTGTACCTCTTGCTCTTCCCGTGCGCGACTTCATGTACTTTAACCATTTTCAAAAATCACCTCAAAGTATTCTATGCGAATGTTTCATATTTGATTATGTGCTGCCCGCGGCCGCGTTTTTCCGGTATTTCCGGAGGCGCGCCCGAAGGGCTCTAAACCGTTTTAAGCGCATACTCCCCTAACCCCCGGCAACCACCGGATTTTTTCGGGAAATATGCGGAAATCAGTAGACATTTCCTGCCGGAAATGGTATTATAGCAGGTGAATGCGACAGTACCCCATAATGAAAAATACTGCAATTTAGCATTTTATATTATTTTCGGGAGCCTGTCAAGCAGTTTTTTTAAATTTCTTTTAAATTTTCTCGGTTTCCGGCACCTCCGGCACGTTTTCAGGCACGGTTTTCAAGCAAAAAAGGCGCTCACGGGCTCCTCCGGGCACGTCTTTTCCGCCTGTCAGCCGGTCAATTCCGCCGCCCCGCCGCCCCGCCCTGCCGACGCAAGCTCAGGCGGGGCGGCCTTTTTTATCCTCGACCGCCTGACGCAAAAAGAAACGGCTCCGTCCGCGTTAAGACGCGTCGCTCCGCCGTTTCTTCCCGTATTCCCTCACAAAAAGCACAACCGGCAGGAAGCTTCAAAGCCGTTCCTGTTCGGCAGGGCCTCAACTCTTTCTCTTTTTGTCAAAAATGGTCTTGTACACGAAAACGTCAAAATCCGTGATGCCGATCTCCGCGAGTTTTTGCTTCGACGCCTCGACGTCCTTGCGTGTGTTGAAGCCTTTTATCAGCGGAATTCTCGCCGTGATCCTTTCCGGGCCGGCGTTTTCGGACAGCAGTTTAAGGTTGGAAAGCATCAGCCGGTAGAGGTCGGGTCTGCCGGTGTAGCGACCGTATATCTCCGGGTTCATGTCCTTGACGTCGACCATAAAATGAGTGACAGCCTTCGCGGCGGTTAGTACGTTTTCGGCAGGCACCGCGAGCGACGTCTCGGCGTATATGTTCCAGTCCTTCGGAATTTTCCTGCGGAAGGCCGCGATAAAATCCGCGTGAAGGAGCGGCTCGCCTCCCCCGAACGTCACGCCGCCGCCCGTCGCGGAGTAGTAGATGCCGTCCTGCCTCACCTTCAGGAAAAGCTCCTCGACGGTCACGTTTTCGAACTCGCCGCCTTCTCCGCGGCTCTCCGGGTTTATACAATACTTACAGCCGAGCGGACACCCGAACGCGCCGACAAGCGCCGTCACGCCGCTGCCGTCGGTCGCCATTCTGAGCCTGTTTATGCGCCACAGCGGAAAAACCGGACCGCGTTCCGTGGGTCCGGTTGTTTTTTCCGATGTCAAATCCGTCGACAGACCGGAGGTTTGAATTTCCGGCGAGCTCATCCCTGAATCTCCTCCCAGGGCACGGGATTTAAAATAACGCCTTCGGGAGCGATTTTTCCCATGATCGGCGGTTCGTTTTCGTCTTTGGGCTCGGGGTCGGCCTCTTCGCCGTCGGCGGGCTGCGGAATGTCGTCGTCGGGAAGGATAATATCGTCCTCGGGCGGCGCCATAAGTCCCGAAATGTCGGGATCTTCCGCCTCGAAGGGATACCCCGGCTCCGGATCGTCTGCCGGCACGTATCCGCCGTTGCCGTCTTTTTCAGGTTCTGCCGGATCGCATTCAGCCGGATCACCTTCCAAAGGGTCGCATTCCGTCCCATCGGGGGCGAGATCTCCGGCAATGGCGTTTTCGAAATCCTCCGCGCCCTCGACATTCGACGAGTTCGTGAACGAGCGTTCAGGATCCGGCATAAGATCACCACTAATCCCCGGTGCGTTTTTGTCGTTTCCGCATCCCGAGACCGCTATAGCGATTCCGGCCGCCACGCCCGTCAGGACTACAGCCTTGCCGAGTTTTCTTCTGGCCGCGAGCTGTCTTTCAAGCTCACGCACCTCCGCCTCGCATTTCGGGCACGTTCCGCGGCAGTCGCCCTTATGCGGGCACTCCTCCACGACCCAGTCTATGTCGTTATTTTTGGCAATCTCAGCGCGGATCTGCTTGAGAATTTTGCACTTTTTCTTTCCGTAGTACTCCATTTTGTAACTCCGTCAAGTCCAAAAGTCATTGTGCCACAATCGGCAATTATATTATACCAATTGATGAGCGTCGCGTAAAGTTACATTTTTTGTAACATTTCGCTTTTTGTTTTGTCAGCTCTCTATGTGTACAGCGCGATCGAAAAGTGGTATCATATATTATGAGTAAAGCAAAAATGCTTTGTTTGAGAAAACGCGATATTCTCGCGTGATATTCCTGACCGATATTGAGTAACGCAAGAAGGCAAGCCACGCATCACGGGCCTTACAAAAAAACAGGCTTCCCGCCGGAAGGAGAACGTAAAACATGCGCAAAAACCGGTTCATTATTATTTTTGCAACGATAATATGCCTGATGCTTGCCGCGGAAGGCTGCGACGGCAGGACCCGTAACAATACTCCGGACGCGACGCCTGTGTGCACAATAGGCACGGAGACCGGCGCGCTGCAGGACACACCGGTTGAAACCCCGACCCCGGCTGAGCCCGCGACGGATACCCCCGGACCCACTCCCGATCCGACCGAAACGCCTGTTCCCACCCCCACACCTCTTCCCGTTGTAACGCCTGTGGTTTCCGAAGAAGGCGGCCCCGACACCGTTCCGCCGCTTTTTCTTCACGCAAAAAGCAAAATTCAGGTCGAAAAAGGCGGAAATCTAGACCTGAGGGAGTATTTCAGCGTAATCGACGACAACGACCGCGCCCCGAAGCTTTACGTCGACGGAGAATACGACTTTTCTAAGGAAGGCGAATACAAGCTCCGCTGCGCGGCGGAGGACAGCTCGGGCAACCGCAGCTCCTGGGGCTTTACTATGACGGTTGTCGGCGGCGAGGTGACACCTTCTCCCGTTCCGGAAGAAGAGCAGGAGCCGACGCCTTTTCCTTATGATGATTTTGTCGCAAAGTACGGCGGAGAAGGACGCGTCTGCGGCATTGATCTCTCGGCGTGGAAAGGCGGCAGCGTCGACTTCGAAAAGCTTCGTGACGCGGGCGTCGAGTTTGTAATGATACGGATGGCTTATTACAACGGAAAATTCGGCTTCGACATGTATTTCGACCGTAATTTCAAGGCGGCCAGGGAGGCGGGGCTCAAAACGGGAGTCTATTTTTACACGCAGGACTGCGACGAAACACTTCTGCGCGAGCACGTGAAGGCGATTCTGGAGAAGCTTGACGGGGCGCCGCTGGAGCTTCCGATTGCTTACGATTTTGAGTCGTGGAGGGAATTCCACAAGTTCAACATGAATATCCGCGACATTAACCGCCTTTTTGACGTGTTCTGCGAGGAAGTCGAAAAAGCCGGCTATACGGGCATGCTTTACGGAAGCCGCGAGCCTCTCGAGGAGGTCTGGACAAATTACAACAAAAAACCTGTCTGGCTTGCAAATTACGTCGGAAAGACGCTCTACGGCAACGATTACTGCATGTGGCAGGTGAGCAGCGCGGGGAAAGTCGACGGAATCGACGAAAATACGGATTTTGACGTCCTTTACACAGATCACTTCGAGGGCCTCTTCAACTGAAATCAAATTACGGTCTTAAATCCGGCAACGGCCTTTTATCCGGGAACTGCCTTAAAAGAGAAACCCCTTCGTGCGTCAAAACTCGGAGGGGCTTTTTGCCAGTCGTCCCGTAAAAAATGAAAAGCGAAAAGCGGACCGGGCTTCGCGAACCCGCACTATTCACCCGCAAAAAAGCCGGCACTCACGGCACGCACGGCGCACGGCACACGACACACGGCACTCACGGCACTACGATTTGGTCCTACGATCCTACAATCGGTCCTACAATCGGTCTTGCGAAAAAAGTTGACATCCCCTTATTCCTCTGCTAAAATCCAAAGTTAACTCTTTAGGGACAGCGCGCCGGCGCATCCTTTTAAAACGGCGCGCGACAGGTTCCAACTTGACGGAGGCGGCAGAATGACTTACGAAAGCACACGGGGCTCAAAAGAAAAAGTTACGTTTTCGCAGGCGGTTGTGGCGGGACTCGCGCCTGACGGAGGCCTTTTCGTGCCGTGCGGGGACGTCCGGTTTGGCGAAAACGAACTCGCGGAGATGGCAGGGCTCGACTACTGCGGCCTCGCTTTCAAGGTGATGTCACGCTACGCCGGCGATTTCACGGAGGACGAGCTGAAGGACTGCATCAGCGGCGCCTATAAATCGGGAAGATTCCCGCAGGACTGCCCCGTTCGCGTCACCCGCGCCGGCAATGGCCTCTCGGTTCTCGAACTCTGGCACGGACCGACGTCCGCCTTCAAGGACATGGCGCTCCAGATCCTTCCCCGTTTTATGGTAACCGCGTCGCGCAAGTGCGGCGAAAACCGCGAGATCACGATCCTCACGGCGACTTCCGGCGACACGGGAAAGGCCGCGCTCGAAGGCTTCCGCGACGTTCCCGGCATCAAGGTCATGGTTTTCTACCCCGCTTTCGGCGTCAGCGAGACGCAGAAGCTCCAGATGATCACGCAGGAGGGCTCGAACGTCTGCGTCAAGGCAATTTACGGCAACTTCGACGACGCGCAGACAGGCGTCAAAAAGATATTCGGCGACGCGGAATTCGCGGAAAAGCTCGCAAAGGACGGCAAAATGCTCTCGAGCGCCAACTCGATCAACTGGGGCCGCCTGCTCCCGCAGATCGTCTACTATTTTTACGCGTACTTCTCGCTCGTCCGCGAAAACTCCGTTAATTTCGGCGAAAAAGTCGATTTCTGCGTGCCGACCGGCAACTTCGGCGACATTCTCGCCTGCTACTACGCGAAAAAGTCCGGTCTTCCCGTCGGCAAAATAATTTGCGCGTGCAACACCAACAGCGTCGTGGCGGATTTTCTGGCGACAGGCACGTACGACAAAAACCGTCCGTTCGTGACGACTTCTTCGCCCGCGATGGACATTCTCGTCTCGTCCAACCTCGAGCGCCTCATCTACGACGCCTCCGGAAGAGACCCGGTCAGGACTGCCGGCTTCATGCGCGAGCTCGCGGAAAAAGGCCGCTACACGGTCGGCAAAGACATTCTCGAAAAGATCCGCGAGGACTTCGACTCGGGCTTTGCAACCGAGGCGGAGACGACAGAGGCGATCGCGGAAGCGTATTTCAAAAACGGGATACTGATCGACCCGCACACCGCCGTCGGCTATTCGGTACTCGGTAAAAAACGCGCCGTAAGCAACGGCAATCAGACGGTTCTGGTCTCGACGGCCAGCCCCTTTAAGTTCAACTCAAGCGTCGCGGAGGCTGTATGCCCGCAAGACGTGAACGAAAACATGAGCGAGGAAGACATTTCCCGCATAATTTCCGGAAAAACCGGGGAGAGCATTCCCGCCCCGTTGATCGGGCTTTCATCCCGCAAGATCCGTTTCCCGGACACGGTGGAGCCCGAAAAAATGAAGCAAACCGCGGAGGAATTCATTTATGGCTAACTCAGATTTTTACGTTGCGATCGTAGGCTGCGGAGTCGTCGGCTCCGGCGTCGCCGACATTCTTCTGGAGCGTTCGGAAGACCTTTCCAGGCGTTTTGCCAGAAAAGTGGCGCTCAAAAGGATTCTCGACATCAGGGATTTCACCGGCACGCGCTACGAACCGTACGCCACCAAGAACCCGGAAGACATTCTCGACGACCCTGAAATAACGGCTGTCGTTGTGACCGTCGGAGGACTTGATTTTGCCTATAATATCAGCAAAAAAGCACTCAACGCAGGCAAGCACGTGATCACTTCCAACAAGGAAGTCGTCGCGGAGCGCGGCCGCGAGCTCACGACTATCGCGTTCGAAAAAGGGATCCGTTTCTGCTTCGAGGCAAGCAGCGGCGGCGGTGTCCCGATTATCCGCCCGCTCAACATCTGCATGCGCGCTAACGAGTACACCGACATCAAAGGCATCGTCAACGGCACGACAAATTTCATTCTGTCCAGAATGGAGACCGACAACCTTTCGTTTGAGGACGCGCTCGAGCTCGCGAAACAGCGCGGATACGCGGAGGCAGACCCCAGCGCCGACGTCGACGGTTTTGACGCCGCCAGGAAGATCTCGGTGCTGTCGATGGTCGCGTTCGACAGGTTCGTGGACTACAAGGCCATTCCCTGCCGCGGCATCCGCGACGTCACCCACGACGACATCGAGCTGGCCGCCGAACTTTGCCACGGACGCGTAAGGCTCATCGCCTCCTGCGTCGACACCGGCAAAGGGCTCAGGCTCTCCGTTGAACCCATGCTCGTAATGCCGACAAGCCCGCTCTACTCCGTCACGGCGGTCCGCAACGGAATTCTCGTCGGCGGAAAATACACCGGCCATATGTACTTCAGCGGCCGCGGGGCAGGCAAACTCCCGACCGGCAGCGCCGTCTGCGGCGACATCATCGACCTCCTCGGCGGAAACGACAAAATGGCGTCCCTCCCCGAGTACGTCACGAGGGAAGCCGTTTACGACAACACCGACGACACGCCCGCCCGCTACTACATCCGCCTCGGCAATTTCAAATTTGGCGAAAAGCCTATCGGCAGCGTCGGGGGGCTCACGGAAGCGGCCGGCGAGGGTCTCTCGTTTGCCTCCACCGAAAACTCGTACGCGATTCTGACCGGCGTCCTCATGCCCGACGAGCTCGAGGAATTCGTCTCGGCGTTTTGCGCATTCTACGGCTACGAAAAGCCTGATATGTGCCTGAAGGTCATCGCCTGACGAAAACACAAAACTAATCAAAAACGGGGCTGCGCCGGACCGCTTGATTTCAGGGTCCGGCGCAGCCCCTTTCCATATAAGGTGACGCGCAAAAACGCGGGCGTAGTCCCGCCTTATTCATTATCAGCGAAGGTCGCCCGCGAAGTTACTCCCGCAACGTTATTCGCCGAGGTTTTTCCCGCAGCGTCACCATCGCAACGTTATTCCGCGAGGTGGATAATCAGCCTGCCCTCCCCCTTCGCGTTCTGGTGCTGCCCGGAAAGAAGCGACTCCTCGATGATCTGGGTGCATGACGTCGAGACGACGCGGTCCCTGTGGATCTTGCGCAGCTCCTCGAGGTCGAGGCAGAAGGAGTCTTTCATGTTCATATAGTGGAAGTGTTGGAGCCCGACCGAGAACACGCGGTCGTCATCAACCGGCTCGCCCTCGAAGTTGAACTTCAGGAACGAGTGGGTCGCCTGGTCGTACTCCACTTCGAGCCCCTTCGAGAGCTGGTAGAACTCGGTGTGAGCGCCTGCCAGCGCCTCGTCGCGGAGCATGCGCAAAAGCGCCGTTTTGAGGTGCGCACCGGTCATGTAGACCATGTGGACGGCGTCGTCGTACGGGAAGCACTCGCGGAGATCGCCCTTCGTGACGACGGGACCGAGCTGCTCGTTTCTGATTGAGCCCGAGCCGAGCAGGAAAATGTCCACGCCGAGCGCGTCCTTAAGGACGTCCGAGAAAAGGTCTCCGAGCTCCGTCTCGCGGATCCTTGTCGGATGCGTGAGCCGGCGGACGAACTTTGTGAGGATGCGGCCGTACTTTTCGTCGGTTTTGTTCTTGTAGTTGATGATCGTCTCCTCAATCGCGTGATCGCGCGGGCAGTGGAGTTCGTCGATCGGAACAGGCTGCCACCTGTAGCTCTCAATGCGGTTTTCCTCCGTGTCGATGAGAATGTCGAACCTTCCTATCTGGTCCGTTCCCGTGCCCGCCTGGACGATCGGGATACCGTTCACGACTGCCGGTTCGTCGATAAACGTGTGCGAGTGACCGCCGATGATGACGTCGACGCCCCACGCCGGATCGAGCAGCGCGGCGAGTTTTTTGTCCTCCTCAAAGCCTATGTGCGTCAGAAGCACCGTAAAGTCGATATCGATCGCGTTGTACGTGTTGCAGATCCTTCCGACCTCCTCCGCGGCGTCCTCGAGCGTGACGAACGACCCGATCAAACCGTCGCTCTTGCACTGCATCAGCGCGACCTCGGTCAGAATTCCGATGAAAAGGATCTTCATGCCGTCCACTTCGATGATCTGGCAGGGCTTGAAAAGCCGCGCGCCGTTCGTTTTAATGTGGAGGTTCGCGTTGATGATCGGGAACTCGGCGCATTTTTCAAGGAACAGAAGGTGCGCCAGACCGTAGTCGACCTCGTGATTTCCGAGCGTGACGATGTCGGGTCCGAGCATGTTCATGATCTGGATCGTGGAAAGGCCGAGGAACTCCGAGTCGATAATGGAGCCGCGGAACATGTCGCCCGCGATCGCGTAGAGCACGTTGTCCTCCTCCGAGCGCACCTTGTTGATGTAGCCGGAAAGGAGCGAAATGCCGCCCACGAGCTTGTCGTCGAGCTGTTCGGCAAGGAAGTCGCCGTGCATGTCGTTCGAGTGAAGCAGCGTCAGTTTTTTGTAGTCTTTCATATTTACTCCTTGTTCGCAAAATGAATTCAAAAAGAATTTTGTGCGGGTGCAAAAGTCAGTGGTTTCATTATATCAAAACGCGCCGGCGCTTGCAACGTGCATCGCGAACCTTCCTGAAACGGCTGAAAACGCCGGAGAATGCCGGAAAACGCCGGAAAATGCCGGAAAATGTCCGAAAATGCCGGAAAATGTCGAAAAACCGCTTTAAGACTGTTCAAAACCGGCTTCAAGGATTGACGACGAACCTTGGCGTCCCCTCTTTCCAAAGCCTGAGGCTCTCCGAGACCGTCGCGATCAGCCTCTCCCTCGCCTCCTTCGACGCCCACGCGATGTGCGGTGTGATCATGCAGTTTTTCGCGGTTCTCAAAGGGTCGTCTTCGCGCATGGGCTCTTTTACGAGCACGTCTATCCCTGCGCCGGCTATCTTCCCCGAGTTGAGCGCGTCCGCGAGCGCTGCGGAGTCAACAACTCCCCCGCGAGCCGTGTTTATTACAAAAGCCCCCGGCTTCATGAGCGCGAGCGTCTCCCGGTTGACGAGATTTTTCGTGCCCTCGTTGAGCGGGCAGTTGAGTGAAAGATAGTCACTCTCTTTAAAAAGCTCCTCTTTGCTCACAAACCTGTACGGGCTGCCTGTTTTGGGCGTGCGCGTGTAGACGATAACGTTCATTCCAAGCGCGCTGCCGATCTCCGCGACCTTCCCTCCTATCGCGCCGAAGCCCGCGATCCCGAGCGTTTTTCCCGCAAGCTCCGTCAGCCTGAACGGAAAATACGAAAACGTCGCCGAGCTCACCCAGTCGCCGCGGTGCACCGACGCGTCGTACCTTCCTATGCTCGTCGCGAACGATAGAATGAACGCGAAAACGAGCTGCGCCACCGAAGCCGTACTGTATCCCGGCGCGTTCACAACGTCGATACCGAGCTCTCTCGCGGCTGCCGTGTCGACGTTGTTGTAGCCTGTCGCGAAAAGGCCGATGTATTTGAGCTCCGGAAGCCTTTCCAGCACGTCGCGCGTCATTTCCGCTTTATTTATTATGACTGCGTCGGCGTTTTCGCAGGCCGCGACGATTTTTTCGTGCGGAAGCACGTCGAAATAAGTGACCTCCCCGAGCGCTTCGAGCGCGCCGAAATCGAGGTCGCCGTTCGTGACCGTATCCCTGTCAAGCACAGTTATTCTCATAAAAACTCCTATAATTTCAGTCGGTTAAAGTCATCTGCCGCCGAGCAGCTTGAAGATCACCCTGTTAGTGACGAAAATCACGTCGTCCTCCTTTGCGAGCCTTTCGAGCAGCCGTTCGTCGTTTTCGTACGCGTCAGGCACCGCGTCAAACTCGTACGCGTGGCCCCAGACGTAGAAAAACAGGTCTTTGCACTCCTGTTCCGGCCTCGAGGCGATAAACCGGTCGCAGACGTCGAAGAGCGTGCCGTCAAAATGGAGGATCGTCGGATGCCAGAGCATGAAGTTTTCGGGCGCTCCGAATCCGTAAGTCGAGTTGATCGTGCGGCCGTATTTTATGCACGTCGTGTTTTTGAGATGCTCCGCGATCTCGCCGAATTTCGGGTCGAGCCCGCACGGGTACGCGCAGCCGAGAGGCTTTTCGCCTGTCAACCGCTCCATCTCCGCGACGTCTTTTGTGAACTCCTCCGTGACCTGCTCAAGAGTAATCTGCGGAAGGTAGGCGTGCGTGAAGCCGTGGGCAGCGAGCTCGTGGTCTTTATACAGGCCGTTTTTGACGTCGTCCGCAGTCACCTTGATATGGTCGATCGTCTTCCCGTAGCAGGGCACGCGGCCGCCTGTGCCGAGCAGCCCGAAGTTGACGTTGAAAGTGCATTTCGCGCCGTAAGTGTCAAGCAGTTTGACAAGCTTTTTGTCCTGCGTGACGCCGTCGTCGAAGCTGAACGTGACGTATTTTCGCTTTTCCGACTTAAGAAGCGCAATGTCGGCGTCGTCGACGTCCGAATATGATCTTTTAAGAGTTCTTTCTGCCATTTTAACCTCCAAAACCGTTTTTCCGGTCGTTTTCAAACCGTTAGTTCCGCGCATTCCACCGGAAATTCCGCCAGAAAACGCTCCGTTCCGACCTCAAGAAGGAAGCCCGGCCTGCCCGCGGAAAAGCAGACCGTGTCCGACAAAACGCAGCTCTCGTCGATCCAGGTGGGAAACTGCTTTTTCATGCCGACAGGCGAGCAGCCGCCGTGGACGTACCCCGTCACCTTGAGAAGGTCCTTCTGCGGCAGCATTTCGAGGTTCTTCTCGCCGCACGCGCGCGCCGCCTTTTTGAGGTCGAGCCTTTCCGCGCACGGCACCATAAACACGTAAAACGCGCCGCTCTTCCCCTCGGTGACAAGCGTTTTGAAAACGCTCTCAAGCGGAAGTCCGAGTCTTCCGGCAAGTTCTGCGGCGTCGGTAAAGCCCTCTTTCCCAAGCTCGAGCGAGTGCACCTCGCACACGCCGCACCTCTCCTCTACTATTCGCGTCGCGTTTGTTTTGGAATCGTTCACTTGATCCCCCCCTGATAAAATCTCTCATTGTCGCCGGTGTTATTACACACGCATATTATATAACTTCCGCCCGCGCGCGGCAAGGCAAATCCGGCAAGGCAATTCGCGGTCAGAGATCGCGGTCAGAGAGATGGCAAATAACGGTGGAAAAACGCTCGGGTTTGCGGTAAAATATATAGGGCGGCCGGAGTGCATTCCTGACGGAAACGTTGCAAAGCGCCGCTCACCTACCATTTTTCAAAGAGGGATAAAATGAAAAAGACAAGAACAAGATTCGCGCCCAGTCCCACGGGCTACATGCACATCGGAAACCTGAGAACGGCTCTTTACGAGTACCTTATCGCCAAGTCGCAGGGCGGCGACTTTCTGCTCCGGATCGAGGACACCGACCAGGAGAGATACGTTGAAGGCGCCCTCGACGTCGTTTTCAACACGCTCAAGGCGACCGGAATCGACTACGACGAGGGGCCCGGCAAGGAGGGCGACTGCGGTCCGTACATCCAGAGCCAGCGCCGTGACATCTACAAAAAGTACGCCGAAATTCTCGTCGAAAAAGGCGCCGCGTACTACTGTTTCTGCACCAAGGAGCGCCTCGACAGTCTCAAAACGAGCGACGAAGCGCTGGGCACCGGCTTTAACTACGACAGGCACTGCCGCGACCTTCCCAAAGACGTCGTTGCCGCCAACCTCGCGATGGGTCTCCCCTACGTGATTCGCCAGAAAATGCCTCTCGAAGGCACCACCACGTTTACGGACGCCGTCTACGGCGACATCACGGTCGAAAACAAGACTCTCGACGACCAAGTTCTTTTAAAGAGCGACGGCCTTCCGACATACAACTTCGCGAACGTCGTCGACGACCACCTCATGGGCATCACGCACGTCGTCCGCGGCAACGAGTACCTCTCCTCCACCCCGAAGTACAACCTCCTCTACGAGGCGTTCGGCTGGGAGATTCCGGTCTACGTGCACTGCGCTCCGATCATGAAGGACGAGCACCACAAGCTCTCCAAGCGCAACGGCGACGCCTCCTTCTTCGACCTGATCGACAAGGGTTATCTCCCCGAGGCGATTCTCAACTACATCTGCCTGCTCGGCTGGAGTCCGTCCGGCAACGAGGAGTTTTTCACGCTCCCCGAACTCGAAAAAGCGTTCACGATTTCCGGCATCAGCAAGTCGCCCGCGATCTTCGACATCGACAAGCTCACGTGGATGAACGGCGAATACATCAGGAGAATGGACCCCGCGAAATTCGCGGAGCTGGCAAGGCCGTATATTGAGCGCGTATTTCCGGAAAAACTGCCGGATGACAAGATTGCCAGGATCTGCGGTCTCGTGCAGACGAGAGTTTCGACGCTCGCCGAGATCCCTTCGAAAATAGCGTTCTTCGCAGCGCTTCCCGACTACTCCAACGAGCTCTACTGCCACAAGAAGATGAAAACGGACGAAGAGATCTCGCTGAAGAGCCTCGTCCTCGTGCGTGACGCTCTCAAAAAGTCGCCTGAAATAGCGGAAAACTTCACGTCGCCCGCGATTTACGAATTCCTCTGCGCACTCGCGGCTGAAAACGGCCTCAAAAACAGTCAGATCCTGTGGCCGGTAAGAACGGCTCTCAGCGGCGTCGAGGCCACCCCGGGCGGAGCGACCGACCTCGCAGAGATCCTCGGCTACGACGAGACGATCCGCCGCGTCGAAGACGGCATCGCGCGCCTCTCCGGCAGATCCTCCGGAGAGCAGCCGGCAACGCCGTGCGAAAACGCCGCCAACTGCGTCTACGCTCCCTTCTGTCAGGGAAAATAAATAGTAACGAAGCGCCGCCCCTCTCAAAGCCTGAGAAAAGGGGCGGCGCTTCTTCCGCAAAACCTTAAGCGGGTCGCCCCCGCTTTTATTTTTTTATCACTTAACGGTCACTTGACGGCGCCGTCCAGTGCCTCTTTTATGCCCGCGACGTCCTCAGGCCGAAGCTTTACGACCTTTCTGTCATAAGTCACGAAGCCGTTTGTCTCGTCCTCGACATCCGACAGCTGCGTATAGACAGCCGCTGACAGCCCTTCGCGCGCGAGCGGAATCACCTCGTCGCGGTAAAGCTTCGCGAAAGCCGCCGCGAAGCTCTCGCGCGTTTTAAACTTCCTGTAGCCGTACGTTTTTTTGACGTTGAAGCTGTGGCCTTCGCACTTCCACACGTACCCTCCGAACTCCGAGACGACAAGCGGCCGCAATGACGCTCCGGCACCCTTGGGCAGCTTGCGGAAATAAATATGAAGACTCTCGACGTCGCTCTTTTTTTGTTTGAACCAGCCGCTCGCAGCGTCGACGAACCGCGTCCCGTCCAAAGTTTTCACCTTGTCGTAAAACCTGTCGGCGTCGAACTGGCCCCACCCCTCGTTGAAAACCGTCCAGTAGCAGACGCACGGAAAGTTTTTGAGGCGGTTGACAGTCTTTTCGAGCGACTTTTCGAACTCCTCGCGAGCGGATTTCCGGCTGTTTCCGCGACTGTCCTTAAGAGACTGAAGGCCGAGCGTGGGCAGCAGCGTGTCGCGGAAAAAGCTGTACGCTCCGTTGTTCACCATGTCCTGAAAGACCGCGATACCGAGCCTGTCGCACTCCGCATAGAAAAAGTCAGGCTCCGTTTTGATGTGTTTCCGAAGGGTGTTGAAGCCGAGCGACTTGGCCAGCAGGATGTCCTGCGTGTACTCCTCAGGCTCCGCGGGCGTGTAGATTCCGTCGCTGAAATAGCCCTGGTCGAGCAGCCCGTTAAAAAAGTACGGCTTCCCGTTGAGAAGGAGCCTCTTTTTTCCGGAAATATCGCCGACCGAAAGCGTCCGCAGCGCGAAATACGACTCGAATTCGTCGTCCATACATCTCACGGTGAACGGATAGAGTCTCGGATTCTCGGGCGTCCAGTTTTCCGGATTTTCCGGCTCGATTCTGACCTTTCCGTCCCTTATCGCGTACTCTTTCCCGCAGCAGACCGCCGTTCCGGAAAGCTTCTCATTTAAAGTGATGTCCGCGCCTGTAAGGTCGGTCGCGATTTCAATCCCCGATACGAATTTTTCCGGAACCGGCTCGAGCCAGACGGTCTGCCAGATGCCGCTGACAGGCGTGTACCACATGCCGCCGCGATTGAGTTTTTGCTTTCCGTGCGGGTAGATGTCGGAAATGTCGTTCACGGCCGTGACGGTAAGAACGTTTTCGCCTGAATATGCCAGCATTCCCGTGACCTCGGTCGTAAAAGGCACGTATCCGTTCGAAAAAAATCCAGCCGTCCTGCCGTTCAGCGACACGCCGCACATGCAGCTGACGCCGCCGAAATGGAGCAGCACGCGCTTACCTCGCCAGCTCTCAGGAACGGTAAACCTTCTTGTGTACCTGAGCGCCGACCCCGGCCTTATTTCCTCGCCGATGCCGGAAAGAAGACTCTCCGGGCAGAACGGGACTCGAATCTCAGTCGCTTCCACGCCGTCGTTTTCGAACTCCCAGACGCCGTTCAGGTTGAGCCACTCCCGCCGTTTTAAAAGCGGACGCGGGTAGACGTTCCACGGAATCTCTTCCGGCGACGACGCCAGCCTCTCCCCCGCCTCCGTGTAAAGCGGCCTCAGATATTTCTTTTTGCGCTCGCGCGCCTTCTTTTCGTCATGTTTAAAGCCAATCATTTCAAATATCTTTCAATTAAGTATTATTTTTGCTCTGTTCTCTCTTTGCCGCGCGTCAGCCCGAAGTATACCGCCAGTCCCGCCGCGAGCACCGCGATAACGATAAACGCCGCCAGGTATATCACCTTTCCGGGAATGAACGACTCCGTTCCGTCGCTGTTGACGATCACGTCAGCGTTTTTAAGAACGGCCGCCCCGATAGCGGGTCCGGCGACGCCCGGGATCAGCACCTGCGCGATGATTCTAAGGCCCTGGAACCTTCCCGCCATATGCTCGGGCGTGTCGTTCCTGATTTTGGTGCCGAAGACAGCCATACCCGACAGGTAGCCGCTCATCATTAAGCACGAGCCGATGAAAACCGGCACCTTCATCGCGACGCCGCTGACGTTCACAACGCCCGGGAACAAATACAGAAGCACGTACCCCGCCGCCAGCATTCCGAGCGATGGCCAGACAGCCGTCCTGAAGCCTGTTTTGTCGATAAATCTCCCGTAGAGCGCCGTCACGACAGCCGCCAGTATTATCGCCGGCGCCATAATTATCACGTAGTCGCTCATACCCAGTGTCTTCTCATAGTAGATGATCAGGTAAGGCATGAACACCTGTATCGAGATGCAGAAAATCACAAAAAACGCGAGCGTAAAATAGAGCCCGGCGTTCTTTTTGACAACCGACGGTCTGAACCCGTAAAAAATCGTCGCGAAATAACCGATGTCGTCCGGCTTTTTCGCGGGCGCGTCCTCAACGATGAAAAAACCGAGTACGCCGATCACAAGCACGAGTCCGCCGATGAGCACGTATATCCACACCCACGACGACGCGAGTCCCAGGTCAAAGCCCATAAAACCGCCGAAAACCGCGATCACCGCGAGCAGCGGCATCATCGAGTTGATGCCTTCCGCCCTGCCCCTGTTCGTCGCGTCGGTTATGTCCGTCAGCCAGGCGTTGTACGCCGCGTCGTTCGCCGACGACCCGAAAAACGTCATTACGCAGTCCATCACTATAACAAGCGTCACCGCAAGCGAGGCGGCTCCGGCAGTTACACCGAAAACGGCCGAAATCACGTCGAGTCTTATCATCGCGAACGACAGAATCGACACACCCCACGCGATATAACCGGCGCACATGAATATTTTTCTTTTCTGCAGCTTGTCCGACAGCGCGCCGATGAAAACCGTCGTCAGGGCTGCCGCCACGGCGCTCGCCCCGACCATCAGCGAGATCTGTCCAGCCGAGGCGTTGAACATTTTGTAGATGAACACGTTGAAGTACATGTTCTCGACGACCCACGCGACCTGCCCCACGAACGAGAAAACAACCAGCGCCAGGTAGAATTTCTTTTTGTTCACAGTAAAACCCTCTAAACTCTCTTGCAAATACTTTGATGCCTGTGTTTTTGCAGGCTCAGTTCATTACAATTATTCGATTTTGATTCTACTATTAATTTCTGTCCAATGCAATATCTAAACGCGCTGAATTTGAAGCCTGAATTTGAAGCCGAATACGTAGCAAGCCGGAACGGCGCCCCTCGGAAATGCTTCTAAAGCATCTGAAGCAGGCATCATTCCGGCTTGTTATTATGAAACAGTATCCTGTCCTATTATTAAATCAAACATTAAATAGAGTTTTGCATTGGCAAGGCGTGCCTCATCAGCAACACACATATGACAAATATATCACCGCGTGTCACTTTTTCGACGCAATCCACCTATATTGCATCACTGCTTTTTTCCACTTCAACAACTCTCCAGTCAAAATCAACAAACTCCATACGGACAACCCAATGACCGTTATAGTTGATTGTGCCATTTGATTCATACTTTTTAATCATATAAAAGACTTCAAAATCCGCACTGTTGACGGATAGTTTTTTTATCTTATGGTTATCTGTGCTTCTAAATGAACTCCCGGTAATGTCGAAGTCATCATCCACAACTCTTAATCGAACCAAATCATCGTAGTCTATATAATCGGGGTTATAACTGTCTGCAATATTACTTTCAAAGTTTGCTACATGAATAAATCCGTCAATTACCTCAATTGCCCGCGAGTAATAACCTACTATGCACAAAGCAATAGACAGTAATACTCCAACCGGAATGACGATGGCCAGTATCAAACCCAAGCGTCTTTTCTTTTTCATTTCAGTCTCCTCACTTTTACCTTTCTTAGTAGTCTTAAAATCGATGCTGCGGAACAGGAGTTAATTCCCATCCTTTTGCATCAGAATTGCTCAGCTGAAAATATAAACACTCATTTTTATCGCCAGAATCAGCGGTAACTACTGGATAATGAGTAATAAGAATAATTAAGACTAACGAATTCATTATTCCAATTTGCTTGCTAAGTGTTATTTTGCTCGTTGGCGTCAGTCTTCTTCGTGTCCAATATACCAATTCGAATCGATTGTATCATCTCTTACAATGCTTCTCCCCTCAAGATCGCTTCCAGAATCAGTATACACTATATAACGAGTCGTTCCTAAGTCAGCACATAAACAAAAAATAATACACTTCTGATCATAATCAATCTCAATATCGAGCAGTCCTGTGTTCGTAAACAAATCGCTTGTTTGCTTGGCATATGAATCGTCAAACGACACATCTTTAAAGTAAGAAATCCAGTATAATTCACTGCTATAAGCACTCCTTTGGAAAATGCTATGTGGAACCTCTTGAATATATGGAGTTATTCTATACACATTGCTTGTCGAATCTTTGATGATGCTATCTGCGACAGCCACAAATAGTTCTTCATCACTTAAGAATACATTTTTGGTTTCTTCAACACTCATTTCTGTATGAATTTTTTTATAATATTCAAAGCTGTTGCTACAGCCAGAAAGAAGCAATAGAACAATCCAAATAAAGCAAATCAGTTTTGATTTCATTAGGTGTCCCCTTTTATTAAGAATCATTTTAACCATCGCAAACACTTCATAAACCCATACAACGATAGTGAGTCATTTCAAAGAAAACGAACCGGATGAAACCGGAGAAATGGCCGGCATCGCCTTTGGCTTGCCACTCACGCGGCAAGCCAAAGGCGTATAAAACCGGCAGAAGCCCGGGCCCACTAAAACCCAACCCGGGACGGTTTTGGGCCCGCTTGACGCTGCCGGGTCGCCGGTTAGAACCTCTGATGAGAGATTTTCACTTGATTTGACGGTTGTGCGACGTGGGCGAAAAAGCAACGCGGGAAGTATATCAACCCCGCTAATACTATCCGGTTCCCGTTTTTGCGTTCACATCCAGGAGATGATCCAGCCGGCCGCGAACGACACCGCATTCGCGACGATTGCGTAAACGATCAATTTTCTGTTCGAAGGAGTTTTGAGCGAATTTATCTTCTTTTCGGACAACTCGCCCGCAGCGATGAGCGCCCTGTTCTTTTTGCTGACCCATACCTTCGGTATAATCTTGCAGTAGAACCACGCCTCGAGCGCCGTAATACCGATCTCGATCGCGATAAACAGGATGTAAATCCATATAGGCATCAGGAACAGGTCCGCAAGAAGAAGGACTGCGTCTAACAGCACCTGCGTGGCAATGTTGGCGGCCAGAATGATGAGCAGCGACTTTCCGCGCCACAGGCCGAAAATCAGCGCAATAACAAGCTCAATAGCCAGAGTTATCAGCAGGCGCCACGCGCACTGTCCAAGTACGTACCGGTAATTCCGCCAGTGAAACGCGACAAGCCTTTTGTCCGAGCTGTTTTCTTCATCGTATTCCACGCCCGATATTCCCTGTTCCTCGACTTTCACGACGTAAAACGTGTCAAACGCCTTTCTTGTAAGCGGCCCGCTCGACGCGAATCTGCCGGTGTCCGTAAAATAGATCAGCACCTTGAAGTCCTCCGGAGGATAATATCCCCACGTAAAAGACTTTTCGTCGCCTACCTCCCAGACCTGCTTCAGAAAATAGTATCCGTCCGGATCCTCGTATTTGGCAAACGCCATCCAGATTTCCGGAGTCGGATCCGCCTCCGCGCTCTCCTCGCGTCCGTCCCAGACAGACCACGGGCCGCCGCCCGGTCTTTTTGACAGGAGCGTCGCGTAGCATTTTGCGTCGCCGAGATTTTCGAACGTGACGTGGACTGCCGGTTTGGGCCCGGTATCGGCAAACGCCGTCACGACGCACGAAAAAACGGTTAAAACCGCCGCAATCACGGCGATGATCCGCCCCATTGAAACACTTTTTCTCATATTGGAACCTCACTTTCCGGCAGAGAGCCGAGTACGTTAATAAGATTGTATGAAAAATGTCTTAAAATCATCTTAAAACGTACCGTTTACGCCTTCAATATAGCACACCGGCGGCTTTATTTCAACCGCGACTTCATTCCGGACCGCTTCGGAGGATGTGCGGGAGGGATCCGCAAGAAGCGAGAGGGGCAAGAGACGCGAGCAGTACCGCGCCGTACAGTTCGCCTTAAGTTCTTGTAAAACGCGCGCGTATATGTTAGAATAAGCCATACAAAAATCAAACCGGCGCGGCCTTATTAAAGCACGGACGCGGCCGCGCCGCAAACAAAAATTGCTTTGGAGGATTAACAATGAAACGGACAATTACGCTGATTCTGGCAGTTTTGACCGCAATGACGGCAGTTTTCGCGCTTTTCGGGTGCGATAAGAAGCCTGCGGACGAGCCCGCTGTGCCGACGCTTCCGCCGGCGGAGCGCACCGACTTTCCCGTCTCGGACGTTCCCTACGGAAAGACGATTACGACAGCCGCGAACTACGCCAACAGCGTCAACGGGTACTACACCGACTCGACACGCCGGTACTACAGACTCGAGAACCTAAGCGGCGCGCTCGTTTTCAACCTTGTCGGCGATGTCACCGGGCAGGCTGTGGTAAGCGAGATTTCCAACACGAAGGGCGAGGCTTACCTCAGGAATACGGCAGACACGTTCGTGACCGACTCCGACGGCCGCACTTTTTACGCAGGTGACAACCCCGCACGCGCCAACCTCTACGACCAGGGCTTTTACTATTACAATCTGCGCGTTCTCGACCAGACTTTCGGAAAGCTCACCGAGGACGATTACAAGGCGGTTCACAAGCTTCCCCTCGACAGGAGCTACTATCAGCGCGACATGTCCGAGCCTGTTTACGGGAGCGACGGCTCCGTGAGCCTGAAAGTGAAGAGCATTTTCGACCCGTACGCATGTTTCAAAACCGATCCCGTCAAGCTTGCCGACTACGAAGCGTTTTCGATAACCCTGAAGAGCGACGCGGCTTCGGACGGTCAGTTCTTTTTCGTCTGCGGCAAGCACGAGGAGTTCACGTCGGAGCAGTGCTACAACTTCAACGTCGTGGCCGACGGCGAATTCCACACCTACACGATTCTTTTCGACGAGAGCAAGGACATGTCCGGCGAACTCACCGATTTCAGGATTGACCTCGGAGCACGCGTCGGTGAGACCATAGTCATCTCCGACGTTTCCGTCATCTCCCTTAAAGGCGAACTGCCTCCCGTGAAGCTGGACAGAGCGTTTCACGTCTATCCCGACAAGATCACCGAGTCGGTCAGAATCCAGGCGATCAGTGCCACCGAGTCGCTCAGCGCTCTCGGAACTGTCATCAAGATCCCGTGCGATACGGTCGAAAAGATCGTCGTCAACGACAACAACGGTCCGCACTACGATCTTGCCGAAGTCGACTGGAACACCGCCGTCTACGCGGGTTTTGACGTCAAAAACGCCGGCATTTTCGGCATCATTCTCGGATACGACGAATCGACCGCCGGAAAGCTCTCCATGACCGTCGAGGACGGCAGCTACGTTCTCGTCCAGAAGCTCGATTTTCCCGGAAAGAAGCTCAAAAAGAACGGCAGCGTCACCATGGCGCGCACGCTTTACACGGACGAATCGCACGATTTCGGCAGATTCCTCGAAACGGCTTATTACGAGCGCTCTCCCCTCGAGATCACCGTCGAAAAAGACGGCAGCTCAAAAAAGAGTACTTTTGTGGGATACGACTGCACGGTCGGCGCTTATATGTTCAACCTCCAGTGCATCTCGTCGTTCGACGTCGGATACCTGAATCCGCTTGACGAACACAAGGTCAAATTTGAAATTTCTCCGGACAGCAAGGACCGCACGGTCTACATGCGCGGCAACGGCTACGCATCGGGATGCCTCGAGTGCGCCGTCCTTCTCGACGAAAACAACGAGCTCCTTCCCGTAAAGGTCGAGTGCTGCAAAAACTTCGGCAAAGACGGCGAGGAACTGTTTTTCACCAACGGCGACAGCGACCCGTACGGACTTTCGATATTCCCTGTGGTCGCGGAGGCCGGCAAAAAGACCGTTTTGACGCTCGCGAACCTTTACGAACAGTGGGGCAACTACAGGCTGAAGCAGGTTTCCTCCATAAGATGGCACTCGGCGTACTACCATCTGTCGCTCGGCGTCACGGAGACGAACTGCATACACATCTACTCGACAGCGACAAGGCTTCCCGACCACCGCGGTCTCTCCACCGTCTACTGGTCCGACGAAAAAATCGACGTCGTCGACGCGAGCGGCAACCCCACCGGCGCGAAAACGATCTACGGTCAGCAGCCCCAGCACTGCAACGTCGGCACGCACACGTTCCTGCAGTACACCGACTCCGACGGCAATTTCAACTCGTACGAAAACATCGGCCGCACCGACATCTCGGCCGCCGGCCCCACGCTCGCCGACATCACGCTCAACTACGTCTCGTTCGACGGCAAGGTCCTCCAGTCCTACCGCCACGTCGAAATGCCGCAGACCGACGAAAACAGAGCCTACTACGAGATCGACTACGAGTTCCTGTCCGACGTCACGGTAAGCGACGTCAAAAACGACTTCAGCATTTACGCGGTCACCTACAACTACGACAAATTCGGCTACCTTGACGCCTCCAACAAGTCAGTGATCACCGACATGAAAAAGGAAGGCTTCGAGTTCTTCAAGCTCGGCAGCGACTTCCCGTACTTCGACTGCTTCCACAAGACAACGACCAACCCGAAGGCGTACACAATAGATGACGCCTCCTGCAACGTCTCCTGCCTGATCGGCAATTACGATATAACGGTCGGCGGCAAGCAGTACACAAAGGGCTTCGTGGTCAGGCAGGGCAACCTCTCCGCGTCTTTGACGCTCGACCTGGACGGAAAAGTCACCTTCAAGAAGGGCGACCACATTAAAATGCTTCTGATCCTGATGCCGTGGGGCGACTTTTTCTCCGAGGACGACGCAAACGTCAGAATGGTCCGCATCAACACCCTGAAGAATCCGATCAAGGTCGAAGCCGCTTCGGGCAAGGTTGCCGGCGATATGGTCGTTCCCACCGTAGCTTCCGCGAACGGCGAATCGGCCGAGTTCACGCTTTCCGGCGGCTACCCGAACGTTCGCGACCTTCCCGGCTACGCGACCGCGGAATACACGAAATACAAGTCGACCTGGGAGCGCGACTACAATATTACCGTCAAGGTCACCGGCATTAAAGAGCTCGGCGTCCCCGCTATCTACGAAAAGTCGGGCGACTCCTGGCAGCGCTATCAGATCGCCTCCTCGCTCGGCTACGACGGCTACACTGTCGAGTACGCGAGCGACGGAACGTTCACCTACACCTTCGTCGTAACGATGACAGAGGCAAAGGCGAG
>CADAZX010000031.1:0-43019 GCA_902792515.1 uncultured Ruminococcus sp.
GGAACCGGAGCCCATCGTGTCGATTGAGGATATTGCACTCAAAAGTGTCGACAAGTCGAAATGGAATAGTTTCTGCGGCAAGTACGAGCATCCTGAGGAGGCCGATTTCATTATCGACGAAGTCTTCCTGAAAAACGATGAGCTTTACGCAAAAGCAATCGACGAAGACGGCGATAAAATCGAATTCATGCTCTATCCCATCGGGGAAAACGAGTTCGGCAGGAAGGGCGGGATGCTCAAGTTGACCTTCAGTGACGACTGTGTGGCGTACGACGATCTCACCTGCAAAAAGCTGTAAACATCATTTGACAAATACCGGCTTGCCGGGACAATGAAATCGATCCGCGTGCCCTGACGCAGCCGGTCAACGGCATATTCCCGACACCGGGAGTCGAGGCAACAGCGCGAATATGTGTTTTTTATTCACGCTATTGCTCCAAGCCATGTTGAGACAGCCGTATTGATGACAAATAGGATTCAATAATTTGAGAATGGTTATAGATAGGAACGAGACAGAGAAAAGACGGACCTTATCATAACGGATAAGATATCTGAGAAAGTGAGATCATGAAACAATGCGTATCTATGTTGATTTTGACGATTGCCTGTGCGAGACGGGAAGGGCGTTCTCAAAGCTTGCGCAGGAAATGTTCAACAAGCATGTTCCTTATGAGGAGATTCATTATTTTGAACTGGACAGGTCTTTTGATCTGGACGCGGAACAATACGAGCGGCTTATGATTCGGGCGCACGAGCCGGAGATTTTGCTGTCGTTTGACGCGACGCCGGGAGCTGCGGATACCATAAACGAATGGATTTCCTGCGGGCATGAGGTGTCGATCATTACCGGCCGCCCTTCAAGCGTTTATGAGCCTTCCCGTATATGGCTGGATGAGCATGGACTTAAGAACGCGAGACTGTACTGCCTCAATAAATACGGAAGGGATCATTTTATCAAAAACAGTAACAGCACGCTTGAACTTGAAGACTATTACAAAATGAAATTTGATTTCGCGGTTGAGGACTCTCCAAAGGCGTTCAGATTTTTCGAACATCTGCCGGAGCTCAAGGTTCTGGTTTTTGACAGGCCTTGGAACAGAGAATGCGCTTTTCCGAACGGAAACTATCAGAGATGCGCCGGTTGGGAGAGCATTCGCGAGATTGTTGCAGGTGCGGGAGAAAGAAACGCGCAATAAGAACGCGCCATTATGAACCGGTAGATTCGAATAATCAGTATTGTGAGGAAATATGGAATATAACAGAATAAGGGCCTCTCAGATCGATCAATTATGGGAGCTTCAGAAGGCTTACAAAGCGGAAATCGGTGAAGAGCAGCCATGCGAACGGGATCGTTCTCGATTGGTGACCGCTATCGAAAAAGAACAAATATACTTTTACGGCGCGTGGAGCGGGAGCGTTTTGGTTGGATGCTGTTCGGTGACTGTCGGGTTTTCCACTTTTGATTATGCGCCAAGCGGTGTTTTCGAGGACTTTTACATTCGTCCGGAATACCGGCATCAGGGGATAGCGCGCGAGCTGGTGCAATACGCATACCGGAAAAGCGGGGTTAACTCTCTGACTGTCGGATGTGCCGGCTGCGACGTGGAAATGTATCATTCGTTAGGCTTCCGGATCCCTTTGGGGAACCTGCTTGCGTTTGGGGATTGAAACGTCCGGGTAAAAGTTCACCGATAAGGAATATATCCCGGCCGCTGACACCGGCACCGGCACTGTTCAGACGCTTGCGGAAGCAGTGTGTTTTTCAACAAAAACCGGTTTGACCCATAGAATTCATTCATGAGGAGAATATAAATGAATTATAGAATCGAGGAGCTGACAAAACAAGAGGCCGCATACATAGGCGAAAAGATCAATGAGATCGTGCCGCGGGAAGTCGACGCGGACGAAGAGGAATTCGTTCTAAAAGTTGAAAATGAAGCCGGCGAGACTGTCGGATGGTGTGTCGCCCTGGCGTACGAATACCACTGGGCGAGAGTTCTGCTTGAGCTGCTATGGGTGGACGAACGTTACCGTCATCATGGCATCGGATCAAAAATTATCCGCGAGGTCGAGCGAATTGCGAGAGAAAAGGGCTGCCGCGTCGTGACGCTCGGCACCGCCAGTTACATGGCAAGACCGTTCTATGAAAAACACGGCTATCAGGTTTTTACGTCTATGAAAACGGCAGACGGCTATATCGATTATTCTTTGGTTAAATACCTTGACAGTGATACGCATTATTATATGCCGGCAGACAATAGCGGCGCGAAATACAAAGTTTTGCCCGGAAATGATCACGACGCAGACATTATTACGAACGGTATCAAAACATATAGCGAAGCCTACGAAGAAAAATGCACGCGAGATGATTTCTGCAAGAAACTGGTGAATAAAGACGGCAAGTTCGCGGCAGGCGTGATTGCGAACGTAAATAGAGGATTTGAGGGCGTTGTTACGGCACTGTTTGTTGAAGAGCCGTTGCGGCATCAAGGGCTGGGCACATATCTTTTGCGGGAAGTGGAAAAACTGGCAAAAGAAAAAAATGCGCCCGTTGTTTTGACAAGCGCGGGCGACTGGAACGTCGGGTTCTTCAAAAAGAACGGATATCTGGTCAGAGGCGAACTGAAAGACGTTCCGAAGGGGCACGTCTGTTATGAACTCTACAAAAACCTGTAGGGCAGAATCCGGAGGGGGAGAAAATAATGGAGAAGAAAACACCTTGCGCAAAAGACGGCGGGAAGGATTATGCGGATAAGCTGCCTGTGATCGCGCACCGCGGCGACTGGAAAACAAAGCCCATGCCCAGGCGGCACGAGAGATTCGTGCTTAACAGGGCTTTCAGCGACGCTGAAATGAACGCTCTCCGCCTCGGCAACGTTCCGCAAGCCATGGAGGACAAGTGGTTCTGGTTTATGGAGGGATCGACGCTCTGGGCTCACCGCAGCTGGACAGGTTACTGCATTTTCCGGATCGACTTTAAAAAGGACAACAACCACGTCGTGACGGTCAACCGCAACCCGGAACAGTACGGGGGCGACAGCGTCGAAAAGGACCTCGAGACGCTGAACGGCCTTCTGGACTGGTGGACAGAGGCGCCTTACGACCACTACGGCGAGTGGATCTCGGAAACGTACGACGCGCTGGAAAAGAGCGGCAGAACGTAGTGCGGGAAAAGGGTAACTTTAGCGTCTGCTTTTGCTTCACAATAGCCAAACATCAACCGGGAGAAATAAAAATGTACTACTACATCAAATACGCTTCGCCACTCGGAGAGCTTACGGTTCTCGCGGAGAGCGGCGCGATAACGGCGCTTGTTATCGAGGGACAGAAGTACGCGGAGCTTCATTTGAAGCCGCTGCTCGAGGGTAATGCTGCCGAGAGAGAAATCAAGATACTGCAGCGCGCAAGGGAGTGGCTCGATGCGTACTTCGCGGGCGAAAATCCGGACCCTTCGCGCCTTAAACTGAACCCTGAGGGGACGCAATTTCAGATGAGGGTCTGGGAAATGCTTGAGGACATTCCGTACGGCTACACTGTCAGCTACAGGGACCTAGCGATGCTTTTGCACAGTTCGCCCCGGGCGGTTGGCGGCGCGGTCGGCAGGAATCCGATCTCGATCATCATTCCTTGTCACAGGGTGGTCGGTGCGCGCGGCCAGGTCACGGGATACGCCGGCGGTATCGAAAACAAGCGGAAACTGCTTGAGCTTGAAGACGCCGTTTCCAACGGCGAGAACGTTCACGACTGGAGTGATTTTACCTAAAATCAGGAGAAATTTTATGAAACTTAAAATCGCTTTGCTCCAGCTTTTGCCGTCGGAAGAGCCGGAGTTTCTGATCTATAAAAGTGTCTCCGCCTGCATGAAAGCAAGAAGGCTTGGCGCCGACATCGCGCTTTTTCCGGAAATGTGGAACGACGGTTACGCGCTGCCTCAGGACCCGGTTGAACTCGGGAGGCTGGCGGTTGACGCGGACGGCGAATTTGTTGGAGCCTTCGGGAAACTCGCGCGGGATCTCGGGATGGCGATCGGAATCACCTTCCTCGAGAAGCACGAGCCGAAGCCGCTCAATTCGATGATCCTTTTTGACATGTACGGCAGGCCGGTTCTGCATTATTCGAAGGTCCACACGTGCGACTTCGACCTCGAAAAGGTGCTTTCGGCCGGAGACGGTTTTCGCGTGGCTGAGCTGGAGACGCGGCGCGGAACCGTTAAGGTCGGCGCGATGATCTGTTTTGACAGGGAGTTCCCGGAGAGCGCGAGGATTTTGATGCTCAAGGGGGCGGAGGTCATTCTGGCGCCGAACGCGTGCCCGATGGAGATCAACAGGCTTTCCGCGCTCCGTACAAGGGCGTACGAAAATATGCTCGCTATCGCGACGTGCAACTACCCAAAGGGGCATCCGGACTGCAACGGGCATTCGACCGTTTTCGACGGCGTAGCGTGGCTGCAGGAAGAACCTGGCGTCCGCGATATGTGCGTTTTCGAGGCGCCGGCGGAGGAGGGCGTCTATATGGCGGAGATCGATCTTGACATGCTGCGGCGGTACCGCGAAGATGAAGTGATGGGCGGCAGGTTCCGCAGGCCGGACAGGTACGGGATTCTGACGGATTCCGGCGCGGAAGATCCGGGGCCAACCGATTGACGCTAAACGCTTAACGTTTGATGTTTAACACTTGAAGCTTACGCTTGACGCTTGACGGCGGGCGGTTCTTGCGGTAATCTTTATACGGATACGGCGGGCAGCCGCTCAGAGAGACGGTTTTTATTTATGCGAGGGTGAAAATGGACGGAAAAACAGTCGAAAACGCGCTCAAATACATCGGGGAGCTCTTCCGTGGGAGGGCTGACGGCCACGGCGCCGACCACTCGGTAAGGGTCTACAGGAACGCGCTGAAAATCGCCGCGCATTATGAGGAGTGCGACGTGACGCTCGTTTCCGTCGCCGCGATCCTTCACGACGTCGATGACTACAAGCTTTTTCAGACCGCGAACAACGCGAACGCGCGTGCTTTTCTGGAAGCGGAGGGAGTCGACTTCGCTGCGTGCGAGCGGATTATTGATATAATAAACGCGGTCTCGTTCAGCAAAAACAGAGACAGGGCGCCGGAGTCCATTGAGGCGGCGATTGTTCGGGACGCGGACAGGCTTGACGCGATCGGCGCGGTCGGAATCGCGCGGACGTTTGCGTACGGAGGCAGAAACGGCAGATCGCAGGACGAGTCCGTGAAGCATTTTTACGACAAGCTGCTCCTGCTGAAGGATATGATGAACACGGGGGCTGCACGTGAGATGGCCGAAAAACGTCACGCGTTCATGGAGAGTTTTCTGGCGGAGCTTGACGAAGAATGCAGACCTTGACGGCTGCCTTAATTTATTTTGAATCTGCAAACCGCAGCGGGGGAGGAAAACGGCTATGCTGAAAAAACTGATGCTAATCGGAGGAATAATAATCATCGTCGCGGGAGTGTTATCACTTTTGTTCGCGGCGTTCAATCTGCACGCCTACTACAACGTGCTCGACGGCTCGAGTGATCTCTACGCGAGGCTTCAGAGCAGGGCGACGGCGTTTTTCATTATCGGCGGCGTGCTGGCTGTCTGCGGAACGCTGTGCGTTGTTTTTCACGGCAAGGTGTGAGTTTTAGCGATCTGACGCGACTTTTCGAAAAGCGTTCCGCATCACATCGTGCCGGTTGATGGTTTTGCCTGAATTTAGGAGAAAACCGATGTCTTCAAGCGTGGATTATTTATCTTTTGTACTTGAACAGCTCTCGTCGCTTGACGACGTTTCCTACCGCGCGATGATGGGCGAGTATATCATTTACTACCGCGGGAAAATTGTCGGCGGGATATACGACGACCGTTTTCTCGTGAAGGAGACCGCGAGCTCGAAGGCGATGATGCCTGACGCCGCGAGGGAGAATCCGTACGACGGTGCGAAGGAGATGCTTCTCGTCGAGGAGATCGACAACAGGGGTTTTGTGAGCAAGCTGATCGAGGCGATGTACCCGGAGCTTCCGGAGACGAAAAAGAGGGCGAAAAAAGCCTGACGGACACGACGCGGCGTATGATTTTCGAAAAAGGCGACGAAAATGGATAAAAAAACAAAAACCTTTTTGGTCATACTGCTTGCCGTCTACTCGGCGGCGCTCACGTGGATCATTTTGTTCAAGATGGCCGTGAGACTTGAAGACGTCGGCTTCGGGACTGTTCGCGCCTGGAATATGATTCCTTTCCGCTACAGCGAGGAGACTTCATTCCACCTGACGGAGGTGCTCGAGAACGTGATCGCGTTCGTCCCGCTCGGCGTCTATCTCGGGATGCTCAAAACCGGGGCGTGGAAGGCGATTCTGATCGGCGCGGCGGCAAGCGTTACGCTGGAGGTGCTTCAGTTTGCGCTCGGGATCGGTGCGGCGGACATAACCGACGTCATCACGAACACCGCAGGTACCGCGATAGGCGTCGGGATATATCTTTTGCTGACGCATATTTTTAAAAACCGCGAAAAGCTCGACAAAACGCTCGTTATCGTTTGCGGAGCGGCAACGGTCGTGATGATCATCCTGATCGCGCTTCTGATTGGCGGAAATTTGTGAAAGAACGTTCGCCCGGGCGGACGTGAGGAGGTTTTTATATGAAAAAAACTGTCGAAGAATTGCTGAATACGCCTTACTGGATCATCGACATCCTGCCCGAACAGGTGCCGGCGGATTGCAACGGCCAATATTTCAAGGTCGAAAAGTACTACCTGGGCCGGAATAGGTTCGCGGAGATCAAGCAAAAGCACGTGAATCTTGTGTTGAAGCTGAACTGCTACAGGGACGTCACGCTCGAGGACGCCGACGGTGTTTTGCCGCCCGAGGTGAATCCTGTTCCCGAGAAGATCGAGCAGGAGATGCGGAAACGCTACGTGCCGGTCAGGGTTGACGACGCGCTTATCATTTCCGAGCCGGATGACACGCACCTGACGCTTTTCAACCCGGACGAACGGCTGCTCGAACTTGTGAAAACGATCGCCGCGGGCGAGGGACTTTTCGTGTGGCAGACGGAAGAGGGCATGGGCGTGACTGTGAGACGGTTCGAAAACAGCGACGCCGCCGAGGTGTCCGCGCTGATCGCAAGAACGCTGCGCGAGGTCAGCATAAAAGACTATTCGCACGAGTATATCGAGGCGCTTGTTTTGCGCGAGCGGCCTGAAGACGTCCTGGATAGGGCGGCGCAGCTGCATTTTTACGTGGCGTGCACGGGCGAAAAAATCGTCGGCTGCGGCGGAATCGGGCCGTATTGGGGCAGCGAGACGGAGAGTTGGCTGTCGACTGTTTTTGTGCTGCCGGAGTACGTCGGAAAGGGCGTCGGCAGGAAGATAATCGAGACGCTTGAAGGCGACGAGTACTTTTTGCGCGCGAGCCGTGTCGAGATACCCGCGTCGGTGACCGCCGTCGGTTTTTACCTGAAAATGGGCTATAATTACAAAAACGGCTCTGCCGCCGTCGACGGTGAGGGGCTCGTGAGGCTGGAGAAAATCAGGGAAATATAATACAAGCGGTTCGCGCGGCGCGTAACGGTTTTGAAGACGCGAAAAACGGATAAAGCGGTTTAAAATTTGAATAAGAGATGAAAATCCGGCCTGAGATGTGGTAAAATAGTCTCAGGCCGGATTTATTTGTGACGACGCCGGCCGGAAGAGGTGTTAAATGGCCGGCGGCGAGATTCTTTTTTGCAGAGACCGCGGCGAGTGGCGCGCGTGGCTTGAGGAGCATTTTGAGACTTGCGACGAGGTGTGGTTCGTTTTTCCGTCGGCGGCTTCGGGCGAGAAGGGTGTTCTCTACAACGACGCCGTCGAGGAGGCGCTCTGCTTCGGATGGATCGACGGAAGAGCCGGGACGCTTGACGCCACCCACCAGCTCCGCCGCTTCACACCGCGCAGGAAGGGCAGCCCGTATTCAAGACCGAACGTTGAGCGGTTGATAAAGCTTGACGCGGAGGGAAAGATCCACCCGGAAATCAGACCGTCCGTCGAAGCGCTGATCACGGCGCCGTTCGTGTATCCCGAGGACATTTTGGAGGCGATCCGGAGCGACGGTGAGGCGTGGAAACATTTTGAATCGTTTTCGGAGCCGTACAAAAGGATCCGGGTCGCGTACGTCGACGCCGCGAGAAAAAGGCCCGCCGAGTTTCAAAAACGCCTCGAGAATTTCATCCGCAGGACGCGCGAGAACAAGCTGATTACGGGCTACGGCGGAATTGAAAAGTATTACAAGTGACAGAGGAGGGCTGAAATGACCGTTCATCCGATTCCTCCTGTTTTCGACAGTGACTCAAAAATACTGATTTTGGGCAGCTTTCCGTCCGTGAAGTCGCGGGAGGCGGGGTTTTTCTACGGCCACCCGCAGAATCGTTTTTGGAAGGTGCTGGCAGCGGTTTTCGGCGAAAACGTTCCGGATTCCGTGGGCGAAAAGGTGGCCTTCCTGAAAAGAAACCGCGTGGCGCTGTGGGACGTTATCGGGTCGTGCGAGATCGAGGGTTCGTCGGACGCGAGCATCAAAAACGTGACGCCCAACGATCTGGGCGTGATTTTCTCCGCCGCCGACATAAAGGCCGTGTTCGTGAACGGAAAAACCGCGCAAAGATACTACGACAGGTACGTTCTTCCGGTTACCGGCAGGGAGGCGGTGTGCCTTCCTTCGACAAGTCCCGCGAACGCCGCGTGGAGCACGGAAAGGCTGACCGCCGAGTGGAAGCGCATGTTAGGCGGCTTTACTGGCTTGAACCATGGAAAAAGCGCCGTGGTGTACGTTCACGGACAGGGCGGGAGCGTAGGCGAGGCTGACAGGCTTGAGCGGCTTTTTGAAAATTGCGACGTGGAAGGGTTTGATTACAGGGCTTCTGCGCCGCGCGAGGCTGCCGCGGAGTTCCCGGCGTATTTCGGGAGTATTTTCCGGAAATATGATAAGGTGACGCTTGTCGCGAACAGTCTCGGCGCGTTTTTCTCGATGTACGCACTCGGCGGCACGCCCGCTTTCCGGTTCGAAAAGGCTTTTTTCATCTCGCCTGTCGTCGACATGGAGGCGCTGATCTTGAGAATGATGAAGTCTGCGGGCGTTTCTGAGGAGGCGCTTCGCGAAAAAGGCCGGATCGCGACGGATTCCGGCGCGGAGCTCTCGTGGGATTACATTAAGAGTGTCCGCGAAAAGAGTCTTGAATGGGACGTTCCGACCGCGGTTCTGTACGGCGAAAACGACTTTCTTGTGCCTTACGGCGAGATTTTGAAGTTTGCGGACAAGACCGGCGCGATTGTTACGGTCATGAAAAACGGGGAACACTGGTTCCACACAGAGGAGCAGCTGGCGTTCATGGACCGCTGGATTTTGGACAACAAATGACTTTTCCGGATTTCCGGGAAATAAAAGGGGTGTTTTATGAACAAATTGATTGCGTATTGCGGACTTGACTGCGGAAAATGCGAGGCGCGCGAGGCGACGCTCACGGACAACGACGGGCTGCGCAAAAAAGTGGCGAAGGAGTGGTCGGAGCTTAACGGCGTCACGATCACGCCTGAGATGATCAACTGTACCGGCTGCAGGGTCGCGGGCGCGAAAACGCCTTTCTGCGACAAACTGTGCCCGATCAGGCAGTGCGCCATGACGAAAAACGTCGAGACGTGCGGAAACTGCCCGGAAATGGACGGCTGCGAAAAGCTCGCGATGATTACGGGCAACAACGCGCAGGCGCTCGAAAATCTCAAAAAGGAAAAGTGAGCCGGTGAAAGAGATGTTTTTAGAAAATGATAAACCGGATGCTTGCGCTTGCGGAGGCAGAAGCGGAAGCGGCTTTTTAAGCCTCAGGCCCTTTAAGGAGTCCGACGCCTTCAAAATGGCAGAGTGGATCCGCGACAGGGACACGTATTTTATGCTCGGAGGGCCGCACCTTGCGCCTTACCCGGTTTCCGCGGAGGACATAATCGGGAAGTATTTCCGGGAAAACGGCGGCTGCGCGGAGGCGGACAATTTCTACCCGATGACCGCGACCGAAAACGGCGAACCTGTCGGCCAGCTCATTGTGAGGTACACGGGCGGCGACAGGCGGAAACTGAGGTTCGGCTGGGTCGTCGTCGACGGCAGGAAGCGCGGCCGCGGTTACGGAAGGGAGATGCTCGGGCTCGGGCTCGTTTTCGCGTTCGAGGTCATGGGCGCCTCGCTCGTCACGATAGGCGTTTTCGAGGAAAACATGCGCGCGTACAACTGCTACGTTTCCGCCGGCTTCCGCGCGAACCCGGACGCGCAGGTCAAGACCGAGACGGTCGACGGAAAAGAACAAAAAATAATCGAGCTTGTGATAACAAGAGAAGAATACAACCGCCGGAAGACTTGAATCCGCGCGGAAAGTAAGAATCATATGACTTGAATTTTTGCCTAAACGAAGGTAAAACAACGGAGGAACCTTTATGAGCGGGAACGTTTACGAACTCGGAAGGGTGCCGCTGCTCTCGATCCTGGGAATGGCGGTCAGCGCGATCGTGTCGATCGGAATCGCGGTCGCGGCGCTGATAATTATCTACAAGAAAACAAAAGGAAAGCTGATAAGCTCGCTGATCGGGGCCGTGACTTTTATAGTCCTCGTACTGTTTGTCGAGCAGCTTCTTCATCAGGTGCTGTTTTCGCTTTTCCCGGATTTCTTTCTTGGGAACAGATTCGTCTACGCCGTGTACGGCGGAATGGCGGCGGCGGTTTTCGAGGAATTCGGGCGGCTTTTGGCGATGGGCGTCATTATGAAAAAGTTCCTGACGAAGCAGAATTCGCTTCTGTACGGCGTGGGGCACGGCGGCGCCGAGGCGGTGATTCTCGGCGGCTTGAACGGGATCTCGAATATTATGTTCTCGCTGCTCATCAACGCGGGAATTATGGAAAAGCTTCTCGGCGGAGTTCTGAGCTCACAGGCGCCGGCGCTTGCGGCACAGCTTTCGCCACTCTGGCTGCAGCCGTCGTACATGTTTTTGATCGCGCCGGTCGAGCGCATCGGAGCGTTCGTGCTTCAGTTCTGCCTCTCGTACTTCGTGTACCGCTCGATCAGGAACAGGAACGCGGCGTACTTCATTCTCGCGCTTGGAATCCACTTCACGGTCGACGCGGGCATCGTTCTCGCCGCGAACGCTATGCCGCTCTTGCTTGTTGAGGCGCTGTTTTTGATCGTCGTGGCGCAGATCGCTGCCGGCGTGTTCCTGCTTTACAGGTTTGAGAGGGCGAAAAAAGAGCCGGCGGCGGAAATCGCGGCTGCCGGGCAGGGAATCGTTAACGGGTGAAAAATGGGTAATTATTTCGTGAGCGGGGCGTGCGGCGGAATGGGCCGCGCCGTCTCGAAAATTCTTGTCGAAAACGGCCACTCGGTGTGGGGAACGGACGTCGCGGCGTATGAGACCGCGGGCGAAAGGCTTCACATTTTCCGCGCTGACGTGACAAAAACGGCCGAACTCGAAAAGGTCGCGGAGACGGTCAAAAAAGAGGCCGGCACGCTTGACGGAATCATAAACATCGCCGGCGTTTACGACCTGAACTCCTTGATCGAGATGTCAGAGGAGGACTTCGTGCGTGACTTCGACGTCAATCTTTTCGGCGCTTTCCGCGTCAACAAGGTTTTCGTGCCGATGCTCGCGGAAAAAGGTCGCGTCGTCATCGTCACGAGCGAGCTCGCTCCGCTGCCGCCGCTTCCGTTCACCGGAATCTACGCGATCACGAAGGCGGCGCTCGACAGGTACGCTGACGCGCTCAGAATGGAGCTTCAGCTGACAGGCAAAAAGGTCATTGTTTTGAGACCCGGCGCGGTCAAAACAGGCATGCTGCCGGCGTCCGTCAAAAAGCTCGAGGACTTTTGCGCAAGCACGAAAACGTACAAGGTCAGCTCGGAGAGGTTCAAAAATGTCGTCGAGAGAGTCGAGTCGAGAAACGTTCCGCCTGAAAAAATCGCGTCCGTGATCAAAAAGGCGCTCGAGGTCAAGCGCCCGAAAAACGTCTACACGATAAACCGGAACCCGCTGCTCCTGCTCTACGGAGCGATGCCGCGAAGGCTTCGGCTGTGGGCAATCAGGAAAATCCTTAAATAATTATTTATAAAGGAAGGCCGCCCCCTAAAAATGCGTGACCAAAAGGGGGCGGCCGCTTTCATATACCTAAATATAGGTCAAATTTCAAATCCATTCGCGAACGGCCCTCTCGCCGTACTCGCGCAGCATTTCAACGTAGACCTTGTATCTCTCGAGCGGGCAGTCGGGCGGCGTCTGGTGGTCGACGCTCGGAATGAACCCGCCGGTTCTCATCGCCGGCAGGAGCCTCTCGAACTCGCCGCGCATTTCATTTTCGCCGATACGCATCGTCATCTTGTCGAACGCGCCGATAAACAGGAAGTCGGGGTGCGCCTCGCGGAGCTTGTTCACGTCGACGCCTGCCTGGTGCTCAAGCGGCAGGATGCCTTCGATTCCCGCACGTTTCAGCCACGGGATCATTGTCGTGACGTCGCCGTCGCTGTCGACGATCACCTTCGTGCCGTGTTCCTTGATAAAGGGCACGACTTTTTGGTAGTAGGGGAGCAGGAACTCGTCGAAGGAGCTTTCCGAGATCATCGGACCGTTGTTGTAGCTCATGTCCTCGCCGAAGGTCATGAAATCGGGCGTCAGCACCTCGTAAATGCGCTCCATCTGGCGCAGCTGGAACTCCGCAAGGTCGTCGAGAATGCGGTGGTAGAGCTCGGGCTCGTCGTAGAACGAGTAGAGGTGGGGCTCGATGCCCATCAGCGTGCGCGGGAACCAGAAGCCGCCGTCAAGCGAGAACCAGATCGGAAAGTCGCCGCGGTCGTGCGCGGGCTTCAGGCGCTTCATGTCCTCGATGCACCAGTCGACAGCGCTGTCTGAGTAGAGGTAGGGGAGAATCTCCTCGTAGCCTTCTTCGCCCTCCATAATCGGCCCGCCGTTGAAAGCGGGCTGCGGGCAGTCCGGCGTTTTGTGGGGCAGCCAGAACTGTATGTGCTGGTCCAGTCCGAGCGTCGGCGCGATGTCTCTGAAGCCAAGCCCCTTGGGGAGCCCCTGTTTTTCCCACTCGACGATCGTGCGGTCGACCCACCAGGAAGCCCATTCGATCATCGGTAGCCTGTCGTCCGGCTTTTCAAAATTAAGAACTGCTCTTACTCTATCTCTGTTTGTCATATTTCTCTCCTAAAAATAGCTATTGAAACGCTGATTAAATGCTCTTTACGCAAGCGGCGAATGCATTACTGCGTAAACTTGAACGTAGTTCGTATATTAATACTGTTCTTCAAGCATATAAGGTGTCTTACGACAGATTTGCTGCCGCTTGCTTTGCGCGGACCCGCGTGTGTCTCCGCTTGGTCTCCGGTTTAGCTGACGCTAAAAGTCGCCCTCGCGCGAGACACACGCGACTCTACCTTATAATCGCCGCCGCAGTTTTATGTTGGCGGCATGAACGATTCCGCGAAGCGGTCAATTTTATGTTGGCGGCATGAACGATTCCGCGAAGCGGTCAAGTGAGGGCCGCAACATAAAATGCGGCTTCGGGGTCGCGCACGCAAAAATAGCTATTTAATCAGCATTTCATGAATTATCTGATAATCTTGAGAATCAGCTTTTCCTCGGGAACGTTGCCGCGTCCGATTTCGAGAGCGCTCAAAAACCGTTCCTCGGCCTGGGCAACTGAAGCTTCGTCGTTTGTGAAAAGCGTGGCGATCACGTCACTTTTTTTCACGCTGTCGCCTGTTTTTTTCGCGAGAACGATTCCTGCGGCGTGGTCGATCGGGTCCTCTTTGGAGATCCTGCCGGCGCCGAGTATCGCGGCCGCCTTGCCGATGTCCTCCGCGTTCATTTTGCGGATCCTGCCGCCCTTGGGAGCGCGAACCTCGTACGCGAACGCGGCCTTCGGGAACAAATCCGTGTCGTCAAGAACGGACGTGTCGCCGCCCTGCGCTCCGATCCACTCTTTCATTTTCGCGAACGCCTTGCCTGTTTCGATCGCGTTTTCGACCTCACGGCGTGCTGATTCGGGCGTGATGCTTTTCACGAGCGAGACCATTTCCGTCGCGAGCGAGACAGAAACCTCGTAGAGGTCGCCTTTTTCGAGACCTTTAAGCACGTTGACCGCCTCGATGACTTCGAGCGAGTTGCCTACCGCGAACCCGAGCGGGCGGTCCATGTCGGTGAGCAGGGCGGAAACGTTCCTGCCGCAGCTTTTTCCGATCCGGACCATATTTTCCGCGAGCTTTTCGGCGTCCTCAGGCGTCTTCATGAACGCTCCGCTGCCGGTTTTGACGTCAAGAACGATATTTTTCGAGCCGGCGGCGAGCTTCTTGCTCATGATGCTCGAGGTGATGAGCGGGATCGAGTCGATGGTGGCGGTGACGTCGCGAAGCGCGTACAGCTTTTTGTCTGCGGGCGTCAGGTTGCCGGTCTGGCCGATCAAGGCAAGCCCCGTTCTTTCGACCTGGTCCAGAAACTCCTCCTCGGAGAGTGAGGTGCGGTAGCCGGGAATCGACTCGAGCTTGTCGACGGTGCCTCCGGTGTGGCCTAGACCGCGGCCGGACATTTTCGCGACCTTGCAGCCGAGGGACGAAACGATCGGGCAGAGAATCAGCGAGGTCTTGTCGCCGACGCCGCCCGTGGAGTGCTTGTCGACAGAGAGGTTCCCGAATCTCGAGAGATCGACCGTATCGCCGGAACGCGCCATTGCGTCAGTAAGAGCCGCAGTCTCGCGGTCGGTCATTCCCGCAAAGCACACCGCCATGCAAAAAGCGGCCGCCTGGTAGTCGGGAATAGAGCCCTCCGTGTAGCCCTTGATGAAAAACTCGATCTCCTCGCGGGTGAGCTCCTCGCCGTAGCGCTTTTTTTGCAAAATATCATACATTCTCATAAAAATCACCTGTTAAAAACGGTTAAATCTCATTGATAACATGCCGGCTCCGGCGTCACTTTCACTTTCCCGCGTCGCTTTTGCCCATGAACGACGGCGAAAACGCACCGGGAAGCAGCGAACCGAACGTTGTCCGCTCAAACGAATTCCTGCCGGAAATCAGCAGCACCGGCATATCGGGGGAGCAGAACTCCGCAATCACCTGCCTGCACACGCCGCAGGGCGGGAACACGCCTTTGACCTTTCCGCCTTTGCCTCCGCACACGGCCAGCATTTTGAAGCTGCTGACGCCCTCGCTCACCGCCTTGAAAATGGCGGTTCGCTCGGCGCAAACAGACGGCGAGTAGGCGGCGTTTTCGATGTTGCAGCCGGAGTAGATCTTTCCGTTCTCCGCGAGCAGCGCCGCGCCGACCTTGAAGCCAGAGTAGGGCGAGTAGGACTTTTCCATTGCCTCAAGCGCGGCCTTCACGAGCGCTTTTTCGTCCTTGGAGGGCTTCGCGATAACCGGAAGAAGGCTCTTGCTGCCGCATTTGTATGAGCTTCCGAGGTAGTCCGCGACAGTCGCCGCGATGGTTGCGAAACCTTCGATCGTGCCTAAATTCAGGGGTTTAACAGGCTTTCCGCAGATGAGGAGCGGAATGTACTCGCGCGTGTGATCCGTGTGACTGTCGCCCGGGTCGCAGCCGTGGTCGGCGGTGATCATCAGAACATCCTCGTCGCGCATTTTCGCCAGGAACGAAGGCAGCCACGCGTCGAATTCCGCGAAAGCGGCGGCGTAACCGTCGACGTCCTGCCTGTGTCCGTACTTCGCGTCGAAGTCGACAAGGTTGACGAAGCAGAGCCCTTCAAAGTCGAGGTCGAGCGCCTCAAGCGCCTTGGCCATGCCTTCCGTATTGCTGCCGGTGTGGATGCTCTTTGTGAGCCCGCGGTGCGCGAAAAGGTCCTCGATCTTGCCGATGCCGTAGACCGTTTTACCCTCCGCCGCCAGCCTGTCGAGAACCGTCTCTTCCGGAGCCTCGAGCGAAAAGTCGCGCCTGTTGTACGTGCGCGTGAATCCTTCCTCAGGTGTGCCCACGAAAGGCCTCGCGATGACTCTGCCGACGCCGTGCTTCCCCTGAAGCATATTGCGCGCGAGCCTGCAGTACTCGTAAAGCGTCTCGACCGGAACGATATCCTCGTGCGCCGCGATCTGGAAAACGCTGTCCGCCGACGTGTAAACAATCAGCTTGCCTGTCTCCATGTGCTCGCGGCCGTATTCGCGGATCGCGTCGGTGCCGGAATAGGGCTTGTTGAGAAGGATCCCGCGGCCGGTAAGCTTCGTGAACTCTTCGGTTACCTCGGGCGGAAATCCGTCCGGGTAGGTGGGCAGGGGGGCAGGCGAAACGACGCCGGCAATCTCCCAGTGGCCGATCGTGGAATCTTTTCCGCAAGAGAGCTCCGCGACCCTTGCGACGGCCGCCAGCGGCTTCTCTTCACGCGGCAGAAACTCCTGTCCGTCGATGTTGCCCATGCCCATTTTCTTCATGGAATTGAAGGCGAACTTCTTTGAGCCGGCAATGCGCTTCAACGTGTGGCAGTCGCGGTCGCCGAAAACGGGCGCGTCCGGCATCTGCCCTGCACCGAGCGAGTCAAGAACGATCAAAAAAACTCTTTTCATTCTCAGTTTTCTCCGAATAAAAGGTAAATTACAAGTGAAATACAGGTAAAATACAGGATATAGGTGGATTACAGGTAAATCACCGGTCGATTACGCGAGCCTTACCGCGGTCTCGAGCGCGAGTTCCATCATCTCCGTGAACGAGTTCTGGCGCTCTTCCGCGCTTGTCGCCTCGCCGGTGATCAGGTGGTCGGAAATCGTGCAGATCGCGAGTGCGTTTTTGCCGCTGCGCGCCGCGTTGTAGTAGAGGCCGGCCGCTTCCATCTCGACCGCCATGACGCCCATTTTCATCCAGGCGCCTTCAGAGAAGAAGCCGGGACCCTCGGGAACGCCCGTGCCGTCGTTGTAGAACGTGTCCGACGAGAGCAGGTTGCCGACGTGGTAGTTGGCGCCCATCTCCTTCGCGACGCCGACCGCCGTCTCGAGCATTTTGTACGAGCAGATCGCCGAAAACGTGCCGGGAAGGTGGAACTGGTGCGCGAAATTCGAGTTCGTGCACGCGCCCATGCCCATAACGATGTCGCGAACGTGGATCTTCTCGCTCATGGCGCCGGCCGAACCGATGCGCATGATGTTTTCGACGCCGAAAAAGTTGAAAAGCTCGTACGAGTAGATGCCTATGGACGGAATGCCCATGCCGCTTGCCATGACCGAAACGGGCGTGCCCTTGTAGGTGCCGGTGTAGCCCTGGATGCCGCGGACGTTGTTGATGAGTTTGGCGTTCTCGAGGAAGTTCTCGGCCACGAATTTTGAGCGCAGCGGGTCGCCGGGCATCAGAACGGTCTTCGCGAAGTCCTCAGGAGTCGCGTTTATGTGTGGGGTAGGGTAGTTTGCCATGTTGTTTTCCTTTCTCCGCGCCGGAATAAAAGCGCAGTGTGAATATGGGTTTTAACCCATTTATAGGGTGTTAGTGAAATCAAAAATTAAGTGACCCGTTGCTCATTTCTCGAGCGTTTTCGCAATCTTCACGATCCTGCTCGTTCCCAGCCTCGAAGCGCCGAGTTTTATGAACTCCTCCGCGTCCGCAATCGACGAAATTCCGCCTGCCGCCTTGATCTTCACGTGCGGCGCAACGTGCTCCGCCATCAGCTTCACGTCCTCAAAAGTCGCTCCGCCAGTCGAAAATCCCGTCGACGTCTTGATGTACTCCGCGCCGCTCTCGGAAACGACCTCGCACATCTTGATCTTCTCCTTTTCGGTCAGCAGACACGTCTCGATAATGACCTTGAGCAGCCTGCCCGCGCACGCCGCCTTGACGCGCCTGATCTCGTTCAGAACCTTTTTGTACTTGCGGTCCTTGACCCAGCCGATGTTGATGACCATGTCGATCTCGTCGGCTCCGTTTTTGACGGCGTCGGCAGTCTCGCGGCACTTGACCGCGGTCGTGTTGTAGCCGTTCGGGAACCCGATAACGGTGCAGATCTTGACCCTGTCGCCGACGTACTTTTTCGCGTCCTTCACAAAAGAGGGGGGAATGCACACCGAGGCGGTCCCGAACTTCTCGGCGTCGTCGCAGAGCGCCTTGATGTCGGCAAGTTTTGCGCCGGGCGCCAGAAGGGTGTGGTCGCATTTCGCGAGGATTTCTTTAATGTCCATAACAGTTTTTTCCTTTCTGAGGGTCTCCGCATCGGCCGGAAAGCACGTAAACGAAGACGATTTTAATCTAAAATTCGGCAAATTCAAGCTTCCTTTGCCTGTTTCTTTTCGATAAGCTCCCTGTAGCACTTGTAGCACATACCGCTGTAAAGGTCATTCCCGCCAAGCACCACCTGCGCGCCTTCGGTAACGATCTCGCCGTTTGCGTCGAACCTGGCGTTCACGGTGGCCTTCCGCCCGCACCTGCAGATCGACTTGATCTCGGTAATGCTGTCCGCGATCTCGAAAAGCCGCCTGCTGCCCGGAAACAGTTTTGTCAAAAAGTCCGACCTCAGCCCGAAGCAGATGACCGGCACGTCCAGCTTGTCGGCAACGTCCTTCATCTCGTTGACCTGCTCCTCGGTCAGAAACTGACACTCGTCGCAGATGATCACGTCGGCAAACTTCTGAGCCCCGCGCGCCACGAATTCGTCGAAAATGTTCATATCCGCCGCAACCGCCTCTGCGTCGCAAAACAGCCCGATCCTCGAACGCACCACGGTCCTTACGGTCCCGTCGCTGCCCCTCGCGTCGTCGCGCGTGTCGGTGCTCGGCTTCATCAGCCACACCGTCTGCCCCTTTTCCTCGTAATTGAATTTGGTCATCAGCGCCTGCGCCGTCTTGGACGACCCCATCGCGCCGAACTTGAAATACAGTTTAGCCATGTCGTTCTTTAATGTTCGCCTGCTTTCTTTTCTTTCTGCCCGCTTCGGGAACGCCACACTACGCATATTATACCACCCGCGGGCGCGTGAATCAAACGGAAAAAGGGGCGGAAAGGACCGGAAAGGACCGTGAAAGGACCGGCAAAGGCCGGAGCGCCACCTAAAAGTCACCGGCGCGGGAATTGTTTTAATCGTTTTTGCAAGAGGCTCGGCGGCAGGTGGTAAAATAGGCTAGGTGATTACAAGGCCTCTTTATTGAAAAAAAGCCTTAGCTCTGGTATAATACCGGTAGGCGATGCCTTACAAACAAATTGCGAGGAATGAATTTATGAGCGCTACAGTGAACAACGAGGCCCTCTCAAAAGGGTGGAAACGGTTTACGATAATGCATATGGACAGGAAGGTCGTATCGGTTCGCGAGGACGGTACGTGTACTTTTTATGCCAGAAAGTATATGCCGTTCAACCTTTACCTCGAAGAGGCCGGACCGGACGACATCGACACGCGCATAAACAACCTAAGCAATTTCTACTACTGGTGTGCGTCGAGGGTTTTGACGCTTGACAGGAAATACGCGAAGGAGATCCTCAATAGCATTGGCGCGCGGCAGACCGCTACTGACAGGGACAGAGCGCTGGTGGCCATTTCGTACCACGGGCTCAGCCTGACGGACGTATACTGGATTATGACGAATCGCGAGCGTGTTTCTTTTTCGGAAATCAGTCTTTACCGCCACTCCCTGTCGGGCGCTTTTGCGGGTGTGAGTCTCAGCGGAAAACAGTTGACTGCCCAGAATTCGGAGCTGCTTTTGCCGAATGAAGTCGCCGGCGACGTGGGAACGCAGGGTGTTTCGCCGAAGGCATGGATCAGAGAAAAAGACGGTTTTTATCTTCTGAAAGACGGCGAGACGCGCGATGTAAAAGCGGAACTTCTCGCTTCCCGGATCGCGCAGTGCTTCGCGATCGATTCGATTCAGTATGAACCGGCTGTTTTTGACGGCAAGAACGTCACCAAGTGCAAAAACTACACTTCAGAAGAGCGCGGCATTGTTTCTGCTGAATACGTAAGCATTTATTGCCAAAACCGCGACATGGACTTTTTGAGTTTCGTGCTCCAAAGTGACGCGTATTCTTACTATATGATGAACATTGTCGATTACCTCGTCGGAAATACTGACAGGCATTGGGGCAACTGGGGCTTCGCGGTCGACAACAAAACGAACGGGTTACAAAAGCTTTACCCGCTGATGGACTTCAACAAGTCGTTCAACGCCTACGATTCCGTTGATGGTGCGCGGTGCCTGACGACAGACAAGAGCGTTTCGCAAAAGGAGGCAGCCGTTGAAGCGGTTCGTGAGGTCGGGTTGAATCTTGAGAGAGAAATCGAGCCCGAGCTTTTCGAAAATGACGAAATCAGGCAAATGTTCTACAGACGCCTGGAAATTCTCAGGGCGGCGATATAAGAGATTATCTGTTGAATACAGAAAAATGCGATAGACGCCTCGTTTGGAAGCGCTACCGCATTTTTGCTTTTCATATTTCTTTAATATGAACCTATTCCGCCGCCACATATCTTTGATTCACGCTCTTGGGCTTCTCGGGAATCGTCATCCTGAGGAGCCCTTGGTCTACAAGAGGCTGGACGATTGCGGACATGGTATAGTACCGGGATTTCTGTGTGAAGGAGACGAGGTCGGCGCGGGACTTCGGGGTTGCGCAGTACCTGACGACCGCCTCGGAGATCTCGGAGTGCGTGGGCTGAGCTGTGTAGACAGAGTAGGGCGTTTGGTAGCCTGTGCCGTTGTAGAATGTGACCTTGAACACGCCGTGCGTGACACTGAAAACCGGGGCGGGGAGTGCGGCGTCCTCGAAGGCCTTGAGTATTGTGGGAATGCCGGAGTAGCGGTTTTCGGTTACCTTGAGGAGCTCGAGAATGTTGGCGAGGGCGGGGTTCCTGGTTTCGGGACGGCCTTTGCCGAGCCGGCTTACGGTCCCGCCGCCGTAGAGGCTGCCTTTGCTGCTGATCTCGATGCGGTCGCGGTACATTTCCACTGTTATTGGCGTGTTCTCGGTAAGGATACTGTAGTCGCGGTGGACGAGGGCGTTTAGGATCGCTTCGCGTATCGCTATGATAGGGTACTCGTCACGGTCGGCGCGGCGGCCGTCTTTGTCGATGATCGTTTTCGTGTGCATGTTGCGGCGGACGAAATCGACGGCGGAGTCGAGCATTTCGGGTATGGTGCCGGTGATACGCTTGTTGTCGAGAAAACGCGCTCCGTCGCTGTCGGTGTCGCCGATTTCGGTGCCGGGAACGGAGACGGCAGTGATGCAAAGCTGCGGGAACCACGTTTGGGGAAAGAGCGAAAATGCAAGTACGCCCGCGACAGTCGGTACGCCGCCGGAGGTGACGCCCATTAGGTCGAGAATTTCAGGATCGGAGAGTCTGGCGAGTTTGTTGCGTTCTCTCTTGACGGCGGTGAGATATCTGTCGAGGAGTTCCCGGTCAAGCATTTCCGGCTTGCATTCGGGAATTGTTCTGAGTTCGTCGCGCGTTCTGCGCCGGAAGGCCTCGTAACTGTATACCTCGTATTCGTTCATGGGTTCGTCGGCGTCGCCGACGCGGACGAAGGAGCCTCTGAGCCTTCCCGCGCCTTTGTAGAAAACGGGGCGGAGCCAGTGCTCGACGGGAGGTATCTCAGCGGCAAGGATGAACCTGCCGTCAATTTCGGCGGTGGTGAAAACCGCGCGAACCGGGGGCTCCATCTGCTCGCAGGCTTCCGTTGCCTTCCGCTGCGCGTTTTCAACGTCGTATACGCCGACAACGTTGTAGCCTTGCCTCTCGGAGATTCCGAAAATGATCACGCCGCCGTCGTCCTGGTTGGAGAACGAGGAGAGGGTGTCGTATATTCCGGCGGGGAAGCCTTTTTCCGCCGCTTTAAGTTCTATCGTCTGGAATTCGGTTTTGCGTTTTTGAATTTTGTCGACAAGACCGGTGAGTTCTTCTTCGCGCATGTTTTGTCTACCTCCTTTTTCTTCTTTTTTTCGTTTATAGTATACCACGTTTCTTCACGGTTGTCAAGTAAATCGTTCGTGTTTGACAACTAAAATCTGCAGTTTTGCAAGTATATAAACGCTGTTGACAACTAAATGTCGTTTTTGACAACAACTTGACAACCGCTTGTCAACCGTTCGCGTATGTGATATACTTGCCGTGTGAATCATTCATGACGCACGGAAAGGCGCAGATTAATGCGGAAAGGAGGGCGCAGATGAACTATTACATTTCAGATCTTCACATCGGGCACAAGAACGTTATCGAGTTCGACGGCAGGCCGTTTACGGACGAGAACGAGATGCTTGAGGCGCTTGTCGCGAACTGGAACGCGAGGGTCAGGGATAAGGACACAGTTTATATTCTCGGCGACTTCATTTGGGGGAAGGAGAGCGGCTGGGCGGACGTCGTCAGGCGGTTCCAGGGAAAGAAGGTGCTTATCAGGGGCAACCACGATCCGAAAACGTTCACGCCTGAGACGGCTGCGCGTTTTGCCGGCATTTACGACTACCTGGAGATTACGGATGCTCCGTATAAGGTGGTGCTTTGCCACTACCTGCTTTTGGCGTACGTTCACGATTTTTCCGCGAAAGGCGTCATGGTGTACGGGCACGTTCACAACACGGCCGAGAAGGAGTTGGTGCAGGATTTTCGACGGCAGGTGTGGGCGCGGCTTGAGCGGGAAGGCGAGGGGCCGATGGGGCAGCTGCTTCACGCGGGGTGCATGGAGGAGTATATGGGCTACACGCCGAGAACGCTGGCGGAAATAATCATGGGGGACGTCGAAAAGTACGGGAATCCGGTCGCGAAATTGGGCTGAAAAAGGTGCCTTTGAACTAAAAAAGAGAATCCTCGAGTTGGCGATTATTCTATGTCTAAGAATTTGCTTGACTTCTCGCTGCCGGCATGCTAAACTCATACCGTGAGAAATTTTTGCGTATTGCCGCAAATAAATCGCGAGGTGCAGAATGATAATACAACGAGACCGCTATCTTCAGAAACTCATCCACCGCAGGGAAAACGGTATGGTGAAGGTGATTACAGGCATTAGGCGATGCGGAAAGTCCTATTTGCTTTTTGAGCTGTATCATCAATACCTGAATTCCGAAGGAGTTACTGACGACCATATAATTGAGCTGGCGCTGGATGAGGACGTGAATGCGCGCTACCGGAACCCGGTGGAGTTGGGGCAGTATATCCGTAGCCTTTTGGTGGATCAGAAAGAAATGTACTTTATATTCTTGGACGAGATTCAAAAGGTGGTGGAGGTTCCCAATCCATTTTTGCCTGGAACAGATGAGAAGATTGGCTTCGTGGATGTACTATTGGGCCTCATGAAAATCAAAAACGTAGATTTGTACGTTACAGGCAGCAGCTCCAGAATGTTATCCACTGATATTCTGACGGAGTTCCGCGGCAGGGGGGATGAGGTGCGGGTCAACCCGCTAAACTATAAGGAATTCTATTCTGCCTATAGGGGTGATAAACGAAACGCGTGGAGAGATTATTTCACTTTTGGCGGAATGCCGCTTGTGCTGGAACAGAAAACTATTGAGGACAAGAGTCGATACCTTCACACATTGTTTGACAAGATATACCTGGATGATATCATGTCGCGGCACAACATTACCAACGAGAAGGTTGTGCTGGATGATTTGTTGGACATTGTTTCTTCGGCCGTGGGGTCGCTGACCAATCCGTCCAGAATTCAAAAGACATTCTCTTCGGTCAAGGGAAAGCTCATTGCGGACGATACAATCAGCCGATACCTGGACTACTTTATTGACTCATTTCTGCTAAGTCAAGCAAAACGATATGATGTCAAAGGTCGCAAATACATCGGTTCACCAATGAAGTACTATTACTCCGATGTGGGATTGCGCAATGCCAGACTAAACTTTAGGCAACAAGAAGAGAATCACATCATGGAGAATCTGATTTACAACGAACTGCGCGTGCGCGGGTTTGATGTGGATGTGGGAATAGTTACCGTGAATTCACGTGATGAGCACGGTAAGAGTAAACGGACTCAGCATGAGGTGGACTTTGTGGTCAACCGGGGCAGCAACCGGTACTACATCCAATCCGCTTTCGCCATTCCCGATGAGCAAAAACGCACACAGGAAACGACCGCGCTGACCGCCATCGGTGACTCTTTCCGCAAGATTGTGGTTGTGCGGGAGAATATTATCCCCTGGCACGATGAGAGAGGCCTCCTGTATGTTGGGATTGAAGATTTCCTGCTGGATGAAAGCGCTATGGACTTGTAATGTGTTTTTGAACCGTGCAATGGAAATCCGGTCGCGAAAATGCGCTGAAAGAGGGCGGTTTCGGGCGGATATAATCAAAACAATAATCTTTCTTGGGTTTCTACGGGACCGTTCCTGCGTGAAGCCCTTGTTATATTTCAGAATAGCCCGGTTAACGGTTGCGCGGCGAGGGATGACGGCTGTTCGATCAATGCCACGGAACAAACTGCGGATTATTGATAAACCCTTAAAGAAACCGCCGCAACCCCCTTCCTGTCTTGCTTTCCTCGCGTGCCCGTTGTATAATATTCACGACGAATAAAGGCACGGCCGGCGGCGGAGAAGCGGGGCAAATATGAGCCAAGCGCGAAGCCAAGCAAAAAGGCCAAAAGCGGAAGGGAACCGAACATGATCAAGATTGTTAGCGACAATACGGAGTTGGAGGCGTTCGCGCGCGAGGGCGGAATCGAGCTTTACAGGATCCCGGGACCGGGCAACTATACGTGGATCGAGCCGCTGAAAAAGGTGGCGGGAACGTGGTACCCGATGGGAGGGCGCGACCACTCGTTCAGGCAGTGGTGGTTCCCGAATACGCAGGAGTCGGTTTTCGAGGCGGGGGCGCCGATCATGACGCTCTTCGACTTCGACGGCAAAAATATCATTACGGCGGCGCTTTCCGACTCGGTCAAGCGGACCAAGATCTCGACGGCGGTTGACGATCTCAACCAGCGCGACGAGGTGATCTTCAAGATCGAGGTGGTCGACGACGGAAACTTCCAGCAGAAGGACCACGAGATCATTCTGAGGGTCGACAGGCGGCCGGTCGAGTACTACGACGCGGTGATGGAGGCGGGCGACTGGATGAGGACGTTTCTACCGAAGATTATTCCCGTGCCGAACGACGCGAAAATGCCGCTCTACTCGAGCTGGTACAACTTCCACCAGGAGCCGGAGCAGACGCTGCTGACGGAGGAACTGAAGGTGGCGTCGGAAATGGGCTTCAAGACGGTCATTCTGGACGACGGCTGGCAGTTTGAGGGCGAAAACACCGGCGACTACTTTAAGAGCGGCGACTGGAAGATTGCGAAGGACAAGTTCCCGGATTTCAAGAAGTTCGTGGACGACGTTCACGGCTTCGGCATGAAGCTTCTGATGTGGTTCGCGGTGCCTTTTGTCGGGTTCGACACGGAGGCGTTCAAGCGGTTCGGCGACAAGCTGGCGTTCAACATCGACTGGATGCGGACGGGGCTTCTCGACGTGCGCTACAAGGAATGCCGCGACTACATAATAGGAACGTACGAGCGGTTTGTGGACGAGTTCGGAATCGACGGCCTTAAGCTCGACTTTATCGACGCGTGGGGCTCGACGACGGACATTCCCGCTTTCAACGAAAATATGGACCACGAGATCCTTTTCGACGCGATAAGGACGCTCGAGGATGAGATTTATGAGAGGATGACGGCCAGAAATCCGGACTTTCTGTTCGAGTTCAGGCAGGTCTACGTTGGCGCGGAGATCGTGAACCACTGCAATATGCTTCGCGTGGCTGACTGCGCGGCCGACCCGGTCACCAACAGGATCGGAATAGGGTCGCTCAGGCTCGTGAACCGTGCGACGGCTGTTCACTCCGACATGCTTCTGTGGGGCCGCAAGGAGACGCCTGTCAACTGCATGCGCCAGATGCTCAACATTATGTTCTCCGTGCCGCAGATCTCGGTGCTTCTCACGAAGGTTCCGGAGGAGCAGCGTGTGGCGGTAAAGCGGTTCGTCGACTACTGGACCGAAAACAGGGACGTGCTGCTGGACGGCAGGTTCCGCGCGCCGGACCCGGGCGCGAACTACTCGTCGATGTCGGCGGAAAAGGAAGGAAAGAAGATCACGGTGCTCTACAGCAACTCGCTTGTTGAGCTCACGTGCGCCGAAGAGGACGTCTGGAACTGCACGTCGGGCAGCTTTATCGCCGCGTTCGGCAGACCCGGAACGGTGTATAACGTTTTCGACTGGCGCGGAAAGAGGGTTCGCGGAGGCATGATCACGACCGGAGCACAAAAGATCGAGGTGCCCGCCGGCGGAATGGTGACGTTCCGCAAAAAGTAAGAGTACTTATACGAGCGGAGATATAGTACGCGGCGCCGGAAGGTGGCGGAAAATGAAGAAAACGAAAGAAAAAGCGGCGGAAAAGCCGGAAAAAATCAAAAAGAACAAGCCGGAAAAGCCGGAAAAAATCAAAAAGAACAAGCCGGATAAGCCTGAAAAAACGAAAAAAGTTAAAAAACCGGAGAAAGCGAAAAAGTCGAAAAAACCGGGAAAATCGGGCAGACCGGGGAAACCCAAAAAGCTTCTCAAGGCCCTGGTCGTCACAGCGGCCGTGATCTGCGGAATCGTTCTGACGCTCGGAATAACCGCGCTGATCATCAACTCCTACGTCAAGAAAAAAGGCGGCGAGAGGATCGTTTCCGCGGAGGAGGCGTGCGCGCTTAAAGACGTGGACTGCATTATCGTTCTCGGGTGCTCGGTGAGGCCGGGCGGCGTTCCGAGCGATATGCTGCGCGACAGGCTGACGGTCGGCGTGGATCTTTACAAAGGCGGCGCATCGCCCAAAATGATAATGAGCGGCGACCACGGCAGGGAGGACTACGACGAGGTCAACGTTATGAAGCGGTTCGCGAAGGACGCGGGCGTGCCCTCGGAGGACGTTTTCATGGACCACGCGGGCTTTTCGACGTACGAGTCGGTCGTGCGCGCGAAGGAGATTTTCGGCGCAAAAAAGGTGATCATCGTCACGCAGAAGTACCACCTCTACAGGGCGCTTTATATCGCGCGCGAGATCGGGCTTGAGGCGTACGGAGTCGACGCGGAGCTTCACAGGTACTACGGGCAGCTGATGCGCGACCTGCGCGAGATCGCGGGGCGCAACAAGGACTTTTTCGGGTGCATTTTCAACGTGCCGACGACTTATATGGGCGACAGGATTCCGCTTGACGGAAGCGGAGACGTCACGAATGACGAATACACTGATACGTACTAAAAATAGGGGAGAATTATGAAAATTGCAGTTGTTACGGGTGCCTCGTCCGGAATGGGGCGCGACTTTGTGTACGCGGTAGACAAGGAGTTCGAGCTAGATGAGATCTGGGTCGTGGCGAGGCGCAAAGAACGGCTCGAGGAGCTGGCAGGGAGCGGAAAGTGCCGCGCGAAGATCAGACCTGTGACGCTCGACCTCTCGAAGGAGGAGAGCTACAGGGAGTACAAGGCGCTTCTGGAGGCGGAAAAACCGGAGGTTGACGTGCTCGTGAACGCCGCCGGCTACGGGCTTTTCGGGACGTTCACGGAGATGGACGTCGAGGACCAGCTCGGGATCGTGGACGTGAACGACAAGGCGCTGACGGCTTTTTGCGGCTACAGCCTGCCTTACATGAAAGAGGGCTCCAAAATCATCAACATGGGGTCGAATTCGAGCTGGCAGCCTGTTCCGTACATAGCGGTCTACGCGGCGAGCAAGGCGTATGTTCTGAGCTTTTCGCGCGCGCTCGGCAGGGAACTGAAAACGCGCGGCATTCACGTTATGTGCGTGTGCCCGGGCTGGATCAAGACCGAGTTCATGGACAGGGCCGTTCACGACAACACGATCAAATACTACGACCGCTGGTACACGTCGGAGCAGGTTGTCGAGAAGGCGATGAAGGACCTCAAAAAGAAGAAAAAGGTCTCGATACTCGGCTTCCCGGTGAGGTCGCAGGTGCGGCTCGTGAAGCTCATGCCGACGGATTTTGTTATGAACACCTGGTGCAGACAGCAGGGGAAAAAGTAAGCTGTCCGCGCAAAATGCGCAAAATGCGCAAAACACGCAAAACGCTCAATACAAAATGTGTTTTCGCGCGGATTAAAATTGAAATAAAACAGACGCAATAAACCGGACAAAACGGAGGTTTGACACTAAAAATGGGAGAAAAAAAGAGTAAGAAGAGTTTGATCGTCATTATCGCGGTCATTGCAGTCGTCGTGATCGCCGCAGGCGCGGTCGCGGGCGTTTTGATTCTAAAGGAGAACATGGCGCACAAGCGGGCTGCCGAGGCAATGGGAAGGTTCGTCCACGCTTCAGAGACAGCGCAGGCGCTCGCCGACGAGTACAGACAGAGCTTTTTGAACAAGGGCTATAGCGCTGCACCGGACGGAAAGGTTTTCGAGGTTGACGGGTACGGCTTCGCGCTTCTTGACGGAGAGCTTAAGCAGGTTTCGCCTGAGCGCATTGCCGAGATAAGAGCCGCGAACCCCGAGATAAAGAACATCATTTTCCTCATTCCCGACGGCGCGGGCTTCGGATCCTACGACTCGGCGAACGCGTACAAGCACAAGTATTCGCAGACGGCTGTCGACGGAATTGTTGACGGTATCGCGGACACGCCGGATTCGAGACAGGCAACGAAAATCACCACCAACCGCATCGAGGGGAAGACCGTCACGGGGCTCTACCTTGACGAGTATATGATTGCGACCGCGAACACCGCGATGATGCACGCGGGCGGCCACTCGGCGACAGACTCTGCGGCAGCGGGAACGGCGCTCCTGTGCGGAAAGAAAACGGTCTACACGATGACAGGTGTGACGCCCGACTTTTCGCCGGTTGCGAACATTCTTGAAGCGGCGAGACTCGACGGCAAAACGACAGGTTTTGTCACGACGAAGTGCCTTGTGGACGCGACACCTTCCGCGGGAACGATCCACTCTCTGAGGCGCCCCGACCAGGACAGCTGCGCGTACCAGACGGCGGCCTCCCGGCAGATCCTAAACTCGCGCATCGACGTTGAGCTCTGCTACGGCAGCGACGGCGGCTACGTAAAGAGCAGCCTCAAGTACAGCGACAAGGCCGTCATCAACGACGACAGGGCCGCGAACCACGGCTACACGGTCGTTACCGACCTCGCATCTTTAAGGGCGGCTGCTGACGGCGGCGCAAAAAAGCTCTTCTCGAGATTCCAGATCAATTTCCAGGAAATGATCGACAACGGCGCCGACCTCACCAAAACCAACTACAACATGACAACTGCGGCGTGGAACACCGACTACCAGGGCCAGCACATTCTGTACGACGTCGACGCACGCGAAGGCGACCTGACGCTTATGGACCTCGCGCTTGCGGCGCTCAAGGTCCTCGACGAAAATATCAACGACCCTGACGGCTTCTGCCTCGTTATTGAGGGCGGAGCGATCGACAACGCGGCCGAAGGGCGAAACGTCAAGGAATCCGTCGCGGAGTACCTCGCTTTTGACGAGGTGTTCGGCTACTGCGTGAACTGGGCGATGAAGCGCGGAGACACGATCGTCGTTGCGTGCCCTGATCACGACTCGGGCGGCTTCTACAACCCCGAAACGCACGCAAAGGCTCCCGAAAAGCCCAATAAAGCCGGAAAGGCTCTCACCGACGTCGACTCTCTCGTTACCGCGCTTCACGACGGAACGCTTCCGGACAACACGATCGTTGGCGGCGCGGTGCTTGGCCACTCGCCCCAGAACGTTCCCGTCTGGCTCTACGCTCCGGACCCGGTCAGGGCGAAAATCATCAGCCTGCTCGGACTTCCCGCGGACACCGAGACCGGCAAGGTCAGGACCGGCCTTTTCTGCGACGGAACGGTTTTCGACGAAAAGTACGTTATCAACAACTCCGACATCGCGCACGCTGTGCTTGAGGCTGCAGGCGTCACGAAACTCGACACCGCGACCGCGAAGCTTTTCGTGCCGGTTTACGACGCAAACGACGCCGCAAAGTACGACTACGGTACGTACGACGAGGAAACGGGCGTGTTCACGTTCAAAAACGGCGTGAAGGCGACTAAATTCTCACCTGTCTACACCGACGCTGAGGGCAAGGAGCACACGCTCGACTGCGGACTCCCGATATTCCTGACGAACCCGGTTGCCTACAAGTACGAGGACGACTCGGGCAGAAAGACGGCCAAAAAAGGCCAGGCGACGGCCGTTTTCTACGTTCCTCTTGAGATTTTCGAGGCCGCCGGCAACTGACGGAGCGCTTGACAATTCGACAATTCCGGACGTGACAACGGGCCGGCAGCGGAGGCAAATATGCTGAAAATTGAGCATCTTACAAAAAAGTACGGAGAGTTGAAGGCGGTCGACGACCTTTCGCTCCACATCAAACCAGGCGAGATCTACGGCTTCATAGGCCACAACGGCGCCGGAAAAACGACGACTTTGAAGGCAGTCGCGGGGATCCTGCGCTTTGATGGGGGAGAGATATACATCGACGGGAAGTCCGTTCTGAGGGAACCGATCGAGTGCAAGCGCGTGACGGCGTACATTCCCGACAACCCGGACATCTACGCGTTTATGACGGGAATGCAGTTCCTGAACTTTGTGGCGGACGTTTTCGGGGTGCCGACAGACGTCAGAAAAGAGCGGATCGCGAAGTATGCCGACGCGTTCGAGCTCACCGGCGACCTCGGGCAGCCCGTTTCCGCGTATTCGCACGGAATGCAGCAGAAGCTGGCCATCATTTCCGCGTGGATCCACGAGCCGAAGCTGATCCTGATGGACGAGCCGTTCGTGGGTCTCGACCCGAAGGCGTCGCACACGCTCAAGCTCATGATGCGCGAACTGTGCGACAACGGCGGCGCGATTTTCTTCTCGACGCACGTTCTGGAGGTCGCCGAAAAACTCTGCGACAAGGTCGCGATCATCAAGTCCGGCAGGCTGATCCGCCACGGAACGATGGAAGAGGTAAAGGGCGACAGCTCGCTCGAGAACGTGTTCCTCGAACTGGAGGAGTGATCCGGGAGGTGTTTTATGCTGCTGAAGGCACTTTTTAAAAAGCAGCTCCGGGAGCTTGTAAGGGGCTTCATGCTTGACCCGAGGACCGGAAAACAGCGGTCGAAGGGCTTCCTGGTGTTCTTTATAATCCTGTACGCGTTCATGTTTTTGTCGTTCGGGTTCTCGTTCTTTTCGACCGCGCTCGTCGTGGGCGGCTCGCTTATGGAGAGCGGGAAGGTGTGGATTCTGATGTCGGTGATGGCGACGATTTCGTTCGCTTTCGGCGTTTTCGGAAGCTCGTTCAGCACCTATTCGACGCTTTACGCCGCGAAGGACAACGAATTCCTGCTCTCGATGCCCGTAAAGCCGTCGCAGATACTGACGGTGAGGATGTCGATCGTGCTCATAATGAGCGTGCTTTTTACGTCTGTGGCGTGGCTGCCCTCGATGATCGCGTTCTGGATCGTTTCCGAGCCGTCGGCGGCGGGCTTCATTCTGCCGCCTGTGGTGGGAATCGGACTCATCTGCCTGAACACCGCGGTTTCGTGCATTTTCGGGTGGCTGATCTCAATCGTCGCCTCCAAGATCAAAAACAAGGCAATCATCACAGTTATAATCACTGCCGGGATCATCGCAATCTACTACGTTGTGTATTTCCGCTTTACCAGGTTCTTTAACGGTATCGCAGAGAACCCGGAGGTGATCGAAAAGGCGCTGAATACATGGCTCTACCCGTTCAAAATCGCGGGAACAGGCGCTACGGGCGGATGGCTTGAGGCCGTACTTTTCACCGTGCTCGCGGCCTTGGTGTTTGCGGCGGTAATGCTCGTGATCACGAAGACCTTCGTGAAGCTCGTTACCGACAAAAAGAGCGCGGGAACGAAAAAGAAGCGCGCGGAAAACGCCGAGAGGCGCAGTTTGGGAAGAACTCTTCTCAGGAAGGAACTCAAACGCTACACATCAAGCCCGTCATATATGCTCAACACCGGCTTCGGTCTTCTGATGCTGCTCGCGATCTCAGTCGCGGCGGTCATTTACAGAAACCCGGTCCGGGAGATGGTGAGCGGCTTGATTCCCGACGGCTTCCCGGTCAACGTATCTGGAATGCTCGCGGTGGCGGCGCTTGCGGCGGTAATGTTCATTTTGAGCAGCTGCTACATCTCGGCCGCGTCCGTCTCCATGGAAGGAAAGACGTTCTGGATCCTGCGTTCGCTGCCGGTCGACATGAAGGAGCTTATTAAGGCGAAGGTGCTGACGCACGTAACGATAGCGGCGCCGGCGGCTGTGGTCGCTGCGGTGCTGCTGGGAATCGCGTTCGGGGAGAGCTGGATCGCGGTCGCGCTGATGGCGGTCGAGGCGTTGGCGTTCACGGTTTTCTTCGCGGCGTTCGGTCTGACGTTCGGAATCAAGTGGCCGGTGCTGGACTGGATCAGTGAGGCGGTGCCGGTGAAGCAGGGAATGGCGGTCGGATTCGCGTTTCTGGCGGGAATCCTGTCGATCAACGTTTTCGTAACGCCCGGATTCGCGGTCGCGCTTTTCGCGGGGCCTGAGGCGGGGCTGGCGGCGATGACCGTTGTGACCGTGGGGCTGACGCTCATCGTTAGGAGATGGCTTCTAAAGAAGGGCGTAAGGCTATTGAACGAGCTGTGAGCCGCGAGTTCCGGCATTTTACGCAGTTCGCAAGAAAAAGTTTAATCCTGTGAGGTGGCGAAGGCGGATTGCGTGCGAACTGCTTTTAGCGAGCACGCCTCTCGCAGTATTTTCATACAGCTTCCGGCGGGCGCACTAAAAAACTGCTCGAAACTTACGACTCACGTGAGCCGCGAGCTTCGGCATTTCCCGCGACCAGTCCGCGTGACTTTTATTAAAAGGACAACTTTATGCGCGACAAAGAAACGCAAATCACCAACGAGACGAACGCTTACGTCAGGAACGCGATCCTTGCCATGGCGGAGCCGGCCTACCCGGAGTTTACGTCAAAACTCGTGCCGACGGTCGACCCCGCGACAATAGCGGGCGTCCGCACTCCGAACCTGAAAAAATTCGCTAAGGAGTTCAAAAAGGACCCGCGATGCGACGTCTACATGACCAGCCTGCCGCATTCTTTTCTGGAGGAGAACATTTTCCACGCGTTTTTGATAAACTTCGAGAAGGACGCGGACAGGTTTTATGAACAGATCGAGGCGTTCCTGCCGTTCGTGGACAACTGGATGGTAAGCGATACGCTTAGAGCGCCGGCGGCGTCCAAAAAGCCCGATGTCCTGCTGGCGAAGATCCGTGGCTGGATGGCCTCGGACAGGATCTACACGCAGAGAGTGGGCGTCATCCTTATGATGAGCTACTTTTTGAACGAGAATTACAGACCAGAGCAGGCGCTCGAGGTCGCGAAAATTAAAAGCGACGATTACTACCTCAACATGGCGCGCGCGTGGTACTTTGCGACGGCGCTGGCGAAGCAGTGGGAGAGCGCGGTCCGTTTTGTGGAAGGCGATCTTCTTGACGAGTGGACGCGTCTTGCGACGATCAGGAAGGCGTGCGAGAGCTTCAGAGTTAGCGACGAACACAAGGAGTACCTGAAGAGCCTGAAAAAGAAGGAAGCCGCGCGTGAGAATGTGACTAACATTAAAGAAGAGGAGAAGAAAAAAGTGAAGATCACAGAGAATCCGGACAAGGAAATAGTGAAGGTTATCAGGGAAGGTTTGCGCAAATCGGGCGGCTACTGCCCGTGCAGGCGCGAGCGCACACCGGACACAAAATGCATGTGCAAAGAGTTCAGGGAGCAGATCAAGGACCCGGAATTTGAGGGGTTCTGCCACTGCATGCTTTATTACAAGAGCCTCGAATGAATTCCCGGGCGGGATTTCAAACGGGGAGTACGATATTACAAAAAGACGGGAGATGCTTAAAATGGCTGAAATTAAACTTACAGCGGAAAATTTTGAAGAGGAAGTTCTGAAGTCGGACAAGCCGGTGCTTGTGGATTTCTGGGCTACGTGGTGCGGACCGTGCAGGATGCTCGCGCCGGTTGTAGAGGAGATAGCGGCGGAGTACGCCGGACGCGTGAAGGTGGGCAAGGTCAACGTCGACGAGGAGCCCGTTCTGGCGGATCATTTCCGGATCGCCGCGATTCCGACGCTTTTCGTTTTCAAAAACGGACAGATCGTGCAGAAGTCGATGGGATACAGGAAAAAAGAAGACATCGTCGCGATGATTTTCAAGGATTGACCGCGGAAACGCTTTACACACGCTTTTGATTGTGCGATAATTAAAAAGGGCAGGCGAGGCATTTTTGCTCCGCCTCCTTGTTATTATTTCCGGGACCGGACCGGGAAAATATAAGAAAAGAAGGACGCTCCGGATTCTCGGGGCACGAAAAAATGATAGTAAGAAACAGTGTTAAATCGGTGCTGCGAAGCCCGGTCAAGAGCATATTGTTTTTCCTGCTGATTCTCGCGCTCGCGACGGCTCTGACGCTCGGTTCCGCGCTCGCGGGTATGTGTACCATGCTCATCAACGAGTGCAAGGCGAACTACACGACGATCGCCGTGATCGAGTACCGCGGGGGCAGGTTTCCGGACAAGGCCGTGACTGACTCCAAGGCGGCCGAACTGCGCTCGAAAATCGATTTCGAATCGATCGCGAAGCTTGACTTTGTCGAAAAAATCGACGAAAACCGGTCGGCGATAGTGTCTGTTCCCGGCTTCAATATGATTCTGGCCGAGAATTCGAGCGCCGCCAACGCGGTCGTCGCGGTCATCCGCAGAAACAAGTCGGCCGACAAGGTCGTCAACTGCCTTTACGGCGACGCGGTGAGCGAGAGTTCGCTTCTCCACCTTCACTTTCCCGAGGGCTTCGAAGACGAGTACGGCGTCAACACCACCGATTACTACCTTGTGACAGGCTTTACGGACGGCAAGCGGTTCGGCGTGATCAATATGGACGTTTGCGACATAAGGAACCTGCTCGCGCCTGACGCAGGAGTTGACGTAGGGAACAATTTTTGCCTTAACGTAGGCAAAGATGCGAATCTCGAAGAGGACAACCCCGAGTACCGCAAATTCTTTGAAGCTGCTGAGGCGTACAGACAGATCAATTCGTCGTGGTTCGCGGTCGTGACAGACGACCCCGGCATTCAGGAGCCGTTCGTGGAGCGCGAGTACTCGCTGCAATCAGGAAGACTCTACACGCCGGAGGATCGTGACACGGTCTGCTGCCTTCTCCCGAACACAATTGCGGACAGGATGAAGATCACCGCCGGCGACACCGTGAAGCTCTCGGTGCTTCAGCGCGACTACTGTTCGATCTGGAACTCTTACTGGCCGGGTTCGGAAAAGTCCGAAAAGGAGGACGTTGACTGCCTCGTAACCGGCGTTATTTCGACAACCTCGAGGGAGACGCCTCTCATTTACATTTCCAAAACGGGCGGAAACGGCGACGAAACGGGCTTCGTGGGCTACTCGCTCGCGACGCTTCGCATCAAAAACGGCACGTCCCACGCAAAGATCAACTCGATCAAGGAGTTCATTCCCGAGGGAACGGACATCTCTGTGTCGGACCAGGGCTTCTCGACCGTTACGGAGGCTTTGACGAAGCTCAGAAACGACGCTCTCGGCGTGACGGCGGCAGCGCTTGTCGCGACAGCGGCGATGCTCATGCTTTTCGCATACGTTTTCGTGGGGCGTCAGGCGGACACCGCGGTGACCATGTTCCTGATGGGAACGCCCGTGAGGAGCCTTGTGACGTACGTTTCGGTGGCTGCGGCGATCATTCTGTTGCCCGCGTCGGCCATCGGCAGCGCCGGCGCGTACATTCTGTCCGGAAGGCTCAACGATCTGATCTCAAAAACGCTCGCCGAGGGACAGTCCGTTCTAAGACTGTACAGCAACTCGAGCCTCGGAATCGTCGAGATTATTGAATCCAACGTGTCTATGCCGGTATGGCCGGGAATCGTTTGCGCCGCGGGAACGACGCTTTTCGGACTCGCCGCGTGTCTCGTGTTCCTGAGGATCTCGCTCAAACAGGTCGACGCGAGGGCGTACGAGCAGAAAAAAGAAAAGAAAGAGAAAAAACGCGCTCCGCAGAACGCAAAACCGCTCAAAATGTCGGGACCGGCGAAAAAATACGTACTGCTCTCGTTCCTTCGCGGCGGCGTGAGGAGCGTTGCGGTGCCTGTCGTCAGCGCGCTGATGGCACTTTTCGTACTCGTTCCCGCGGGCGCGATCACAATCTACGAACGCCGGCTTGACGAGCTCAACGAAAAAACGGCTATAAAAGGGTACCTGAGTGACTACGGCGGCAAGAGACGCTACGACCTCGTTCTCGTCGCGAATATGACCGACGCGATGGTCGAGAGCGAGTATTTTGAAGATTTTCACCTTTCGCAGTGCGACCCGTACATGGTCAAGACCGTTCACACAAGAAACGCCGGCGCCGGCGAAGGGGCGGAGGAGTGGACCGACACCGATTACATTAAGGATATACCGTCCGGCTCGTTTTCGCGCGAAAACTTCGAGTCGAATCTCCTCAACGGTCCGAAGATTTTCTACACCGACAGCGTCGGCTCGACGCCCGAGTTTTTCGCTCTCGACAAGGTCGACATAACCTGGCTGGAAGGGTACGGCGAAGATTATTTCACGAATCCGAAGAGCCCGTTCACGGACAGAAACGCCTGGAGATACACCTACAGCGGCTGGGTCACCCGTAACGATCCGCGCGAGCTCTGCGTAGTAGCGGCCGACGCGTTCCTCGAAAAATACGGAATGAAGCTGGGCGACGAAGTCACCGTTCTCGACAGCCACGACATAGTCGAGGAGCGCTACAAGGTTATCGGCTCGTTCAGAAACGTTACCGCGGGAGAGGTCCTCTACACAAACCTTTACAATGCGCACAAGCTTGTCCCGATCAAATCGTTCAACGGCAAAGGCCTGCCGGAAGGAGCGCAGGAATACCTTCTGAAGATGAGAGAGAGCTACTCATGCTGCAGCTTCCGGCTCACCGACACGTCGAAAATCAGAGAGGCGAAGGAGTGGCTGAGGCAGAAGGGCTTTTCGAGGGTGCACACCGCGAACTTCTACAGGGTTTACCCGATCCTGGCCGACGAGGACTACATAGAGTCGGTGGAAAAACTGGAAAAGAACATCTACTACCTGAAAAACGTGCTGCCGGCGATCGCGGCGCTCGTGGCAATCGCGGGTTTCGCGGCGGCGTATTTGATGGCCTACAGAAGGCGGCTCGAGATCGCGACCCTGAGGTCGATAGGCGAGACTGACGCAAGAGTGTTCGCGATTTTCGCGACGGAGCAGCTGATTCCGGCTCTGGTCGGAACGGGCGCGGGCGTGCTGATCTGGTTTATTCTGGGCGGCTTCAACGCCTACTCGGCGCTTGCGGCGGCGTTTATCGCGGGATTTACGGTCGGAACGGTCATTTCGATGGCCAAAATGAGCAAAAACAACCTCCTAGAGGTGCTCAGCGACAAGGAGTGATTTTATGATACTTGAACTTAAAGACGTGACGTTCAGTTACAACACAAAATGGAACAAGGTTGACGTGCTGAAGGGCGTGAACTGCGCCTTCGAGATAGGCAAGGTTTACGGAATCATCGGAAAGTCCGGCAGCGGAAAGAGCACGGTCATGTCGCTGATGGCGGGAATCACGCTTCCCCAGGGCGGGCAGGTGATCCACGAGGGAACGCCGACTTCGCAGATGAACCTCCAGGAGTACAGGCGCGACAAGGTGTCCGTCATCTACCAGAGCTTCCGGCTGCTGCCGCTGCTCACGACCGTCGAAAACGTCATGTACCCGCTCGAACTGCGCGGCATGAAGCGCAAAGAGGCGGAGGAGAAGGCGGAAACGTTCCTCGCCGACGTCGGAATTCCCGAAGGGGCATGGCACCGCTTCCCGGTGACGCTCTCAGGCGGCGAACAGCAGAGAGTCGCGATCGCGCGTGCGCTTGCATGTGACACGCACCTGCTTCTCGCGGACGAGCCGACCGGAAACCTCGACGCCGAAAACAGTGAAAAGATCATAGACCTGCTCAAGCAACTCGCGTACAAGCGCGATTTCTGCGTCGTCATCGTAACGCACGACGTGGAGGTCATGGACAAGCTCGACGTCGTTTACAGGATGATTGGCGGCAAGCTCGTTCTCGTCGAAAAGAAGGCGCCGGCCGGCGTAGATGGCGCGTCAGGCGAAGACGGCGCGCAAAAAGTGTGATTTTTTTGAAAGAAAACGCGCAAAACGGCTGTTTGAAATAAAAAAACGCGTGATTTACGCGCGGGTATGTGATATAATTTGTTTATGGTTGGCGGCCGCTGCGAAGAGGCCGAGATTAAAAGGTGATTTTGGAGGCATATTATGACAGACGAAATTAAAGAAGAAGTTGTAGAAAACGAGACAGAAAACGATTCCAAAGATATCAGCGATAACAAAGGGTTGACGATTCTCGCGTATATCGGGCCGTTGGTATTTGTTCCAATGTTCGCCCGCAAGAACTCGAAGTTCGCGCGCTTCCACAGCAATCAGGGACTCATTCTTTTCATCCTTGAGGCTGCGGCGTATACGTTATCGCTTATTTTTAATGTGATTCCAAAAATCGGTTGGCTTTTAGCGCTTCCGTGCTGGGCCGTTTCTGTATTCTGCTTGGTTCTTACAATCCTCGGCATCATCGCCGTTGCGAAGGGCCAGTACAAAGAACTTCCGATTATCGGCAAGTACAAGATTTTGAAGTGATTTTGTTTACCGCTTTGATTTGAATTGTTCGCGGCGCCGCTGAAGATTTTTACGGCGCCGCGGCTTTTTTTATTTGTTTTTACGGCCGCCGGGTGTTATACTATCGGCAACGGCGGCCGGACACGGCCTGAACTTTAAAAAACTACAGAGAGGAGCAGGGCACGTAACATGAAAGTCGCAATTATGCAGCCGTATCTTTTCCCGTACGTCGGGTACTGGCAGCTCATCGGCGCCGCGGACACGTTCGTGATTCTGGACGACGTGAATTTTATCCGCCGCGGGTGGATCAACCGCAACCGCATACTGCAGAACGGCAGCGAGATCCTTTTCACGCTTCCCGTCAAAAACGCGTCCCAGAACAGGCTGATCTCCGAGACGTCCTTTACAGACGACCAGAAGGCTTACGCGAAGCTTCTCAGGATGTTCGCGCAGGCGTACGCGAAGGCTCCTTTCGCCGGCGAGATGAATGAAATCGCGGGAAAGTGCCTGAATTTCGAAAACAGGGACGTGACCGCGCTTGTCAAAAACCAGCTCGAGACCGTGACGGATTACCTCGGCATCAAAAAGGATTTTCTCAAGGCGTCGGAACTGAGACCGGCGGACCATCGGCACGCGCAGGAAGGCATTTTAGAACTCTGCAGGATCACAGGCGCGGACTGCTACATAAACCCGATCGGCGGCACTTCGCTCTATGAAAAAGAAGCGTTCGCGAAAACGGGAATCGAGCTTTATTTTCTGCACGCCGACTTTGAAGAAGCGGAAAAACTGACAGGAGGGCGGCGCGCGGACCTGTCGGTGATAGACCTTATCGCGAACTGTTCAAAGGATACGCTTCGTAAACTTCTCGGTTGTTACAATTTGGAATAATTACCTTTGTTTAGGAAAAAATGAAGCGGGCCGCGCTCCTCTCTAACCGATTACCGGAGCGCGGCCCTTTTATTACGAACGCATGTTCCGTTTTGACGAGAGGTTAAAGTAGAGAACGACCGGAATCGCGACTATGGAAAGGAGTGCGGAGATAATTTTCGATTTGTCGGCGAACAGCTGCGTGGTGAACAGTGTAAGGAGAATCGGTACGATCTGCTCATTGAAGCTCCTTCTGAAAATGAAGCCGGTGTCCCGGTCAACTTTTATTGAGGATGAGAGGTCGGTGACGCCGAGCTTTTTTCGCAGATGGGCGGGGACTCCGATCACGAGCTCCGGAGAGACAGGGATGTTCGTTGTCAGAAATGCGTCCTTATCGTCGAGCTCGAGGACCCTGCAGCTGACTGATTTTTTGCGGTACCGGAGAAACACTCTGTCCATGGGGTCTATGCCGAGGAGGCTCATGTTTGATGCGGTCATTCGCACGATGTCGGAGCCCTCGTCGGGGTCGTAGGGGCGACGGCACATTAGAGAGACTGTGCTTTTGCCGACGTAAAAGTCGCTGAGCCTGCGCAAAACACCGCGCCTGTCAGGGTTGTCAATCGACTCGATAACCGGAAGTACGCGGATGTCCGTGCCTAGGATGTCGTTCAGGAGCTTTTGCGCACGGCGCTTGGCTACGTAGTCCGCGTCCTCGGAGACAAGATGCTCGTCGCCGGGGTAGATGGTTTTTATCAGTTCGAGATCCTCGGCACGATTCGCGCTCTCAAGGCTTTCACAGACGGTTTTCCACTGCGTAACCGCAAGCTTGGAGGGCAGTTCGAGTCCGAGCCACAGGCGCTGCTTTCTGTTGAGCCTGACAGAGCCGCGGGGCAGTCCCGAATCCACGATGATGTGTTCGCGTTTGACGATCATGTTTTCGCCGGTCTGGGCGTTCAGCACCTCGAAAAGGCCGCAGGGGGAGCGGTCAAAAGCCGCGGACAGTCCAAAGGCGTCCTCCGGAGAGACCACAAGGTTGTTTTCGCGGATGTTATCGATCCGCTGAACCATCACGTTTGTGTATTTGTTTTCGACGTAGCGGGTGAAAACCGCGTTTTCGCCGTCCTCGAGACCAAGTGTCTCCCGGACGTAAGGAGTGCATATAAAGCAACCGTCGGGTGCGCTTTTTGAGAACGTTGCCCTGACTTCCAGAAAACTGTTGGTCGCGGGGTTGACGGCGAGCAGACGTTCACCGGGGGCGAAGCCGGCGCTTTGGCTCACACCTGCCACGTTAAGTTCATGTACAGTGAGACGCCCCTGCACAAGCGTAAGCGACGCTCTTCCGGAGAGAATGTCACGGTAACGGTTTTTCCCGTGCGTTATCACGGGGTTTTCGTCTGTAAAATCGAAAACGGGTTGTCTGTTTTTCATTTTATCACCGGTTATTTTTTATTCGTACGCCGCGGTGCGGTTTCAGCGGCGGTTCATCTCGGTAACGATCCTCTCGAGCGCCTTCAGCACCGATGAACACATCGAATAGTCGTATTTTTCAAGCACGGCGCCTGTTTCTTTGTCTGTCACGTGCCGGACAACAGGCATCAGGAGCCGGGAGTTAATTTCTATCTGCAGGCCGGAAATGCCGCACTCGCGCGCAATGTGCGAAGAAACGGTTTCCGGCTTTGATGCGCTGAAGGGCACGTCGACCACAAGAGGACCGATTTTCAGCTTCACAAAAGACGCGACGGCAGTAAAAAAGAAATCCTTGTCAGGGACGTTTTTCATGTTGCCCGTGCCGACGTTGACACCTGTTTTTCTGACGGGCGAGAGCTGATGGAGGTCGAGGACGTAACGGATACCGTTGTCGCGAACATAAAACGCAAGAGCATCGCGGTAAGGCGAGACAGTGTCGTAGTTCGCGTCGTCGCCGAAATTGGCGGTTTTGACGATGACGGGACAACCGGTCGACTCGTGAAGCATCATGGCGAGAGCGCCTGTCTGAGGCTCGGAGTGCTTTTTGACACCTCCGCGTGTCTGTGAGACGCTGTGCGGTGCGGAAATCGCAATTCTACCGTCACCCGGAAGCAGCATGAAAGAGCCTTCGCCTTCTTCTCTCATGAAATCAGCTGTGTACTTTTCGAATTTTTTACGGCTGAACATTCTGTAAAGCTCCGTTTCTTGGAAATAATACCACGGTTATTCTACCACCGGCGGAACTATATTTCAACATTGAAAAGGCGCCTCTCCGCGCCTTCTCCGCGCCTCTCCGCGAAAGAAAACTCTTCAAACACCACGCACTGAAGAGACAAGGCGCCGGACGACGGCGTCAGGGACATTAGACTTCATAAAGGCATTTTCTGTTGCGGTGAAGGATAGAAAAGTGGTATAATTCGCTTAACGAAAAAGGTTCCCGCGGCGGCGGAAAACGTGCGGGAAAGACTTGCCGGAAAGGCGTATCGAGAGGTTTATCGGAGGGGGAGAGAGCTTATGTGGATCCAGCACAAGAAAACTAACGGCGACAGAATCAATACGCGATGGGAAGTAATCAAACTTGTATTGTCGCTCGTGATCAGCGGCGCGTCGGTGGCGTGCGGTTTCATTATAAAAGGAAGAACAACTGAGACGGTAAAAAACGCCGTCGAAAACGCCGCCGGGATAACTCTCTGCGCGCTTATCGCGACTCTTTTTATCCTTCTTTTAGGCGGTTACATAGCACTCTCAAATTTAAAGAAGAATTACAAAAAGAAGACGGTCAGACAAGGGCAGGAGGAGTTTCTCGATCTGAAGGAGCGGATAAGAAAGTCGTGGAGGCGCGAACTTGCGAAGGTGACGTGGACGCGGATCGCGGGCCTGGCGCTCAAGATCGTTTTCGTGCTCACCGGAATCTGTTTAGGGATGGCGATCTCGCTGTACGGCATGTCGCCCTATGGATTCGTTACCGGCTGCATCGCGTCGTTTGTGCTTGTTTTTGCGGGTATTGGCAGAATGGCCACGCCGATCACGTCCGATTATCTCAAGGACAGCGAGTACTACGTCACGGAGGAGGAGTTCCCGGAGGTCTACGCTACAGTGAAAAGAGCCGCGAAAACGATGGAAGTGGACGGCAGGTTTTTTGTCGCGATCGACGGCTCCTCGAACGCGGGAATAGGCGACTACCGCAGAAACGACTACTCGATTATTATCGGCGCGATGCTGCTCGGAGTGATCACCGAGGAGGAACTCTACACGGTGCTGCTGCATGAGCTTGCGCACGTGAAAAGCGGGATTCACAAGAGGCTGAGCCGCGAGGAGCATCTGCTCCACTGGCTGATGAACGGTGTTCCGAACACGGTCTGGCAGAAGTTCATCAGAATGTTTTACAACTCATTTGAGACGCTGTTCGCGTTCAGGCTGTCGCTTTTTAACGCGATGTTTTCGACCGTGAGGGAAGAGGATGCCGACAAGATGGCGTTCGAGAGGTGCGACAGGGAGGTCGCGGCGTCGGCGCTCATAAAAATCTCTTTCGACCAGATGTGCTCCTGGGAG
>CADAZX010000031.1:43035-66098 GCA_902792515.1 uncultured Ruminococcus sp.
TTGCGGAGGAATCGCCTGGCAACCTGATATCGCGGCGCCTCGAGACGCTTAAAAAGGAAGTCGAAAAGAAGGCGGAAAAGTGGACGTACTACAGGAACCGCGAGATCATCTCGAGAAGCGCTTCGCACCCGACGCTCAAAATGAGGCTGCAGGCGCTTGGAATCGAGCATTTCAAACTGAAGGATTCCGCGTCGTCGCCGGTTTACGAACAGGAGGTCAAAAAGGCTTTGCAGAAAGCCGACGCGCTGGCAGAAAAGAGCTTCCGCAGCAGCTACCTCAAGGAGCGCGCGGAGATATATCTGAAGCCGCTCAAGACGGTGGAGGAGTGGGAAGAGGCGGGCAGACCGCTCGACCCGGTAAAGTACGGCGACGTTGAAGAGGCGCTCAGGAACATCGGGCGGGTTTCCGAGGCGGAGGCGCTTCTCGACAGGGCAATCGCGGAGCTTCCGCCTTACGCGGCCGCGAAGGCATATTTTATGAAGGGCGCGCTGCTGATGCACCGGTTTGACGACGCCGGAATAGAATACATGTACCGCGCAATCGACGAGAACAACAACTACGTCGAGGAAGGCATCCAAATGATCGGTGAGTACTGCTGTCTTTCCGGAAACGGGGAGGAACTCGAAAAGTACAGGGAGCGCGTTATCGAGCTTATGCAGAATAAGGTCGACGTTTCCGACAAGCTCTTTTCGCTGAACAAGGGAGACAAGTTTACGCGAGAAAATCTCCCTGAAGGCGTTCTCGAGAGAGACATCGAGAACATTACCGCCGCCGGAGAGGGCAAGCTTGACGCGATCTATCTTGTGAGAAAATCGCTGTCGGAGGACGTTTTTACGAGCATTTACGTGCTGAAGTTTGTTCCCGACACCGATTACAAGACGCGGCAGCGTATCTACCACAACGTTTTCATGTACCTCGACACGGTTTCCGACTGGCAGTACACGCTCTACGTTTATGACGACGACGGCGTGAAGCTGATCGGCCTTGAAAAGATCGAGGGCAGCCTCGTTTGGCTGCGGGAAGTGGCTCCCGCGGAAGTGCCTGCGGATGAGAGCGGGAACTGAAGAGAAAAGGCGGATTTTGGTATGAGAGGCGTTTTGAAGCGGACGGCGGCAGCGGTCGCACTGATTTTGACGGTTGTGACGGCTGTTCCGGCTCTCTGCTCGTGTTCGGCACTGCTTGACGCCCTTAACGAGATAGAGAGCGCCGTGAACGGCCTTGCCGAAGTGACTTCCGCGCCTGAAGAATTTGAAACTTCTCCGAAGCCCGTGACGACGGGCTCGCCACACGAACAGGCGGCGCCTTTTTCGCGCACCCCGGAAATTCCCGCGTACAGGCTGCCGGAAGAGCAGTTTGACGACGACCTCGAAAAGGAGGCCGCGGGAATTATAGACGCGGCAATCGAAAAGGCGGTCGCGTACGTCAACGTGATGAGGGATGCGCGCCACTCCTTTGAGGCTTTCGGGTTCGAGGAGGACGCGAACGGCTTTAAAACAGGTCTTTCCGCTTCGGCCGCGGAGCTCTACGGAAAAGCGGTGGAGAGCGCATTGAGATTCGAGCGCCTTAACGTTGAGGGAGACGGGTATGCGGGCGACCTGAAGGCAGACTACTTCGCGGTTCACGCGCCGCTTACGTACGTTCACCCGGACATTGCGAGCTATTTCACGATCGACGTCCGGTCCACGATCGACGTCGACGGCAACTCGCACTACAGGCTGGTTTTCGACAGATACTTCGACCCTGAACGGGACGGGAACGCCACGGAACGCGACGGCTTCGTGACGCTTGAGGAGATAAAACACCGCGCCGGGCTTCTGGACCGCGTCGTCAAAAGGGTGGTGCGGCTGATGCCGGAGGGCCTTTCCGCGTACGACATGTACTACTACCTAGCGGCGGTTCTCAGCGAGAAAACCGTTTACGACAGGCGACCCGAAAACTGCTTTACTGCCTACGGGGCGCTGGTGACAGGCAAGGCGGTTTGCGAGGGCTACACGGCAGCGTATTACCTTCTTTGCAGGGAGGCGGGGCTCTGGTGCGCGTACAGGGACGGTCATCCGCAAGGGCAGGGGCACACCTGGAACATGGTGAAGCTCGACACCGGAATCTACAACGTGGACGTCACGTGGTGCGACGGGTACGGGAAACCGTTCGAAAAGGAGTGGTACGGCTGCTTTATGAAAACCGACGCGGACTTCGAAAACGACGGCCACGCGGCGCTCGCGGACTCTCCGGTCAAAGGGACGGGAACGGGCGAGCCTGACCCGTACACATCCTGACGTTGACTGTCGCGTGATTGAAAGCACGCTGACTTAGAATGAATTCGAGACTTTTTGAGAAGAAAGGAACCGAAATGAAAAAAGCAAGAATAATCGTTATTTCCGGTCAGTCGAACGCTGTCGGAGTGGGACACGTGAAGTGCCTCGCAAAGCATTTCCCTCAGGAGCTCGTCGAAAAGTGGGAGAAGGGCTTCCCGAACATCAAAATCAACTACTTTTCGCACGACAAAAAGAGCAACGGTTTCGTGCCGACGGCGACAGGCTGCACCGAGGTTTCCAAGTACACGATAGGGCCGGAGGTCGGCATCGCGGAGGCGCTTGACAGGCGCTGCCCGGGTGAGGAGTTCTTCATTGTGAAGTGCGCGTTCGGCGGCATGTCGCTCCACACGGACTTTATCTCGCCGTCGGGAGAGAGTTACTACGACCCGGGCGCGTTCGCCGACCAGAAGGAGAACATCGTGGCGAACTATTCCACCGGCGACCCGATAAGGCCTGGCTGGTGCTACAACGAGCTCGTCAAGATCACACGCGAGAGCATCGTCGCGCTCGAGGCGGAGGGCTACGCTCCGGAGATCGTTTCGTTCTGCTGGATGCAGGGCGAAGGCGACTCGATCACGCAGGACCAACTCGACAACTACATCCGCCGCTACGACGCGATGCTCGCCGACTTCAACCGTGAATTTGCCCCATATATAGCCGGAAACTGCACGTACACGGACGCGGGGATCAGCACGATCTGGCCGCTCTGGGAGGGCATGAACAAGGCGAAAAAGGAGTACTCGGAGACAAAACCGTGCCTCCGCTTCATCGACACGGTGGGCGAGGGCCTGACGACCAAAAACGAGCCGCCCGAGGAGCCCGACATCTACCACTACGATTCGGACAGTATGATAAAGCTGGGGCTCCTTTACGCTGCGGAGATTCCCGTGTGACGGGATTGATCTTATAATTGCAAAAAAATCACGCGGCCTGAGGCGGCGCGTGATTTTTTTGAGTAATTTAGAATAATTTACTGAGCGATTGAAATCTTTATATCCCCGGTGTCTGTTTCAATCTCGCACCTGCCGCCCGAAGCAGCGGAGGGAACGGAGACCTTGCCGGTGTCGGTTTTCGTGATGAAGACCTTTTCGGTAATAAGCGTTCCGGTGACGTCGCCGGTGTCGGTCTCGACTTTAATCTCCGCTGCGTCGCACCTGTCGAATTTGACGTCGCCCGTGTCGCGCTCGATGTCAAACCTTCCCGAAGCGATAACGTCTGTGAGCGTAAGAGTTCCGGTGGAGCCGTTTGAGACAAGGTCCTTACATGTAACCGAAGTGAGAACCGTCTTGCCGGTGCTGACCGATACCGCGAACCTTCCGGCGCACGCGACCGAGTCGACCGTGATTCTGCCGGTGGAGGCTTTCAGATCGAGCTCGCCTGCCGTGGTTCCGCTGATTTTGATGTCGCCGGTGGACGTTTTGACTTTCAGAAGACCGGAAACCGGACACTCAAGGGTGACGTCGCCGGTGTCCGACTGTATGCCTGCCGAACCGAAGCTGAAATCCTTCTGGACGGAAATATCGCCCGTGTCGGATTCGATCTTAAGCGACTCGTAGCTTCCCGCGGGGAGGCGGAGCGTCGCCGAAGTCTTCTTGAAGCTGAAGAAATTGAAGTCCGCGAACCAATTTTTGCGCTTTTCCTGCGTCACCTTGAGCGTTCCGTTTTCGACCTTGACGTCGAATCTCCTGCCTTCCCGCTCCACGCAGACAACGCACGCGTTTCCGTCGACGGAACGCTCGAAAACGACGTCCGCAATTGATGAAGATACCTCGATTTTCGAAAACGCCTCGTCTACCGTAGCCGTCTCCGTGACGACCTCGCCCGTGTCCAACGATTTGAAACTAAAACTGCCGATCGCGAACGCGGCGCCGGTAAGAACGATTCCGAGCGTAACGAGCACGGCCGCTATAATAAGAAAAACCTTTTTCATTTTGTGTTCTCCTTCCTGACGAAGAGTCTTTTGACGCCGCGGCCGATGAGCCTGGCAAGCTTAACCGCGCCTTTGGAAGCCGCCACGCAGCCGAAGGCCAGGAATATCGCCAGACCCGCGAGCAGAAGCGCCGCTCCAACAAACGCGACGGCAGCCGGAACGTTTCCTTTGACAGCGTAAAACACCGCAAGCGGAACGCACGCGACGGCGGCAACCGCGAACGCGACCTCGACCGCCCAGAGCGCGATAACAAGCGCCCAAATCACTATATAAAGCGCGAGAACGACCGCGAACGCCGCGACGAGCAGGGCGAACCAGAGCGGGAATCCGAGCACCAGCAGGATTATTTCCCACGCGCGCAGAGACCTTTTCGGCATCTTTTCCTTCACGAGCTTCAAAAGGGGGATGTCCGAGAACGTCTGCGACACGATGTCGCCGATCGGCCCTATTTGAGCGACGGCCTCTTCCTCGGTGAGCCCTTCCTCGATCCTGTCGTCTATCATCTCGCCGTAGAACGTCAGCCGTTCTTCAACATCATCCTGCGGCAGCCCGGCGAGGCCCTTCCGCAGTTCTTCAAGAAATTCTCTTTTATTCATACCGGTCCTCCCTGATCCTCTCTTGCGACAAAACGGTAAATCTGAATTACCTCTTTCCACTCCTCTTTGAAATCGTTGATGCGCGCGACACCCGCCGCCGTGATGCGGTAGTATTTTCGCAGCCTGCCTTCGTGCTCGGCCGTCCTGACCGTGAGCATTTTCGCCGCCTCGAGCCGCTTCAAAATGGTGTAGAGCGTGGACTCGGAGAGCTCGAGGTACGGTTTCATGTCCTTGATGATCTTGTAACCGTACGACTCACCGTTTTTGATTGCCGCGAGAACGCAAACGTCCAAAAGACCGCGTTTTAGCTGAACGTCCATGACATGCCTCCTTTCACGGCATACATCATAACACGAAGTATATCGCGCCGTCAAGTACTTTTTTGCGTAAAAATAAAAAAAGTTCCCGGTTTTCGAAGAATAGTCAAAAAAGGGAACTTTAAGCGGAAATATAAGTGCGGGAAGGGGGTGAGGCTTAGCCGCGGGCGTTCTTTTTCACGTTGCGGATCTCGTCCTGCAGTCTGTCGAGAAACTCGCAGGCGTCGTTTCCGTCCATGTGCGCGTGGTGGAACTGCATCGAGACCGGGAGCGTGTTCATGAACGGAAAGCGTTTCCGGTAGCGGCCCCAGGCCATAAAAACGTTCTTATAGATGCCCGAGTACTGGTTGACGGCGCCGTCGATGTAGTGCTTCGCGAGCGAGGACGCGCCGATGATCGCGTGATCGGGAGACAGGACGTCCGTGCAGGTGCGGTAGGCCTCGGCGGTATTTTCAAGGTAGTGCCTGTTGAACTCCGCGAGATCCGGCGTGTAGGGAATGTCGCACGTGGTGATGCCGCCTTCGGCTGTCGGGACGACGATGTTGACCGCGATCTTGTCGTATAGCTCAAAGCCGTTGTCCGCGACAACGATTTTAAAAAGGTCGTCCGATGAGGCGGCGCGGGCGATGCACCAGCACATGAGCATGTTGAATTTCATTTTGTGGCGCCTGCCGAAGCGCACGAGCGGCGTGACGTCGTACGTTTTGAAGAGCGTCACCATAGGCATGGGCGATTTTGTCCACATTTCGTACGCTTTTGCGCGTTTTGTGGCGGCCGGGTCGATAAGTTTCATTGCGGTCCTCTCTTTATATATTTGTAAAAGCGGCGTGCGCCTGAAAGCGGCCGTTTCAGCGCGAAACGAGCTTCAGAAAACGCGTGTCGTTCATCTGCTCGTTCGTCACGTACTCTCCGTTGTAAAAGAGCGCGTACGTGGTAATGGGTGTGGGGGCGCTGCGGGCGTCCTCTTTTGTGGTCAGGTGGATCGCCTTGAACGGGATTCCGTGCTCCGCGGCGGTTTTTTCAACGACCGGAACGTACTTCGCGTTGAACGGGCACTGGCTCGTGTAGTAGAGAACGTAGCCGGGCTCGTCGACGTGCGGGTTTTTCGCGCACTCCTTAAAGCGCGGCAGGGAGGCGTCGGGCGAAAAGCGGAGGGCCAGAAGGCGGATGCCGTTGGAGGCCTCGTCGCAGACCTCAAAGCCCTTGTGCTTCAGGTATTCCGGGTCGGCGAGGAAAGGCTTTTTCTTGGCGGAAGAGAGGATGCAGAGGCCTTTTTTGCCCTTTTCCCTGCTGTCGCGGATACACTCGCCCAGAAGGTCGTTCGAATAGCCGTGGCCCTTGAACGAGCCGGAGACCCACAGGCAGTCGACGTACATGTAGCCGTCGGCGTCGATCGGATTCCAGGCGTTTTCGGCGGGAATGTACTCAATGAAGCACTTTCCGCGCTCGGTGCCCTTCAAAAACACCAGCCCGTCGTCAAAACGCTCCGCAAGCCACGCCTTTTTCGACGCGACCTGCACGTCCTTGTTGTTAGAGATCGCGCAGCAGATGTGCTCGCTCTCAATGTTCTCTTTTGTCACTCTGATGTAGTCCATGGGTTCTCCCTTTACCGGTAGTATAATTGATTCAAAAAACGCGGTCTTAGGCAAGGCTGTGCCTGCGCGTGTTAAAGTGCGTATTTTCTTGTGAAAAGTGTACCATATTTATAGCGGTTTGTCCATTGAAAGTTGTAGGTTGATTGATGGAAAAAACTCGCGATTGCCTCTTGCGGTTTCGTGCAAAATGTGATAGGTTCGAATTAGCGGAAGTGCCTCTCTGTCGAGAGACCTGAATAACAGATTCGGGATGCTGGCGCGGCAGGACGGGTTCCGCATAAACATTGTTAATTTAATGGGGAAAAACAATGAATAATGAAAAGCAGATTTACGTTCAAAACGGTTTTGCGCCGCCTTTTACAAAGAGCGATGACATAATAACCGATATGCGTGTAATAATCGATTCTGCCAGAAGCGCTGTATATCAGGCGGTTAACATAGCCCTCGTCCGGCGAAACTGGTTGATTGGGTATCGAATCGCCGAAGAAGAACTCAAAGGCGAAAGACGCGAGAATTACGGAGCTGAGATTATTAAAAAGCTTTCGAAGAAATTAACGGAGGAATACGGAAAAGGGTTCGATTTCAGTTCGCTTTACAAATTCGTTAGATTCTACAAAGCGTTCCCGCAGATTTTGGACTCGGTGAGTCCAAAATCTGCCCCGCTACTTTCGTGGACTCATTATCGCGTTCTTTTGCAGGTTGAGGACGCGGTTGCTCGAGACTGGTATGAGAAAGAAGCAACGAAAGAGGCTTGGAGCGTTCGAACTCTGCAACGAAATATAAGCTCGCAGTATTACTATCGCCTTTTGAAATCACAGGTCAAGGAACCGGTCGAAAAAGAGATGAAAACAAAGACGGCGGATTATCAGACTGACACGCTTGAGTTCATCAAAAACCCGGTTATTGCCGAATTCCTCGGCATGCAGGAAGACAATTCTTTTACTGAAACTGATCTGGAAAAGAGTGTAATTACAAATTTGCAGAGATTTATGATGGAACTTGGAAAAGGCTACGCTTTTGTAAACCGCCAACAGCGAATACATACTGAAAAAGAGGATTATTTCATTGATTTGGTGTTTTATAATTATATATTGAAATGTTTTGTGCTGATTGATTTAAAAACCAGCAAGATTACGCATCAAGACGTTGGGCAGATGGATATGTATATCCGTATGTACGACGAATTAAAGCGGAACGAGGGCGACAACCCGACTATCGGAATCATCCTTTGCTCGGATACCGACGAGGATATAGCACGGTTCTCTATTCTTCATGGAAACGAGCAGCTATTCGCTTCAAAGTATAAGTTGTATCTTCCAACTGAAGAAGAACTTCGCACTGAAATTGAAATGCAAAAGGCAATGTTTTATTTGCAAAAGGAAGACAATAAAAGAGACTAAGCGGTGTTGGCTACTCAAAGAAAAAACCGAACCAATAGCTTCGAAGCGCTTGGTTCGGATTTTAATTCTTGGTGCACCTGACAGGACTTGAACCTGCACCCTCGCGGACCGGAACCTAAATCCGGCGTGTCTGCCATTCCACCACAGGTGCGTAAACCGTTATTAAAGTTGAGGGGCGGCCGCCCTTTGAAATCCTCGCGGGCGGCCGCGCAATATTATACCCCTTTTAAAAGACCGAGTCAACCGGAACGCGCTCAAATGAACAGTTCTCTGGCGCCGTCGCCGGTCTCGCAGACGTAGAACTCGGGAACGTTTCCGGTTGCCGCGGTGTAGCGCGTGCCGACGTACTCTTTGAAATCCTCTACGCGGTCCGCGGCGACGATGTTCACGGTGCAGCCGCCGAAGCCGCCGCCTGTCATCCTCGCGCCGACGCAGCCGTCGAAGGTAACCGCGGCATCAAACATCGCGTCGAGCTCGAAGCCGGTCGCCTCGTACAGGTAGCGGATGGAGTTGTTGGCTTTTCTGAGGAGCTCGCCGAATTCGTCGAGCTTTCCCGCCTCGAGAACCTTTACGGCCTCTTTTACGCGGGCGTTTTCGGTCACTACGTGGATCACGCGCATCATGACGGTCGGGTCGGAAATCTCGCACATATAATCGCGGAGCTCTTCAACCGAGTACTCGCAGAGCGTTTTGTGCGGTTCGGAAACGCCGCGGCTCTTTTCGATGCGCTGCATCTCCTCAAGACCTTCCGCGACCTCGCGGCGGCGCTCGTTGTATTTGGAGGCGCCGAGAGCGTGCTTCTTGCACGTGTTGGCGAGAATGATCACGTGGTTCCCGAGTTCGAGCGGAACGTACTTGTAGTCGAGCGTGTTGCAGTCGAGAACGATTGCGTGGTCCTTTTTGCCCATTGCGGACGCGAACTGGTCCATAATGCCGCAGTTGACGCCGCAGAAGGTGTTTTCGGCACGCTGGCCCGCGAGCGCGATCTCGACGCCGTTCAGCTTTCCGCCGAACAGTTCGGAAACGGCAAGGCCCGTAGAGACCTCGATGGAAGCGGAGGAGGAGAGGCCCGCGCCGAACGGTACGGTCGTGAGGTAGCACGCGTCAAAGCCGCCGACGTCGATCCCGAGGCGGATCAGTTCGCGAACGACGCCCGCCTGGTAGTTGCCCCAGTCGAGGGAGCGGGCGTCTTCGATGTTATTGATGTCAAACGTCCTGATACCGTCAATCGTGGTGGCTGCGAGGCGGACCGTGGAGGGCGTTCCGTTCTTCCTGATCGCGACGAGCGTGTCGAGCGTCAGCGCGGCGGGAAAGACGAGACCTCCGCAGTAGTCGATGTGCTCGCCAATCAGGTTGACCCTGCCCGGCGCGGCGAAGAATCTCAGGCCCTCGGAGGAGCCGAAACGCGCCTCAAATGCCTTTTTCAGTGTTAAGATTTTGTTTTCAACCGGTTGTTCTTTCATTTTAATAGCTCCGTTCGTAATTATATGGTGGATCGCCGGCGGTGTCCGGCGGCTCCGCGTTGTCAGGCATATGCGGGCGCGTGCATGTGAAATTTTCGCTAAAACAAGGAAAAATCATTGGTTTTCGGCGATGCGCGGGCCCATTTTCGCCGTTTTACGGCTTGAAAAATCGCCGCTTTTAGTGTAAAATAAAAACGGGGGAGTTTCAAGCCATATTTTGAAAATATCCAAAATTGCGAGAGGCTTGCAAACTGTTATTTGACTCTTATGAATTACAATATCGGAGATTATGTTGTTTATCCGTTGCACGGTGCCGGGATAATCAACGGAATTGTTGAAAAAGAGAATGACGGCGAGCTTGTGAGTTATTACTGTCTCGTATTTCCTTACGGGAACCTGCAGCTCATGATTCCTGTGGACAAGGCCGGTGAAGTCGGACTGAGACCGATTGTCTCGCCCGAGGAGATCGACCGTCTGCTTATTTATCTGCGCACGAGCGACGTTATGCCTAAAGAGGCGAACTGGAACAAGCGCCAGCGCGAGAACCTCGAGCGCATGAAGTCGGGCGATATCTACAGCGTCGCCGACGTGTACAAGTTTCTGGCAAAGCGGGAGGCCGACAAATCACTGTCGTCCGGTGAGAAGAAGATGCTCATTTCCGCAAGGAAGGTGCTTTTCAGCGAGATCCAGCTCGTGAAGGGAACGTCCCCGGAGGCCATCGAAGCCGCCGTGGCGAACGCGATCAACGGAAAATAACGGAAAAATCCGGTTAAACAGTGGTTTAAAGAAGGCGTTAAAAAGACGCCTGAAAAAGCCGCTTTTGAGAAGGGTGCATCAATGGCTAAGAGTTTTGAAAATTATGAAAAAGAGACGGCCGGCGACAAAGTCAAGTACTGGCTGAAGCTTGTCGGAATTGCCTTTGCCGGAGCTCTCGTTGGCGCTCTTCCTTACGCAACCCTCCTGTGCGCCATGGGCGTGAACTCGCAGGCGGTGATGCTGCTCTGCGGAGCCGGCGCCGTCGTTTTCTATATCGCACTTGGACACGGCAGGCTGAACAGGTTCGGAGCCCACGCGGTGCTCGTACCCACGACGCTCGCCGCCACGGTCATCACGAATTTCATGTGCACGCTGATTCATTACGCGCCGCAGATGGCCGACATCGAGACGAGACCGATGAGCAACCTGGGCAAGGCGGTGTACATTTACACGCACGCAAGGCTGGACACGTTTTCGAAAGAGGGACTGATCACTGACGGCGGCACGTTCAGCATTTACACGATTCTTTTCGCGTCGATTTTTTTCGCGATAGTCGGGATTTACGTCGCGATGCTGCTGCTCTGGAAGTGGGCGAAAAAGGAGGCGTCGGGAAACCCCGAACGGTAAGGGCCGGGCGGCAGGGGCTGCCGCGTGTTCTCTGAACGGTGGGGAAGACCACGGAGGCGTTTATGATAGAAAAACTTAGCGTGGGCGGTGTTCTCGGCGAGGCATGGAGAATCTACCGTCTGCATTTTTTTAAAATACTTCTGCTGATTCTGCTTGTTATTCTGCCTGTGAGCGTTTTGAACGGCTTCATTACCGACGCGATGACGAACGACAGCGCGGTCAAGGTGCTCATGGACATCCTGAACAGCGGGTCGCAGAGCACGGCGACGGCCGAGGAGGTCAGCGAGGCGATGGCGGCTGCGGCGCCGAGGATGATCCCGTTCCTGCTGGTGCTCGTCGTTTTGCTCGTGCTCGCCGACGTTTTTACGATCGCGGTCGCAAGGCTGACACTCGACGAGGGAAGGCACGGCGCGCTCTCGCTCAACTACAAAATCGGCGACCTGACTGTCGTAAACGAGCATGATGCGGAGCTTCACGACGTGGGCAGCGCGACCGACTATTTTACGGCGGCGATCAGAAGGCTGCCGGGCTGGGCGCTGACGGTGCTCATCGGGGCGGTGTTTGTGTTCTTCGGGATGATGATCATGTTTTTCCCGGGAATCATCGCGCTCGTGCTGCTCTCTATGTCGGTATACACGGTCGCGGCGGAGGAGCAGAGGGGAATCAGGGCGCTAGGGAGGACGCTAAGAGTGATAATCTCAAACCCGGTTGTGATTTTGTACTTCGCGGCGACGTTCGGTTTGACGCTTGTTCTTTCAAATCTTGTGAGCCTGGCGCTGTCGGGAATTCTCGTGATAGCGGGCCTCGGCGAGAACGCGATTGCCGGCGTGGTGGCGTCGGCGCTCGGCACGTCGCTCGTCTACATCGCGGCGTCGTTCGGGAATATAATAATGTCGGTCGTGATGATAAACCGGCTTGATATAATCAACTACAGGGACCGCGGCGTGGGCGAAAACACGGGCGGGAACGAATACTATTGAAGGTGAAAAAATGCGAAAAAAGCGGAGAGCCGCGCCGGCGGCTCTCCGCTTTTTTCAACCTAAAAATAGGCAACTCAGCGGGGCTTGATCTCTTTATCGTCCCTCAGATAGATCTTCTTCAGGAACAGTCCCTGCGGCGGCGCAGTCCGGCCAGCGTCTTTCCTCATTCCCGACAGAAGGGCGGCCTCAACGCCGGCGGGCGTCAGCTTCCCGAGTCCTGTGTCGACCAGCGTTCCCGCGATGATCCTCACCATATTGTAGAGAAATCCGTCGCCGGTGGCGGTGAGGCGGTAGAGTACAACGTCTTTTGAAGGCCGTTCGCGCAGCTTCGTGACTCTTAATTCGTAAAGCGTCCGCTCCGTTGTTTTCGCATTCGAAAGGTCGCCGCAGAATGCGTCGAAGCGGTGCGTTCCCAGCAGGACCGAGGCGGCTTCGTTCATTTTCACGAGGTCGGGTTGGACCGGGGTCTTCACAAACCAGGACGTGTTCCTGAGCGAGGGGACCGGGAACTCGCCGCAGTGGAAGTCGTAAACGTACGTTTTCCTGACGGTGTCGTACCTGGCGTTGAAGCCGTCGGGCGCCTTTCCGGAGCGGTAAACCGTCAGCGTTTCGGGAAGGAGGGGCGTCAGTGCGCGGCAGATCCTGTCCGGGGGAACGATCGGGTTGTCGCATTCGAAACTTGCGCAGTATTCGAGCGCGTGTACGCCGGCGTCTGTCCTGCTGCAGCCGGTGACCTTGATCGAATCGTCACAGAGAAGGGCCCTGAGCGCCTTGTTCAGAGTGCCCTGAACGGTCACAAGCCCTTCGCGCTCGGCTCCGTCTTTATTCTGGATCTGCCAGCCGCTGAAGCCGCTGCCGTCATATCTCAAAAACAGTCTTATGGTCATAAACTTCCGCCTTTCCGGTTCAGGAAAGTCTCTGCCTTCCTCAAAACGTCGCGGTCGGAATCGAACGTCAGCGCCGCAGAGGCTTCTTCGAAGGGAAGCCAATCGATCTCCCGCACCTCTTCCTCCTGCGCCTTCACGCCGTCGCTTTCCGACCCGGCAAGGAAAAACACGACCGTCTTCGTGCATCCGGGGTAGGGGCTGTATTCGATGGTCTCGCGAAAACCGTCAACGAAAACCACGGACAGACCCGTTTCCTCGCGGATCTCCCGCGCGGCCGTCTCGTGCTCGGTCTCGTTATTTTCCACGTGCCCCTTGCAGAGCGAACGGTGGCCTTTCCGCATCAGCTCGACAAGGTACAGACGCTCTCCGCCGGCACCGGGGTGGAATATCACCGCTCCGCAGCTCTTTTCGTAGATCATTTTCGCGCAACCCCGTTCAGTCAGTCAAAAGTTGAAATCAAAGCATCGCGGCACCGATGATTCCCGCGTCGTTACCGAGCGTCGCGCGCATGATTTTCGTGCGCGGAATCAGGTTTGCACCGTAGCTGTAGGTAAAAACGAAATCGCGGAGGGGTTTGAGAAGCTTTTCGCCCTGGTTGGCGATGCCGCCGCCGAGGAGGAGCACTTCGGGCTGGAATATGTTGATGTAGTTGACGATGCCCTCGCCGAGTTCGCGGATGTAGTTGTCGACTACCGCTTTGCCTGTCTCGTCGCCGAGGTCGCGGGCGTCAAAAGCGGTCTTGCCGTTGATCTTGGAAATGTCTCCGCCGCAGATACGCGCGATCTCCGACTCGGGGTGCTTTTTGAACGCCGCGCGGGTGTCGCGAATTATGGCCGTAGCCGAAGCATACGCCTCGAAGCAGCCGCGCCTTCCGCAACCGCACTTCCTGCCGCCGACGTGGGTGACCATATGGCCGATCTCGCCGCCAGCGAAATTGAAGCCGGAGTAGATCTTGCCGTCGATGATGATTCCGCCGCCGACGCCTGTTCCGAGGGTGACCATAAGAGCCGTCTTGACGCCTTTCGCGGCGCCCGCAATCGCCTCACCGAGCGCCGCGCAGTTCGCGTCGTTGTCGAGGCGGATCGGAATCTTTGTATAGCGGGCGAAAAAACCCGCCATGTCGTAGCCGTCGAGGGGAACGTTGGCCGTTCTGATTATGAAGCCTCTGTCGCGGTCGACCGCTCCGGGAATGCCGATGCCTATGAGGGCTACGTCGTCCTCTTTAAGGTTGTTTTCGGCGATAACGTCAAGCGATACGTCGACCATCGACTTCGCGATGCTGTCGGGTGTGTCGTTTTTTGTGCGGGTGGGAACGCTCTTCTTCGCGACAAGCTTCCCGTCCTCAGTGACGAGTCCGCACGCGATGTTGATGCCGCCTAAATCTATTCCGATTCTGTACATAATTTCTGCTCCTGCCTTTTCAGAGAATTTAACCGGGCCGCGAGCCGTCAAAAACGGTCCGCCCTTAGCGAAAAGCGGCGGTTTTCAAGCGGTTTCCGGTCCTTGATGATATTATAAAACAAACGGGCGCTCCGTTCAAGCGCGCTCCGGTGCCGGTAAAGCGTGTTTTTGCTTGGCGGACGTGAAAATCATTTTCGCGATTTTCGCGAGGAGGCGGTTTTTCCGCATTTTCCGCGTTTTCTGCATTTTCCGCGTTTTTGATAAAAAAATACTTGCATTCGGAGGCTCGGGAGAGTACAATTAAACGTAACTTAAAACGTTTTAAGTTACATCCTTCCGAACGGCCTTCGTAGGCGGCACTGCGTCGTTTCAGAGCCCCGCCTTCGTATTCCGTTTGAGAACAGACAAGGGTGTGCATCATGGAAAACGTTAAGAAATACGACGTGGCAATAATAGGCGGCGGCACCGCGGGTGTGTTCGCTGCATACGAGATTAACAGGCTTCTGCCCGACAGGTCTATCGTGATCGTCGAGAGAGGCCATTCTATATATAAGAGGTCCTGCCCGATAGTCGCGGGCAAGGTCGACAAGTGCATACAGTGCAATCCCTGCGCAATTATGAACGGTTTCGGCGGCGCGGGGGCTTTTTCCGACGGAAAATTCAATTTCACGACCGAATTCGGCGGCTGGCTGAACGACTATCTCGACGACAGCGAGGTCATGGACCTTATCGAGTACGTCGACTCTGTGAACGTGTCGTTCGGCGCGACCGAGGAGCGTTTCAGCACGTACTCAGAGCAGGCACACCGCCTGATGAAGCGCGCGCTCGAAAACGACATGCACCTTCTGATGGCTTCCGTGAAGCACCTGGGGACAGAGAAAAATCTCCAGATCTTAAAGCACATTTTCGACTACATGAGCGGCCGCGTGGACATTCTTTGCGACACGGCGGCGGTATCTATAAAGAGAAAAGACGACGGCACGTACGCGCTCGGGCTTGAGGACGCAAAGGGCGAAAAAGAGATCGAGTGCGATTACCTTATCGCGGCGCCCGGACGTTCGGGAGCGGAGTGGTTCGCGGACAGGTGCAACGAGCTCGGGATCGAGCTTATCAACAACCAGGTCGACATCGGCGTCAGAGTCGAGCTGCCGGCGGCGGTTTTCCAGGAGGTCACGGACGCGGTCTACGAGGCGAAGCTTGTCTACAGAACGAAGCAGTACGGCGACAAGGTCAGGACTTTCTGCATGAACCCTTACGGACACGTTGTCACCGAAAACGTCGACGGCTGCGTGACGGTAAACGGCCACAGCTACGCCGATCCGGCCCTCAGAAGCGACAACACCAACTTCGCGCTGCTGGTCAGCAACAAGTTCACCGAGCCTTTCAGTGAGCCGTACAGGTACGGTAAGAGCATCGCGTCGTTCTCGAACATGCTGGGCGGCGGCGTCATCGTGCAGCGTTTCGGCGACCTCATAAGGGGCGTCAGAACGAACGAGCACCGTCTCAAACAGAGCTTCACGAGGCCAACTTTAAAGGCGACTCCGGGTGACCTCAGTCTCGTGCTTCCGAAGAGGCACCTCGACAACATTATCGAAATGATCTACGCTCTCGACAAGGTGGTTCCGGGAACGGCCAACTACGACACGCTTCTCTACGGCGTGGAGGTGAAATTCTACAGCTCGCGGCTCAATCTGACGCGTGAACTCGAGACGACGCTTCCGAACATGTTCGCGTGCGGCGACGGCGCGGGCGTTACAAGAGGACTTTCGCAGGCCGCGGCGAGCGGCGTTCACATCGCAAGGGTGATAGCCGGACGCATAGGCGGGAAAGGTTGATTTTATGGGTTTATTTGCTGACGCGAAATCGATAGCGGCGCGCGACCCGGCCGCAAGAAACGTTCTGGAAGTGATCCTTCTCTACCCGGGCTACAAGGCGCTTCGCGACCACAGGATCGCGGCGTTTTTTCTGCGCCACAAAATGCCCTTCATCGCGCGCTGGATCTCGCAGTGCTCGAGCAGGCGGACCGGAATCGAGATCCACCCCGGCGCGAAAATAGGCAGCGGACTTTTCATCGACCACGGCAACGGAATAGTGATCGGCGAAACGGCCGTCATCGGCGACAACTGCACGATTTACCACCAGGTGACGCTCGGAGGAACCGGCGTTCAGAAGCACTGCAAGCGCCACCCGACCGTCGGCAACAACGTTCTTATCGGCGCCGGCGCGAAAATTCTCGGGCCTATAACGATAGGGGACAACTCGATGATCGGCTCGGGCTCGGTCGTTCTTTCTGACGTTCCGCCGAATTCGACCGTCACGGGCATCAAGGCGCGCGTTATAAAAACAGACGGCGAGCGCGTTGCTCCTTCGCTTTCACTCGAGCACGCGAGGGTGATCGACCCGATCGCACAGGACATTTCCGAGCTGCGCGAGGAAATCGCGGCGCTTAAGGAAAAGGTCAGGGATCTGGAGGACGAGGCGATAGACGACTTCGATCTGCCGTTCTGATTTACGGGAAATAAGCGGAATTCCGGGAAATAAGCGGATTTCCGGGAAATGCGACACTTTTTGATAAATCCGCCTGCTCGCGGGCGAATTTTAGAGATTTATTTGAAGACTTTTAGTTTTTGGAGGAATGTTTATGGAAGACAGAAACCGCAGGGTTGGAACAGTTTCCAGAGGTATCAGGTGCCCGATCATCCGCGAGGGCGACGACCTGGCCGATATCGTGACTTCAAGCGTTCTTGAGGCCGCGGAGGCCGAGGGGTTCGCGCTGCACGACAGAGACGTTGTCGCGGTCACCGAGTCGATCGTGGCGAGAAGCCAGGGCAACTACGCGACGGTGGACGACATCGCCGCTGACGTAAAGAAAAAGACCGGAGGGGACACCGTTGGCGTTATTTTCCCGATCCTCTCCAGAAACCGGTTCGCGATCTGCTTAAGAGGTATCGCGAAAGGCGTCAAAAAGGTCGTTCTGATGCTTGGCTACCCTTCGGACGAGGTCGGAAACGAGCTCGTAAGTCTTGACAAAATAGACGAGGCGGGCATCAACCCGTACTGCGACGTGCTCACGCTTGAAGACTACAGAAGGCTTTTCGGCGAAAACAAGCACTCGTTCACGGGCGTCGACTACGTCGCCTACTATGAGCAGCTGATCCGCGAGTGCGGGGCCGAGGTCGAGATCATTTTCGCGAACCAGCCCAAGACGATCCTGCTCTACACGAAAACGGTCATCAACTGCGACATCCACACCAGAAAGCGCACGAAGCGCATCCTTCGCGAAAACGGCGCCGAGACCGTTCTGGGTCTCGACGACATTCTCACCGAATCCGTGAACGGCAGCGGTTTCAACTCCCGCTACGGTCTGCTCGGCTCCAACAAGGCCACCGAGGACAAGGTCAAGCTGTTCCCGCGCGAGGAGTGCAGAGAGCTCGTTTTTGAGATCCAGAAGCGCCTTCTCGAATCAACCGGAAAGCACGTCGAGGTTATGGTCTACGGCGACGGCGCGTTCAAGGATCCCCAGGGCAAGATCTGGGAGCTCGCGGACCCGGTCGTCTCGCCCGCGTACACCGACGGCCTCATCGGCACGCCGAACGAGCTCAAGCTCAAATATCTCGCCGACAACGATTTCAAGGACCTCTCCGGAGAGGCTCTCCGCGACGCGATTTCGGCTAAAATTAGAGCAAAAGACGGTTCAAGCCTCGTCGGCAACATGGCCGCGCAGGGAACCACCCCGAGGCAGCTCACCGACCTCATCGGCTCGCTCTGCGACCTCACAAGCGGTTCGGGCGACAAGGGCACGCCGGTCGTTCTCGTACAGGGCTACTTCGACAACTACACGAGCTGACGCAGCGGCCACATCAATTGATGGATACGGGCCGGCAATCCGGTTTTTACGCATTAAAACAACTTCGACAAATCAAAAGATTTTGAGTAATCAAAAATGACAGGAGATCATTATGGCAGGATATGTTTATGAAGTTCGTCCGGAAAACATGGAGAGAATCACCACTCCGGAACTTGCGAATAAGTTTATCGATGAACAGGTAAAAGCGCTCAAAAAGCAGATCGGCAATGGCAAGGTGCTGCTCGCACTGTCCGGCGGCGTTGACAGCTCGGTTGTCGCGGCGCTCCTCATCAAGGCAATCGGCAAGCGCCTCACCTGCGTCCACGTCAACCACGGCCTTTTGAGAAAAGGCGAGTCCGAGCAGGTCATCAAGGTCTTCAGAGACGAGCTGAAGGCGAACCTGGTCTACGTCGACGCCGTCGACCGCTTCCTCGACGCTCTTAAGGGCGTCAGCAGCCCCGAGCGCAAACGCAAGATCATAGGCAAGATTTTTATCGACGTTTTCGCCGAAGAGGCGCGCAAGCTCACGGACGTCAAGTTCCTTGGGCAGGGAACAATCTACCCGGACATCCTTGAGAGCAAGGGCGTCAAGGCTCACCACAACGTCGGCGGTCTCCCGAAGGAGTTCGACTTCGAACTCGTGGAGCCTGTGAAGTTCCTCTACAAGGATGAGGTCCGCGTCGTCGGCAAGGCGCTCGGACTTCCCGACAACATGGTCTACCGTCAGCCGTTCCCGGGACCGGGTCTCGGCGTAAGGTGCGTCGGCGCCATCACGCGCGACAGGCTCGAAGCGCTCCGCGAGGCGGACGCGATCGTTCGCGAAGAGATCGGCAAGCTCCCCAAGACGCCGTGGCAGTACTTCTGCGTGATTCCTCCGTTCAAGTCGACCGGTATCAAGGACGCAAAGCGCTACATGGGCTGGGCGGTCGCAATCCGCGCGATCAACACCGTCGACGCCGTCACGGCGACCGTTCCCGAGATCCCGTTCAAAACGCTCTGCACGATCCGCGACCGCATTATCGCGACGGTTCCGGGCGTCAACCGCGTGCTGTGGGATATCTCCGAAAAGCCGGTTGCCACGATAGAGTGGGAGTGAGATACGAAAGCCGAAAAACCCAGTAAAATCAAGGCTTTCCGGCTTCACAAAGGTTCCTTTGATAACAATTTGATAACAGCTGCATGATCTCCCTTTATTCTCCCTATCAAGGGGTTTAGGGGTAAAAGAGTCATTCTTGACGGTTTGCGACTGGAACGATCCATATTATGAAAGCCCTTCGCTGTGGGTATGCAGCGAAGGGCTTTTTGTCGTCGTTGGGGGGGTGATATCAGTCTTTTTTAAGCTTGCCTTTGAGTGTCTTTACCATGGCGTCGCTCAGTTCCTGAGACGGCACTTTCGCCGTGATCTGCGTGTCATCATACTGCGGATAGTAATAACGCCACTTGTCGTAGTCGTCTCTGCTGATCTCTCCGGCATGGTACTTCTCCGCAACAGCGGCCCGTTGGCCCTTGCGGGGAACCGAGGGGAACAACAGCATCCCCACCACTGCCCAGAAAAGCGAAGTAATCAAAACAGTGACGATAATAGTCTTCAACTTATCGCCATTGTCCTCAATCCAGCGCGGCCTGCGCGGCTCATCTTCGTGCCAACCGGCTCTGTTCTCTTCATCGTATTCCAAATCATCCATATTCAAGAATATTATTTTCAGATAATAAATAATAACTCAAAACCACCGTTTTTATTATCCCACCTCACAAAAAAATACTCCCGCAGGTTGTAATTACCCTTAATGAAGGCATTAACCCAAATCGATTCAGTCAACGATACCCCACCCATCACAAAGAATAAAGTAGTATAAAAGTCCAAAAATTGGGTATCTGAAGCTTTCATATTAGTTCCGTCCAATGATTGTTTTTTCATCACGTTCATTCCGGATTCGCTCGTTCCTCACCACATAATCACCACCTCTTAAGCATCTGTTCACCCAATAGGTAGAAAGGGATTGAGGAAGTTGTTGGAACAGGCTGGAGGGGAATCAAAGCGGGAATGGAATTATCTTGGATGAATGACTTGTAAACAAAAAAATCGTTATATTGTTTTTTTTGTGTATCTTTGCAATTTGAATTTTTGAGAAAAGCAACATGATGGTTTGATTGTTGTTTTTGATAAACTAACACTAAAATATTGACAAAAATATGTGTGGAATCGTTGGATACCTCGGGGAAGAGCAGGCATGCCCTATCTTGATTAAAGGCCTGCACCGTTTGGAATATCGTGGGTACGACAGTTCGGGAGTTGCCATCATCAATGCCAAAGGGGATCTGAATGTGTACAAAGCCAAAGGCAAGGTGTCGGCACTTGAAGAAAGTATCAAGGAGAAGGACACTACGGGTACAATCGGCATTGCCCACACCCGTTGGGCCACGCACGGCGAACCCAATGCCATAAATGCGCATCCCCATTACTCGGAGTCGAAGAACCTGGCGCTTGTACACAACGGCATTATTGAGAATTACAAGTCGTTGCGCACCGAGATGGAGAAGAACAATATGACTTTCTGCAGCCAGACCGACACCGAGGTGTTGGTGCAGCTGGTGGAATATATGATGAATACACACAACTGCGACATGTATACGGCTGTTCAGCTGGCTTTGAAAAACGTGATTGGAGCCTATGCTATTGCCATACTGGACAAGAGCCATCCCGACCAGCTGGTGTGCGCAAGGAAGGGAAGCCCCCTGATTATAGGTCTGGGCAAAAGTGCCAACGGGCGGGCGGAGTTTTTCTTGGGCTCGGACGCCACCCCCATCATTGAATACACGAACAAGGTGATATATCTGCAAGATGAGGAAATTGCGATAATGGACCGCTCGGGGCATATAGATATTACCAACCTGAGCAATGTGAAACAGACACCGCAGCTGGTCACCCTGCAGATGAACCTGGACCAGTTGGAGAAGGGCGGATACCCCCACTTCATGCTGAAGGAGATTTGGGAGCAACCCAATGCACTGCGCACATGCATACGTGGCCGCCTGAATATGGCGGATAAGGATGTTTTGCTGAGCGGCATCTTAGACCACAAGGAGAAGTTTTTGAACTGCAACCGTATAATAATATGCGCCTGCGGCACCTCGTGGCACTCGGCCTTGATAGGCAAATACTTTATTGAGGAAGCCGCACAGATACCTGTGGAGGTGGAGTATGCCTCGGAGTTCCGCTACCGCAACCCGGTGATATATCCGAACGATATAGTGATAGCTGTGTCGCAGTCGGGCGAGACCGCCGACACGCTGGCCGCCATCCAGCTGGCCAAGAGCAAGGGCGCGTTCCTGTATGGAATATGCAATGTGATAGGCTCGTCGATAGCGCGGGCCACAGACAGCGGCACCTATCTGCATGTGGGGCCCGAAATAGGTGTGGCCTCGACAAAGGCATTTACCGGCCAGGTCATCACCCTGGCACTGCTGGGACTGGCCATTGCCAAAGAGAAAAAGACGCTGAGCGACGAGATGTTCCACATGCTGGTGAACGAGCTGCAGCAGATACCGGACAAGATGCAGTGGACGCTGGAGCACAACAAGAATATAGACCAATTTGCCCAGATGTTCACCTATTGCAAGAACTTCATTTACCTGGGACGCGGATACAACTACCCGGTGGCGCTTGAAGGGGCGCTGAAACTGAAAGAAATCAGCTATATACATGCGGAAGGATATCCAGCCGCGGAAATGAAGCACGGCCCCATCGCCCTCATTGACGAAGAGATGCCTGTGGTGGTGATAGCACCGAAACGAGGCATGTATGAAAAAGTGGTGAGCAATATACAAGAAATCAAGTCGCGGAAGGGCAAAATCATCTCGGTGGTGACCGAGGGTGACACAGTGGTGCGCGACATGAGTGACTACTGTTTCGTGATACCCGACACGCGCGACTGCTTTGTGCCGCTGCTGGCAGTGATACCGCTTCAGCTCCTGTCGTACTATGTGGCCATAGCCAAAGGCCGCAACGTGGACCAGCCACGCAATCTGGCCAAAAGCGTCACCGTAGAGTAACCGACGCCCCAAGCCGATGGTTCAGCCCAATGCCACAGCCGACGCCGACCAGAAGCGCATAATAGACCTGCAGGGCGGCCGACACCTTGTGTTGGCGCCGCCGGGATGCGGGAAGACATTCATACTGGCGGAGAGGGTGATAAAAGCCCACGCCCTCGGGGTGGACTATAGGGACATGATTTGCCTCACTTTCACCAACCGCGCGAGCCGCGGAATGCGCGACCGCATAAGCCAGCGGACCGGCAACCCGGTGCCGCCTGACTTGTTTGTGGGCAACCTGCACCGGTTCTGTTCCAACTACCTGTTTGAGCAAAAGAAGATACCACAGAACAGCGCGGTGATTGACGACATAGACGCTGAAAGCATTATCACAGCCCTGTGCCATCTGGACCCGACGGAGAACAATACGCACTACGCTAACGATATCGTCAACCTGCAGCACGCCATAAGCCAGAAAGAGGGTGGGATGCCCGAGAGACTGATAGTGCATGCCGACCAGTTGGAAGATGCCGACAGCGGGCATTGGAAAACAAAGGCAGCATTTGCGCGGATGTATGCAAAATACAAGGAGACAGACAGCCTGTTAGACTTCGAAGACCTGTTGGAAAAAGCCTATTTCTTTGCCCAGCAGGATGCGGAACGTCACCGTTACAGCTGGATAGAGGTGGACGAGGTGCAGGACCTGAGTTTCCTTCAACTGGCCATTATAGACCTATTTGCCACCGAGGATGCGACCATTGTCTTTCTGGGAGATGACCAGCAGGCCATATTCTCGTTTGTGGGAGCAAAACTGGAAGCATTGCAGCAACTGAAAGCAAAATGCAGCCCCAATATACACCGCCTGGGGAAGAACCACCGCTCGCCCAAATACTTGCTGGACATTTTCAACACCTACG
>CADAZX010000032.1 GCA_902792515.1 uncultured Ruminococcus sp.
CATTATGGAAATCGGCGGGCCCGCGACTCCGGAAATCATCGACGGCACCATCGCGGAAAAGTGATTGATGCCGGCGTACGAAACCGTTGCAAGGAGGCTTCAAAAACATGGACAACAATAATCCGAACGTTACCGCGCCGCCCTCTCCCGAGGTTATTTACAAGTCGGGACACAGTGCGGGTTACGCGGACGGCAGGCGCGACGGGTATGCCGCGGGTTTCCAAAACGGCTACTCTGCGGGCTTTGAGGACGGAAAACGCGCTCTGAACGCCGGTGGCGGTTCGCCTGCGGTGGCGCCTGTTCGTGCGGCTGCTTCTTCAGGGGCGGTTCCTGTCGCGGCACCTTCTTCAGGGGCTGCTTCTTCAGGGGCGGTTCCTGTCGCGGCTGTCAGGCCGATGACCGCTCTTCCCCCTGCCGAAAAAGAGGTTCCCGTCAAGATCAAAAAGATCCGCAGTGCCTACAGCCGCGCCGGACTCGGCCTTGTCGCGTTCAGCAGGTTCTACCAGTATGCGGCGTCTTTTCTGCTGATGGTCGCCGCGGGCGTGATAATGATCCCCTATCTAAGATCGTTCCTCGACGCCTTTTCGAAGTTTGACAAGTCGTCCCCCGGCGCCCTTTTGAACGATATGGTCGAGTGGTTCAAGCCCCTCCTCGGCAGTTCCGTTGGAACGCTTCTCGCGATTGCCTACGCTGTCGCAAGCGCGCTCGGAATCGCCGCGGCGCTGCTCATTTTGAGGCTGATCCTCTCCAACCGTCACTACGAGCCCATTAAAAAGGAGCGTCTGCCGTTCGGCACGTGGGTGGCGGTCATTTTCATCTGCTTTTTCGTCTGGGTCGCCGGCATTTTCGTCGGCAACTTCACGGAGATGTTCTTCCCGCCGGAAGAGTCCGCGATGGAGAGCCTCGTGAACCTTCTCGGCTGGCGCATGCTTCCGTTCTACGCCTACGCGATGTTCGGTGCGCCTGTTTTTGAGGAGCTGGCGTGCAGGAAGCTTCTGTGCGACCGCCTTCACAAATACGGCCAGTGGCCCGCGGCTGTCATCTCCGGACTTCTTTTCGGACTGCTTCACGGCAACAGCGGCCAGTTCTTCCTCGCGTTTTTCATCGGCATCGTTTTCGCGTGCGTCTACATGAAGACGGGAAAGATCATCCACACGATGCTGCTCCACTTCATGATCAACACGGTCGCGACCGTTCCGGACATCCTTCACCTCGCGGGGATCGACCTCGGCTGGTACTTCTACATCGGTCTCGGCGTGCTCGCGCTCATAGGTTTGATCGTGCTGATCGCTTGCAGAAAGAGCCGCGTGTTCGACCTGACGCGTATGCCTGCCGAAAACCCCGCGTCGCACGTGTTCGCAAACCGCGGCATGCTCATCGCGGTCATTGCGGGAACGGTATCCATCGTCGCGACCGGCATCTACACGACGTGCATGAACGCCCTCGCGTACGGTCCGCTCCAGCTGCTCAACCTGATTTCCGTAGCGCTCGTCATCGTGGCGGTTCTCGTCGCGGTGTCTGCCGTCTCCAAAATGAAAAAAGTTGTTCCGGAGGGAGAAGCTCAGGAAGCAAAGGAAGCAAAGGAAGGTCCGGAAGCAGATATCCAATAATCTATTTCCCTATAATTAGGCAAAAACCGGCGTCCGCCACAATTTCGCGCGCGGACGCCGGTTTTTATTTTATACTGTTGTAACGCGCCCGGCGTCAGCCGTTCGTGGCGACGAAGCTGTATACGGTAGTCTCGACGATGTCGGTGCTGTCCACGCCCTTGCTGGCGTATTCGCCGTTCTCGTAGAACGCCCAGTACATGCCGTCCTTGTTGTAGTCGAGCGTCTGGCCGTTAACGGTCTTGACGTAGAGACCGTACTCGGACGGATCTCCCGCGATGAGCTCAACTTCAACGAGCGCGTCGCCGACGGTCGTCTTGTCGGTGTGGATCAGGAACTTCGTCGTGTTCTTGTCCTTGTCGACGACTTCAAACGAAAATGACTTTGCGCCGGTTCCCTTTTCGATAACGTCGCCGCTCTGCGCGGGCGCCTCGGTGGTCTTCGGCTCGTCGGGTGTTTTCTCTTTGCAGGCAGTCAGGCAGAATGCTGAAACCGCAGTCAGCATGATGCAGAGAGCCAGCGAAAGCAAAACAATTCTAACATTGATCTTTGTTTTCTTCATGATTGTTCTCCTTTATCAAATTGATTTTTGACACGGCGCGTCCGTCCGGCGCCCGCGGACATTGGAAACGCTTTTTCAGTCAACCGGGTATTTCGACTGCGGCGGACATATCGCGTGCCTTCTCGGTCCGTTCCGGCGCGTTTCCGCCCCGTTCTCGCTTGGGAGTTTCCGGACCAATGACATTGTCGCGCGCCTGCGGAGCGCGCCGAAGCGATATGCTTCATGAATTACCGCCTCACGGCGACGGGCTCGTACGGGAATCACACCCGTTTCCCCGAATTGACGCGTGTATTGTATCACAAAGAAAACAAAAAAAGAACAGCGGATTTTCGCAGTTTCTTAACGAAAATCCGCCGCAGTCAACTATTTTGCAATCTGTCTTCTTTTTGCCAGTCTTTCCGCCGCCTCGGTCTCGAACTTTTTTCTGACCGCTATCCGTTCCTCGCAGGCGCGGATCTTTTCGGCGACGTCTTCTCGCGGCGGCACCGTCACGTCAGCGTAGCAGATCGGGACCCCGAGCTCGGTAAAACGCTCCTCGTACTCCGTGACGACGTTTCCGGTATCACTGTACCACGGCTCGTTGTGGAGGTCGCGCGAGACAGCGTTCAGAACGCACCCGGTCGCGGCGTACGATTCAAGCGAAAAGTCGAACAGATCCGTGTTGTCGGTCTTCTGGATAATGTGTCCGCCGTCTCTCAGAAGCTTCACGTAGAGCGGCAGGAAGTTCTCCCCAGTCAGGCGGTTCTTGTGGTGACGGTCGCGCGGCCAAGGGTCGCTGAAGTTGAGGTAGATCGTCTCGATCTCGCCCTCCTCGAAAAAATCGCCCATGAAAAGCGCGTTCGCGCATATGAACCGCACGTTTTTGAGGCCTTTCTCGCGCACTTTTTCGGTCGCGGTCACGATAACGGTCTTCACCGAATCGATCCCGACGAACATGACATCCGGCTTCTTTTCGGCCATTCCGCAGAGGAACGCCCCCTTCCCGCAGCCGATCTCGACGCGCAGGGAATCGTAACTTCCTTTCCACGAACCCTTTTTCGACCCGGGGTCGTTTTCGAGCAGTTCCGCGCCTGCGGAAAGCCTCTTTTCGAGATTTTTCTTGTTTCTCGGTCTCATTTTCTATAATTTCCTCCGTCGGGAATCACGCGTTTCCGCACGTTCCGAATCACGCTGCCCCGTCAGTTCTTGTAAACAATCTTCGTATCCGGAAGCTTGCTGACGGACACGGCCGGGCTGCTCACGGTCACCGTTCCGTACGAACCGTACGCCTCGACTTTTGTGAGAGCCGGTGCGCCGCTAAGGTCGACGTTCGCGAACGAGTTGTAGCTTATATTGATTTCTTTCAGGAAGCCGCACCCCGCAACGTTGACGGAAGACAGCGAGCACTCGCTGAAATTCGCGTACTCCAGAAGCGGCAACGCCGTCAGGTCAACGGAGGTGATCGCCTTGTTGCCGGCCGCCTCGATTCTCTTGATCGTCTTCAAGGTCAGAATGCCGTCCAGAGCCCCCGCGCTGAGATTCGTGTCGGAAACGTTCAGCGTCTCAAGCATCCTGAGCGACCTGTAGTCCGGCTGCATCAAGAACTTCACGCCCTTCGCGGAAAGCGTGACGACGTTGGAGAGCTTCGACGTCTCGAGCATCGAAAGTTTGGTGTTGTCGGCGAGAAGCGTCTTCACCGAGCCGCTGACCGGGAGCGACAGATCGGAAATGTCCGTGTTCCTGATGTCGAGCGTTTTGAGGTTCGGGAGCATGCTGACGTCGAGCTTCTTGAGCTTCGTCTGTTTCACCGAAAGCGACTCGAGGTTCACAAGGTGGTCGAGGTCGCCGTACATGTCCGCGATGATCTTGCCGTCCAGGTTGAGGTCGGTGATTTTCGCGAGATCCGACGCGAGCAGAACGTAGTCGTCGGGGTAGTTTTTGTACTCCTCGGGAATGTTGTTCTTGAGCCAGGCGAGCGTCACCGTGCGCATCGTGGTATTGACGAACGATACCTTTTCGGACTCCTTGAGTATCTCCTCATAGCCGCCGAACGGGATCTGCTTGAAGTACGATCTCGCACCGGTGGATGCCTTCGCGTAAACCCCGCCGTAAACGATCGTTCCGGAATACTCGATGTTCGCGTCGGGTGCCAGAAGAGTTCCTGTCACGATGGTGTCTTTCAGCTTCACGACCTTCGCCTCGTAGCAGTTGATTATTAGGCGTGACGCGAGGTTGCCGGTGTCGTCATGCACCAGAATGTAGTACCCCGAAAGGTCGACCGTCTCGCCGGGAATATTGATCAGACAGTAGAATCCGGGATTGACGGAATCCACCCAGATATAGTTGAAATCGCGCATTTTAAAGCCGCGTCCGCAGACGTTTTCGGGGTCGAGATTGTAGACCATTCTGCGCCCCGTGTCCTCCGTGGCGATGCAAGAAAAGCCCGTTTCCCCGCTGTTCTTGTCGATATTCGTCCACTCCGTGTGCGTGGAGCGGAGCCTCGAGAGCAGCGCGGAAATATCCGAATAGTCGCCGTACTCTGTTTTGTCCGTAGTCCTTCCGACCGTTCCGGTCACGCCGAGAATGTTGCGGCCTTTTATGCCCTCCATCATCTTCTCCTCGCCGAGACTTTTCGCGACGATCGCGACGGACGCGAACGCGAGCGCGGCGCAGATAATGAACAGAACGACAGTCGACGCCGCAATTTTGATGCGTCCGTCGTTTTTTACGCTCTCTCCGCCGGCGTTATTGTCTTGTTTTCTCTTTTTTGCCATTGATTTCACTCTCCGCAAAACCGGTTAATGCGGGGCGTGCCCGCCAAAGTCAGTTAAGCCAAAGCCTTTTCCGATTAAGATAATCCACTTTAAGCTTTTCCGCTTAAGTCATTTTTGCCAGGCCGGCCGGATTTTCGAGATCCGCCTCTCGCTTCCGAAAAGCTTCACGATTCCGGTGTACACGCCCGCTTCGTTGTTCGTGTCCGTGACGTAGTCCGCCTCGGCCTTGACAGCCTCCTCGGCGTTGCCCATCGCAACGGCAAGACCCGCTTCGCGCATCATCGGGATGTCGTTTTCGGCGTCCCCGAACGCTATCGCCGCGTCCGTGCCGACCCCCATGTACTCGCAGACCGCCCTGATCCCGGCGCCCTTGTTTACGTGCGAGTCGATAAATTCCATGTAGCCGGCGCCCGACGTGAAAAAGTTGACCGTCTCAGGCACAAGCCTCCTCACGTTTTCCGCGAGCCACACCGCGCGCTTTGGAGTGTCCGTCCAAAAAAGCTTGTCGCAGTTGCTCAACCCGCTCGCAATCTCCTTCAGGAAGAACGGCTTTTTGGTGTTGAAATACTCCCATCCGCAGCCGGACAGCTTCGCGTACTCGCGCGCGAGCTTGTTCCGCCTGTTGATGTAGAGCTTCCCGTCCGCCCACACGCAGAGCGTCGCGCCGAATTCCTCGCTAAGCCTGAACACCTCGAAAACGTCGTCCGTTTTTAAGGGCAGCCTCAGCAGCTCCGTCTTCATATCTGCCGTGGAGATCCGCGCGCCGTTGTAGGCGATAACGAACCCCTTTTCTCCGAGCACGTCCATGTACCGGCCGAGAGCCGTGTACGCCCTGCCGCTCGCGATCGCGAACGATACGCCGTTTTCGCCGCAAATGCGCACCGCGCGCCTGTTCAGCTCCGGGATCTTATGGTCGTCGGCGAGCATCGTTCCGTCCATGTCGCAGGCAGCGAGTCTGTACTTCCCGAAGTCGAAAATCTCCTCCGCCGTCAAGGCTTCCGTCAAAGCTCCCTTTGAAGCCTCTTTAAAAGCCGCCGCGCCTGCGCCTGTAGCGTTCCCGTCCGCGCTTTTCGCGAAATCATCCATACTCCGCACCGAAAATCCTCTCAAACAAAACAGTTTTTAAAGGCCGCCGGCGCCCGCAAATGGGCATGGGCGCCGGCGTCTCCGTATTCCCTCTTAATATCTTATACGAAATCAGCCGATCGCAGGAAGCGTTCTGGCCTCCCTCGGGAGGTCTTCCTCCTCCTCGAAAACCGGTCTGATCACAAACGAGTAGTTGATCAGTCCGTCGTTCACCGCGTACTTCTCGTCGAGGCCCGGGCCGCAGCTGTTGGAGCCGATTCCCGAGTTCTTGAAGTCGACGCTCACGAACGTCCTTCTGCTCTCGGCAAGGTCGCCGTCGCAGACCGCGTTGTCAAGGTCGTAGACACTGTACTTGAGGCAGCCGAACTCGAACTCGGGCATGCCCTTGATCAGAAGTCCGCGCATATTGCCGTCGTACACGAACGCCCACCTCGTCGAGAAGTGGTTGCCCGTCTCCTGCGGCTTGATGTACGGGAAATAGTTTTCGCTGACCGCCATGTCGTAAACGCCCGCCTTTGTAAAAGCGTGCATGTCGCGGTAGGCGCTTTCGGGGCCCATTCCGAAAAATCTCATTCTGTCGTTGCCCGCGGGCATCACGAACTCGAACCCGAATCTCGGCAGCCACGGAGCGTTTTCCGCCTTTTCGCCGCTCACCGATACTCCGAGCTCGCCGTTTCCGTAGACGACGTACATTACCGAGAATTTCACGGGAGGCTTTGCCGAAGGTCCTCCGACCGCGTAGGTTCCGAGAAGCGTGACGTACGTCTCCGCCTTCTCGAGGACCCTGAACGAGTAGCATTTCTGGGTGCTCTGTCTGTAGTTCCAGAAGCCCCACTGGTGCTTGATGTTTCTGTCGTTGTCGGTCGGCGCGCGCCAGATCCCGAATTTCGAGTCACGGGCGAGGAACTCCGTACCGTCGCGGTTGATTCCGCAAAGTCTGCCCTTGTCCTTCTCGAAAACGTACCGGAAATCGTTGCCGCACGTTCCGCCGATACGGATCTCAAGCTCGTTCTCCTCAATTTTAACAGGCGTCATCGTGCTCGAGTAAACCTTTTCACACTCTGTCAAAGTGACGTCGAGCGGCAGCTGCACGGATGACACAACGTGACCCTTGTCTGCCCAGTTTTTGCCTTCTTTAAGGTAAAATTCAATCTCGAGGAAGTACTCCTGCGCCGAGATGTCGGGAAGCGTGTAGCCGAGTTTTATGACAGTTTTGGCGTGAGGCGCGACAGCCGAGAGGAGGTACTCGCCCTCCGAGACGGTGCCCTCTTCCGTCGCCACGCGGTAACGCATTCCGATGCCGTCAAGCGTCGTAAAATCGTAACGGTTTTCAACTTCGACAAGGCCGTGCGCCGCGTTAACGACTTTCGCGTCGACAGGCGCGATGACCTGCTTCAGCTCAAGAAGACCTGTCGAGGGAACCCTCTCGGGCGTCACAAGGCCGTCCACGCAGAAGTTGCCGTCGTTCGGGAAGTCGCCGAACATGCCGCCGTACGTGTGGAACGTGCGCGTGTTCTCGCACTCGTCCGTTCTGATCTGCGGCGCCGCGTACTGCGGGTGGTGCTCCGCGTTCGCGACGACCGGTCTGCCAGCTTTTTTGACAGCGGGAATGCTGTGGTCCGCCCACTCCCAGACGCAGCCGCCCATCAGGCACCTGTGCGCGTTTAAAACCTTCCAATAGTCGGCTGTGTCGCCGGCACCGTTGCCCATCGCGTGCGCGTATTCGCACAGGAAGAACGGCTTCACCTTTTCGCCTCTCGAGGCTTTTCCCTCTAAATCAAGGGCAATTTTTTCAACGTCGGAAGGCGCCGTGTACATTCTTGATATCACGTCGACAACCGAGTCCTCCCTGTCCTGCTCATAGTGAACGGGCCTGGAGCCGTCCCGCTTGTGGGCGTAGGCGGCGAGCTTCACGAAGTTTTCGCCGAAAAACGACTCGTTGCCCATCGACCACATCACGACCGCGGGCGAGTTCTTGTCGCGCTCGACCATGCGGACCATTCTGTCCATGAACGCGGCGTCCCAGCTCCTGTCGTTGTTGAGGCGGTTGTGCTGCTCTCCGAACGAAAAATCGCAGCCTCTTGCGGTGCCGTGCGTCTCGATGTCGGCCTCGTCTATCACGTAAAGGCCGAGTTCCGCGGCAAGCTCGTAGAATTCAGGCGCCGGCGGGTAGTGCGACGTCCTTACCGCGTTGACGTTGTGGCGCTTCATGAGGATGAGGTCCCTCTTCAGCGCGTCGTAAGGCATGTAGTGGCCCCTGCGCGGGTCCGTGTCGTGGTGGTTGACGCCCTTGATCTTGACGGCCTGTCCGTTGATCGTAAACACGCCGTCGTCGGTTATTTTGATCTCGCGGAGTCCCACCGTAAACGGAACGCACTCGTCCTGATTGATCAGGAGGAGCGTGTAAAGATACGGCTTCTCAGCGTTCCAAAGCTTGATTTTATCTATTTTAAGGGAAATTTCGTTACCCTCGCCGAGCCCTGCCTCAGCGACCTTTCCGAGGTCTTTTCCGTAGAGCTCGCACGTTACCGGCGAAGGCGTGCCGCCCGCGAAGTCGATCTCCGCCCTTATGACAGCCGTTCCCGCCTCGCGGTCGATCTCCTGTCTGATGAAAACGTCCCTGATTCTGTTTTTCGGCCGCGAAACGAGCGTCACGTTCCTGAAAATTCCGGAAAGCCTGTACTTGTCCTGGTCCTCGAGGTACGTCGACCACGCGTATTTCACGCACACGACGGCGATCTCGTTGACGCCGCCGAAAACGATCCTTGACGTTACGTCGAACTCTGTCGGCAGGTGCGAACCCTGGCCCATTCCAGTGAACTGTCCGTTGATGAAAACAAAAAACATCGCGTCGACGCCCTCGAACCTGAGCAGCAGATCTCTCGACGCCCACTCGTCCGAAACGGTGAACGTTCTTCTGTAAACGCCTGTCGGATTCTCGTCGGGAACGTACGGCGGATCGAACGGGATCGGGTAATCCACGTTCACGTACTGCGGAACGTCGTAGCCGTACATCTGCCAGCACGACGGCACTTTGATCTTTTTCGAAGGTCGCGCGCCTGCGTTGCCAGAAGACGCGCCGTCATTGAGGAGTCCTGCTTCGATCGCGGCAGCCGCCTCGTCCGGAGATCCGAAGTAGTAAAAATCCCAGTCTCCGTTGAGAGTTTTCAGCCTTCCGCCCCTTCTCTGATTCCGCGCGAGCGCCTCGCAGCGGCAAGAATAGGGAAGAAAGTACGCGTGGGGTTTCTCCGCGCCGATCGACAGCACCTTGTGGTCCTCGATCACCCTTCCGAAACTGAATTCAGGCAAAACGTATCCTGCCATGTGGTTTTCCTCCTTGTGATTATAGGTGAAAACGATTTTCACCGCTTGATTTCAATAACCGGTTTCTCCCTCCTGCGGAAGGACTTCAAAAACGTCATTTTCTCTCCGCCGCGAAGCTTCCGTCGCTCATCACGACCTTAAACTCGTCGCCCGCGGCGATCTCGCCCTCGGACTTGACCGGACGGCCGTTCTTTTCGACGATCGAATACCCTCTCGCGAGAACAAGCGCGGGATTCATCGCCTCCAGCTTGGACGTAATTGAACGGAGCTCTGCGCGCTTCGACTCGAGGCCTACTCTTCCCTCGGAAGCGATGTAGTTCGCCGCGTTCATGAGTCTCACGCGGCTGTCGGAAACGGTTTTCCTGACGTCCGCCGACGCGAACCTGGCTTCTATCCTTCGCAGCGCGTCGATCCTCCTCGCGGCGCTGTCCGAGAGGAGAGCGGCAAGCCTGCCTGCCGCAACGTCGAGGTTCTGGCGGCGCCCCTCGGTCAAAAGCAGCGGTCTCATAAGGGCGCCGCTCCTCTTCAGCCTTTCGAGCTTCTCCCTCTGGAGCATAAGCGTCGAGGACGCGAACCCCGAGAGTCTGTTCCGCAGCGCGTTTAGGTCTGCCATGAGCTTGGCGCGCTCAGGCACCGCGAGTTCCGCCGCCGCCGACGGCGTCGGCGCCCTCAGATCCGCCACGAAATCGGAAATCGAAAAATCCGTCTCATGCCCAACCGCCGATATTATCGGAAGCGGGCAGTCGTATATAACGCGCGCGAGCGCCTCGTCGTTAAAGCACCACAGGTCCTCGAACGAACCGCCGCCCCTCGCCAGAATGAGCACGTCGCATACGTTTTCCCTGCACGCGTCGCGTATCGCCTGAATAATTTGAGGCGGCGCGTCTTTTCCCTGCACGGGGCACGAGTAGAGTCTTATCTCCATCCCCGGGAAGCGCCGTCCCGTGACGTTCATAATATCTCTTATGACCGCTCCGCCCGGAGACGTGATCACGCCGATCCTGTTCGGCAGAAACGGTATTTTCTTTTTGTGGGCGGGGCTGAAAAGTCCCTCTGCCTCAAGTTTCTTTTTGAGCTTCTCAAACTCCTCGTAGAGCTTTCCGATCCCGTCCTCGGTCATTCTGTCGCAGTAGAGCTGGAACGACCCGTCCGCCGCGTAGAGCGAGCAGTGGCCGTGCACAACGACCTTCACGCCGTCGCGCGGCTCGAAAAGCAGATACTGCGCACTGCCCGCGAACATCACGCACCTGACGCAGTTCTGTTCCCCGTTTTTCTCTTCTTTTAGCGAAAAATAAAGATGCCCGCGGCCCGTTTTCCTGACGTTCGAGAGCTCTCCTGACACGCTCAGATCGCTCAAAAAGGCGTCCTCGTCGAGCATCATTTTTACGTATCTGTTGAGTTCCGAAACGCTGACCGGCTTCATAAGGCACCTCCGGCAAAGCTAAATCCCGCTTTTTCCGTCTTTTTCCGCTTACTTTTTCTCTCCGTTAAGCTCTCTTACAACGCCCGCGAGCACTCCGTTCACGAACGCCCCGGACTTTTGGTCGGACGATTTGGCGGCCTCTACCGCCTCGTTTATCGCGATCTCAAGCGGCACGGTGTCGCGAAAATGCACCAGCTCGAAAACAGCCACGCGCAGCACGGCGAGGTCAGTTCTCTTGATGCGGTCGATCGACCAGCCGGTGAGATTTCTGCCTATATAGCCGTCGATCTCTCCGATGTTCTCGATGACTCCGTTCACGACCGGGTAGAGGTACTCGCCGTAGTCGGGAAGGTCGGCGAAAATGATCTCGTCCGCGCCATCTTCCTCGAGCTGCGAGCTGAGCACGTCCTGAATGAACTCCTCGGTGTTAAAAGGCTTTTCAGCCGCCTCCGCGGGTTCCTCAGCCGCGTCGTCGTCTTTTTTGTAGCCCAGAAGCTTCAGAACGTCCGAGTTCTCACCGTTGTACTTCTCCTCGTACTCCAGAAGAGTCATTTTCGAACGGCGCCTCGTGCCCTTTCCGACGACCTTGTTGATGACGATGCTGTCGGACGGTCCCGGCTGCTTTTTGCGCGCTGCAGCGGCGGCCTCTTTTTTCTTCTCTTTTTCAGCCTCCGCGGCCTCTTTGAGAATAAAATCGTACGCGAAAACCGCGCTCACCGCGAAGCTCCGCATCGTACGTCTGTCAAATTTCTTTTTTCCGGTTTTGCTCATTGGTTCCCCCTGCCGGCTCTCATGCCGGACAATGATTGATCCGCCTGCTTTCAGGCGGTTTTTCGGTTTATTTCGGCTGTTTTTTAAATAGCGTCCTAGGCTTTTTCAGGCGACGGGTTTGCGTTGTTTTCCGTTGAAGCCGCTTCCTTATTCTCCGCCGCGTCTTGATTTTCTGCCGCTTCTTTATTCCCGGCCGCGTCTCTTACAAGCACCGCCTCGAGCACCTCGTCAACGCTTCTGACAGTTGTCACCTTAAGACCCGTCTTGACCTCGTCGGGAAGCTCGAGAATGTCCGCGCTGTTTTCAGCCGGCACGAGGATCTCCGAGATCCCCTCCTTGAGCGCCGCGAGCGACTTCTCCTTGAGGCCGCCAATCGCAAGCACGTCGCCGCGGATCGTGATCTCGCCCGTCATCGCGACCGACTGCTTGACCGGAATGCCGGTGAGCGCGGAAAGTATCGCCGTGACGATCGTCACGCCCGCCGAAGGTCCGTCCTTCGGAGTCGCTCCCTCGGGAACGTGCACGTGGATGTCCTTTGTCTTGTAGAAGTCCGGCGCGATTCCGTACACTGACGCGCGCGACCTGATAAAGCTGAGTGCCGCGACCGCCGACTCTTTCATAACGTCGCCGATAAGGCCGGTCACGTCGAGCTTGCCTGTGCCGTCGAGAACGTTCACCTCCACGTTGAGAAGCACGCCTCCGATCGAAGTCCATGCCATGCCGTTCACAGAGCCGACCGCCGTCTTTCCCGGTTCCGTATCAAACCTGTGGATCGCCCTGCCCGCTCCGAGCATGTCGAAAAGCACTTTTCTGTCGACCTTGACTGTCTTTTTGTTCTCGGTTTTTATAATGCAGATGGATTTGCGCATCACCGCGGCGATCTGCCTCTCGAGTGCCCTGACGCCGGCCTCCTGCGTGTATTCGTTGATCAGCGCGTCGATGGCGTCGTCCGTGAATCTGACCGTGTTCTTCGCGAGGCCGTGCTCCTTCGCCTGCTTGGGAATGAGGTGCCTTTTCGCGATCTCGGTCTTTTCGTTTTCGGTGTACGAGGAGAGCTCGATGACCTCGAGCCTGTCGAGAAGCGGCGACGGGACCGTGTCGAGCGAGTTCGCGGTGGTGATGAAAAGTACGTTCGAGAGGTCGAACGGCACCTCCGCGTATGAGTCGGTGAACTCCTTGTTCTGCTCCCTGTCCAAAACCTCAAGAAGCGCGGACGCGGGGTCGCCCCTGAAATCGCCGCAAATCTTGTCTATCTCGTCGAGAAGAATGACCGGAGAGTTGGACTTGGCCTTTTCGATTGCAGTCAGGATCCTTCCCGGCATCGCTCCGATGTACGTTTTTCTGTGTCCGCGAATCTCCGCCTCGTCGCGCACGCCGCCGAGCGAGATCCTTACGTACTCCCTCTTGAGCGCCTCCGCGATCGACTTCACGATGGAGGTTTTGCCTGTTCCGGGAGGTCCGAAAAGGCAGATGATGCTCGAAGCGGTCGCTTTTTTCATCGTTTTAACGGCCATGAACTCCACGATCCTGTCCTTGACCTTCGTGAGTCCGTAGTGGTCGCGGTCGAGTATCCGCCTCACCGCGGCAAGGTCCACGTCAGGCTTTTCCTCAGGCGCCCACGGCAGTCCGAGCAGGAAATCAACGTGCATTTTCATCACAGCGAAGTCCGGGGAAACGGAGGGAATCTTCTTCATGCGGGAGATTTCCTTCGATATTCTCTCTGCGGTACTGTCGGAAAGGTACGGTCTGATGCCGTCAAGCGTCTCCTCGAGAAGCTCGCACTCCGAAGCGTCGTCGTCGCCGATCTCCTCCTCGAGCATCCTGATCTGTTCGCGCAGAAACGCCTCCCGCTGCTGGTCGGTAATGCTCTTCGTCGTCTCCTGAATGACTTCCTCCTGGATCTCGGCGAACTCGGTGATCCGCTGGGCGATCTCGAGGGTGACCTTAAGCCTGTCGACCGTGTCAACCGCCAGGATCACACGTTTTGACTCACTGTAGTCGGCGCCGAGCGTATCAAGAACGCGGTAGCAGAAAATATCGTTGTCCTTCGTCCCGATAACGTCGCTCAGATCGACGTGGACAGTCTGCATGCGGTCCGCGAACTTCGTGTACTTTTTGAGCACGTTGACGATAAGGCGCCTGATTGCCTCCGGTCTTGCGCTGTCGGCAGGATCCTTCACGTCCTCGACGGGCTGAACCGTGGCGAAAAAGTTCTCGCCGAAAGTCTTGTCAAAGTTTATCTTGGTACAGACCGCCTTGCACTCTCCCTCGAGAACCACGTTGCAGAGAATGTTCTTGTCGCTGATGTCGACGTGCTTGATGCGGCAGATCATTCCGGCCGCGGGCAGTTCGTCCTTCAGCTTCGTTTTCAGCGCGAGCTGGCACGCGTCGCGCTCGTCCTCGATCTCGTCAATTCCGTCGAGAAAAGGCAGAAAAACCTTGCGGTGCGAGTAGTCCGCCGAAACGACAGCCGCGAGGTTCAGAACGTCGCCCATGCGAATCGTGACCTGAACGCCCGGCATCACCGTCTGAAACGGTATGAACATCGCGGGAATATATAATTCGTTTACGTCTTTTTTCTCTTTCATACTATCTCCAAAAGCCTCCGGCTTTGCAAAATTTTCAATGATTTGTCACTCTCCCGCCGCTCCCGGCCTCCCGGCTCCGGACAGGCAGAAATAACATGGTACACTATACCACATTGCCGCCGTTTTTTCAAGCCGCGAAGGGCCTTTTAAAGAAATCTCAATACTCGCTTTTCGGCGATTTTCCTTTAAATGCACGCGCACGCGCCGCGCGGGAAGAGTCCGTCCGCAAGATCAGCCGCGAAAAGACCGCTCAGGCACCCTCCGGAGTATCCGGACCGCCGTCATCTAAAGCGACCGGAGTATTGAAAAACCACGCGCTTTTTTGTACAATTGAGCCGTCGGGAACGGTTTCCTCTCGCTTATGGGAAGCGTTTCGAAAGCATGTTCACACTGCTTAAGGGAGGCGTAAGGAAAGCGCGTCCCCGCATCAAGCAATTCACGGAGGAAAAGATGCTGACGGTTTTTTTTACGGAATACGGGGCACACGCCGAATCGCTGGCGGAATCGCTCTATCCGCTTTTGTCGCCGGAACGCAGGCGGAAGGCGTCTCTTTTGACGCACCCGGGAAGGCACGCGGAGTCCGTTCTGGCAGGCAGACTTTTCGAAAAATACGCGTCTCGCATGTCAGGTGTTTCCCCCGTCGATTTTACCTATAAATACGGAGAAAACGGGAAGCCGTCCCTGTCCTTTCCGGACGGCTTCCCCGCCTTCTCTATAGCGCATACCGGCGGCGCCGCCTGCGTTGCCTTTTCGGGCGGCGCCGTCCCGTGCGGCTGCGACATCGAGCCCGCCGCGAGGGAGTTTTCGGGCGCGGCGGGCGCCAAAGCCATAGCCTCAAGGTTCTTTTCTCCCGGTGAAGCCGCCCTGCTTGAAGATGCCCCGAAGGAGCTCTTCTTAAAGGTTTTCACGGCCAAGGAGGCGCACGCGAAAATGACCGGGCGAGGCATTTTCGAGGAGATTTCCCTTGACATTATAAAGTCGGCCGATCCGCTTTTGTTCGACGCCGGCGACGGGAGTTCGTTTTTCCGGACGGTTTATAAAGGCTACGTGATATCGCTCTGCGTCGGCGGAGAATGCGGAACGGTTTTGAATGGTCCTGAAGCTTTCCCCGGGCCTGTCGTTTTCGCCGAAATCGACGCCGCCTCGCTCGCCTCCTTCTGAGCCCTCAAAGGTCCGCGCCTTTCACGCGCCGTTCCCGCTCGCCTTCCGCGCTTTTTCTCAAAATTTTCTCTAAAGTTCCCGCGTTTTTGAAAGATTTTTTCTTGACAACCGCGCGCAATTGTTCGATAATTAAAAAAGCAACTCACTCCCGATACGCGAAGGCCTCCCGAGCGGGCGTTTTCGCATAAATTGAGTGTGTTTTGACACCGAAGATAACCTTAAGGATACAAAAGACGCAACTATGGAACTCACTGATCAGGCATTAAGGGAGCTTCACCTCGAAAAAGGCTCTTACATATATTTCATCGGCATCGGCGGGTCGAGCATGAGCGGACTCGCTGAACTCTCGCTTTCAAGAGGCTACCGTGTCGCGGGCAGCGATATCGGATCGTCGCAGGCCACCGAAAAACTGGAAAAAATGGGCATAAAGGTCAACATCGGACACGATGCGTCGAACATTACCGGCGACATCGCTCTTGTCGTTTACACCGTGGCCATTTCCAGGGACAGCAACCCCGAGTACCTTCGCGCGATGGAGCTCGAAATTCCCGTAGTCGAAAGAGGTCTCTACCTCGGCTACGTCGCGATGCACTACAACAGGACGGTCGCGATTTCGGGCGTCCACGGCAAGACTACAACCACCTCGATGCTCACCACGATTCTCCGCGAGACAGGCCGCAATCCGAGCGCCCACGTCGGCGGCGTTATTCCCGGCATCGAGAGCAACGTTCTTGCAGGCGGAAAAGAGATTTTCGTCACCGAGGCGTGCGAGTACCACGACAATTTTCTCCACGTCCACCCCTTCTCCGGCGCAATTCTGAACATCGAACCCGAGCACCTCGACTACTTCAAAAAGTTCAGCAACGTCAAAAAGTCGTTTAACGCTTTTGCCCGTAATATAGACGAAAACGGATATCTCATCGTCTGCGCCGACTCGTGCACCGCGCTCGCCAGGGCACGCCACACGCGCGCAAAAATCATCACCTACAGCACGAAGCGCAAAAAGGCCCCGTTCTTCATCAGGAACGCCCGCGGGGAAAAGGTTTTCTCGCACCTCTACGCCGGTAATCTGCGCAAGATCAAAGGCGGCGAAGGCATCGAGGCGATCAGAAGAGGCTACACCTACACGCTCTACCGCGACGGAAACGAGATTGCCGACGTCACCCTCTCGGTGCCCGGTCTCTACAACGTCTCCGACTCGCTCGCGTCAATCGCGCTCGCGGGTTCGGTAGGCTGCGACGACCGTGAAAGCGCGGCCGCGGTCAGCTCGTTCAAAGGCGCGAAAAGGCGTTTCGAATTCGTCGGAATGACAGGCAGCGGCGCGTACGTCATCAGCGACTACGCCCACCACCCCTCCGAGGTCAGGGTCACCGTCAACGCCGCCAGAGAAAACGCGCCCCAAAAGGTCATCGCGGTTTTCCAGCCCCACACCTACTCGCGCGCCAAAAGGTTCAAGAGAAAATTCGCGCGCGGGCTGAAGTCGGCCGACAGCGTTATCGTTACCGACATCTACGCCGCCCGCGAAAAGGACACCGGCGTCATCAACTCGCGTATGCTCGACGCCATCTTCCGCAGGCGGAACGTGAACTCGGTTTACATCAGCTCGTTCGACGACATAGCCGCGAAAATCAAGGCTGATTCCGGCAGCGAGGACGTGGTCCTTCTGCTCGGCGCTGGAACGGTCGACAGGATCGCGAAACTGATTGTAGAAAAATAAATTTTTATCTAAAACAAGGCAAAAATCCGGGGCCCGGCGGGCCCCGGATTTTTGCCTTGTTTAATACTGTTATTTAAGTGCATTTTCTATATGCCGGCAGAGCGTTTGTTATATGTTTAAAAAGCGTTTCGCGGCTTCCCTGCGCGGCACGTCGATTATCCTGCCGCACGTTTCGCACTCGAATTTGATGTCGGCGCCGACGCGGATTATTTTCCACGTGTTTCCGCCGCACGGGTGCTTTTTCCGCGACCGCATCACGTCGCCTGTCACAAAATCACTCATCCGCCTTCATCTCCTCGATGCCTTTTTTCCACTGCTCCCTGGTCATAAGGACCTGGCGCGGACGCTGGCCGTCGCTTTTTGAAAGAAGGCCCATCTCCTCGAGCGTGTCGATGATTCTGGCAGCACGTGAGTAGCCGAGGCGCAGACGTCTCTGAAGGCTTGAAGTCGAGAGCGTTCCCTGCGCAAGCGCGAGTTCCGCGGCATCACAGACAAGCTTGAATTCCTGTCCGTCGCCCTCCTCCTGGCCGTCCTGTTCCTTGTCGCCGCCGCCTTTTCCCTTTTCCTTCTGGCTCTGTTCTACGGTCGCCGTTATCGCGTCGGAGACCGTGTCGTCAAACTCGGGCGCTCCGTAGCTGTTCCTGATGAAATCGACCACTTTTTCGACCTCTTCGTCGGAAACGAACGCGCACTGGAGCCTTGCCGACTTCGTAAACCCGAGCGGGTGGTAAAGCATGTCGCCGCGTCCGAGCAGCTTTTCGGCGCCGTTCGTGTCGAGAATCGTTCTCGAGTCAAACTGAGACGCCACCGCGAACGCGATTCTGGAGGGAATGTTCGCCTTGATGATGCCGGTGATTACGTCGACCGAAGGTCTCTGCGTCGCGATGACAAGATGCACTCCTGCCGCCCTCGCCTTCTGCGCGAGCCTGATGATCGAACGCTCAACGTCCTGCGGCGACGCCATCATGAGGTCTGCGAGCTCGTCTATAATAATGACGATCTGCGGAAGCTTTTCGAGGTGAGCCATCTCCGGCTTTTCCTTCACGCACCTGTTGAAGTTGGCCAGGTCGCGAACGTTGTTCTCCGCGAAAAGCCTGTAGCGCCTCTCGACCTCGGAAACCGCCCACGCGAGCGCCGCGGACGCCTTTTTCGGCTCCGTGACGACGGGAATGAGCAGATGCGGAATGTTGTTGTAGATTCCGAGCTCTACGACCTTCGGGTCGATCATAATGAACTTGACCTCGTCAGGCGCTGCGCCGTAGAGAATGCCCATGATCATCGTGTTGATGCAGACGCTCTTGCCCGAGCCTGTCGAACCGGCGATCAGCAGGTGCGGCATTTTCGCGAGGTCGGTAATGACCGTCTTGCCGTCGATGTCCTTTCCGATCGCGACCGAGAGCTTCGATTTGGCCGTCTTGTACTCGTTCGAGTCGAGAACGTCGTGAATGTAGACTGTCGAAGGCGTTTTGTTCGGGATCTCGATACCGATGGCGGGCTTTCCGGGAATCGGCGCCTCCATTCTGACAGCGGACGCCGCCAGACTGAGCGCGATGTCGTCGGTAAGAGCCACTATGCGGCTGATTTTGATACCCTCGTCCGGCTTGAACTCAAACCTTGTGACCGTCGGGCCTCGCGTGATTCCGGTGATCCTGACGCCGATGCCGAAGTTCCTGAGCGTGGCCTTGAGTTTTTCGGCGTTGCGCTCCGCCTCAAGCGCGTAAATGTCGTCGTTGTCGACGGCGCTGTCGCGTTCGCCGTCTGCGGGTTTCAGAAGGTCGAGCGGCGGGAATACGTACTTGCGCTGCTTTTTGACGCGGATAACGTTCTGGCGCGGCTTGTCTGCCGGCGCGGTGTCGCCTCGGTTCGAAAGCTCGTTCGAGGGGCAGCTGGCGGGTAGGTTCGAAATCCGGTTCGGGGTTTGGTTCTGTGTTTGGCTCGCCGGACGGTTCGCGGCCTGATCCGCCACCCTGTTGGCCGGTTGGTTCGAAGGCCGGTTCGCGTTCACGTTCGCGTTCACGTTCGCATTCACGTTCTCGTTCCGGGCCGGCTGGTTCGCATTTGTCTGCTGCGCCGGATTCACCCTGTTCTGCGGCTGCATCGTAACTCTTACCGTCTGCGAAGGCTGCTGAATCTTTGCGGGTCTGGGCGGCCGGTTCGTGTTGGCCCCGTCGTTGGAATCCCGGTTCACGTTCGCATTCTGATTCGCGTTCGCGTTTTCGCGCCGCGAAACGTCTCTTTCCGAAGGCGTTTTTTCTGCCGCGGGAACCGTTCCGGCTCTCTCCGCAAGGCGAATCTGAGGCTGCTGATTTTCCCTGTTTTCAGGTAAATTCGCCGGTTTATCGTTTCTTGCAGGCGGCGTGTCGGGCGCCTTTTCGGGAATCCTTTCCGCGGGCTTTTCGGGTGCGACGGTATTCTCTGCAGCGGGTTGCTTTTCCGGCTCCTCAAAGCCGGCAATGTTTTCGAAAAGCGTTCCCGCGAGTGTTTCAACGGTTTGGGGGCTGACCTTCGGTTCGGGGTTATTGTACGGTTCCGCGCCGTCATCGCCGGTAGCCGGCTCCTCTTCCGTGTTCGCGTTTTCGGGCGCGCCAAAACCGCCTTCAAAAAGATTGAGGCTGTTGTCGTCAATTATGATATCGCTCTCACCGGGTTCTTCAAAAACGCTCTCTTCTCCGGCTGCCGCGCTCTCGATTCCGGTCGACACCGGCGCCGCGGGCCTGTCGTCAAAACAACCGTCAAACGCGTCTCCGCGGTCACCCTCAAACGTGGTTCCTGCCGCCGCGGGCGCGGTGTAACGCTCGAAAATTCCCTGCTGCGCACCGTTTTCGTCAACTGAAGGCGCCGCCGCGATGTTCTCCTGAAGCGCCCTGAGCCTTCTTCCGGCGGAAATTCTCTCGCGCTTTCTTCGGTTTTCCTCGTTCGCCGCAAGCCTCTTCTTGATCTGCTCAGACAGGTAGCTGAGCGCGTTGGCGTTGTCGTCCGGTCCGGGAAGATAGTCCTCAACAAGGTTTTCTATTTCAATTCGATCTGTCATTTTATCACCTTTTCTTTTGTATACGGGAAGCGGCCCGTGCCGCGTTTTATTCTTCGTCTGCCGAAGGCTTTGATTTCTCTTCGCCGCCCGCGTTTTCTTTAGCTGCGGCGTCCTCTTCGGTTAAAGTATCCTCTTCGGTTACGGTATCCTCTACTACTCCGAAATCGTCCGGAACGTCGTCGTCGGGAATGTCGTAAGGCTCGCCGTCGGGATCGTCCTCCTGCTTGTTTTCGTGAACGGCAGCCTGCTCCTCCGGAACTTCTTCCTCCTGCTCTTTGGGAACGCTTTCGCCGTTTTCATCATTATCCGCCGGCTCTCCGGCGTCGTCGTTTTTCTCCTTGTTTTCGGGAATTTCAGCGGTTTTGTCTTTAGGCTCTCCGCCCGCGGGTTCTCCGCCCTGTTCATAAGAGTTGCTCCCGGTCGCGCTTCCGGCATCCGGTTTCTCCACACGCTCCTCAGGCTGCTTTTCCGTCTGCTTTTCCGTTTTTTTCTTCGCCTTCTTTTCCGGTCTCGCGTCGATCACCGGCTCCTTTTCCGCGTCGTCATCGCCGCCCTCGATCCCTTCAAAATCGGTCACGATGTCGACCCTTCTCGCCGCCGCGTACTTGAGACCGCTCCTGAGGTCCGGCTTGACCGTCTCCTCCTCGGGCGCCTTTTTGACGACGGCCTTCGCGAACGTCATCATCAAAAACTCAACGATCCAGCCGATAACGAAGTACCCCGCCACGAAACCTCCGATGAGAATGAAGATATTGAATTTGGTAAACGCCCAGACAACCACCGCGAAAGCGACTGCGGCGGCGACTCCGGCTATATTCTCAAGCAGAAATTTCCCGAATTTTTTCATTTTTCCTCCGGATAATCCGGCTGCGGCGCGAAGCCCTCGCCGGCGGTGGTTCAATCGTCAAAAAGCGCGTCCGCAAAATCCGCGGCGTTGAAGGGCTGCAGGTCGTCGGCTTTTTCTCCGACGCCGACAAGCCTGACCGGAATTTTAAGCTCCCTACAAATCGACACGATAATGCCGCCCTTAGATGAGCCGTCGAGCTTCGTAAGAATGATTCCGGAAATGTCGGCGACGTCCATAAACGCGCGCGCCTGGTTGACTGCGTTCTGGCCCGTTGTGGCATCGAGTACAAGGAACGTCTCGCGCTTCACGTCCGGCATCTCGCGTCCCGCGACCTTGGCCATTTTCGCGAGCTCCGCCATAAGATTTTTCTTGTTGTGGAGACGCCCCGCAGTGTCGCAGATCAAAACGTCGATGTTTCTCGCCTTCGCGGCGTTGCAGGCGTCGAAAAGCACGGCCGCCGGGTCGGAGCCTTCCTTCTGCTTTATTATGTCAACGCCGGCGCGTCCCGCCCAGACCTCAAGCTGTTCGATAGCCGCCGCTCTGAACGTGTCACCCGCCGCCAGAAGCACGGATTTGCCGTGTTTCTTGTAAAAAGTCGCCAGTTTGCCTATGGAAGTCGTCTTTCCGACGCCGTTGACGCCGATAACCGTTATCACAACGGGAACGCTCTCCGGGTCGATGCCGCTCTCCGCGCCGTCCGCGAGAATGCCGGCAATGATATCCTTGAGCTCGCCTTTGACTTCCATCGGGTCGGTTATCTTTTTCGACTTGACGCGCCGTCTAAGCTCGTCCAGAATGTACTCCGTCGTCTCAACTCCGAAATCCGACGTGATCATGATGTCCTCGAGCTCGTCGAAAAGCTCGTCGTCGACAACGCCGAACCCCGCGAGCAGCTTGTTGATGCCGCCCACGAAATATTCTTTTGTCTTTTTAAGACCGTTTTTCAGTTTTTCAAAAAAGCCCATTTTTCCTCCCGGCAAAAAGCCAAGCCAAAGCCGCTCCGGAACGCAGCCGCCCGGACGGCTGATGAGTTTATTATTTCTTTTCGCGCAGCTTCAGGCTGAGCACCTTCGAGACGCCCTTCTCCTCCATGGTGACGCCGTAGAGCGAGTTCGCAGCCTCCATCGTGCCCTTCCTGTGCGTGATGAGGATGAACTGCGTGTCGTTCGCAAGGCCTTTTGTGTGCTCCGCGAATTTGTACACGTTCGCCTCGTCGAGCGCAGCCTCGATCTCGTCCAGAATGCAGAACGGCGTCGGACTCATCATCAGAATGCCGAACAGGAGCGCGATGGCGGTAAGCGCCTTTTCGCCGCCGGACAGCTGCAAAATGTTCATCATCTTGCCTCCTGGCGGCTGAGCGTTGATTTCGATCGCGCAGTTCAGGCAGTCGTTTTCGTCCTCGAGCACCACGTCCGCCTTGCCGCCGCCGAAAAGCTTCTTGTAGACTTCGCGGAAATTCTCGCGGATCAGCTTGAACTGCTCCAGGAACTGCGTCTTCATGACGCCCTCGAGCTCGTTTATAAGCTTGCGCAGCTTCGTGCGGCTCTCCTCGACGTCCTTCTTCTGGGCCGTCAGGAACTCGTGCCTCTCGGTGACCGTCTTCAGGTCCTCGATGCTTGCGACGTTGACGTTTCCGAGCCTCTTGATCGCGGCACGGAGCTCAACAATTCTCGCCTTGACCGCTGAAATGTTCTCCGGCTCCTCGTCACCCGCCATCTCGCGCGCTCTCTCGAACGTGAGCTCGTACTCCTCCATAAGGCGCGTCTTGTTGTACTCGAGGTCGTGCTCCTGGCGCATCCTCATCTGGTCAAGGCGGCCGCACTCCTCGCGCAGGAAGCCGATTTTTGTCATGATCGAGTTGGACTTCTCAATCGCGTTCCTGATTTCGGCGGTGTTGGAGCGGCGCTTTTCCGCAAGCTGTTCGCAGAGCACGGTGAGACGCTTGTTCTCATTGCGGTTCGCCTCCGCCTTGCGGGTCAGCTGCTCGTTCTCGGCGAGAAGGTTCTTCTCGGTGTCGCGCGCCTCCTTAGACCTTATTTCGACCGACTGGGAGTACTCGGTTCCGAGCTCTATCTCGCCGCGCAGACGCGTAAGGTCGTCCTCCGCCCTCGTTTTTCTGTTGGAAAGGTCGGCCTGCTTGAGCTTCAGAACCGTAATTCCGTTCTGCCTGCGGTCTTTCTCACCGCTGAGCTCTCTGCCCTTCTCCTCGATCTTCTCGAGTTCACCGGAAATTTTCTCGATCTCGCCGTCAAGCGTTTCCGCGTTCTTCTGCGACTCGGAAATGCGCTTCGCGGCGTCCTCTCCGAGGTTTTTCTGGCGCTCGATCTCTTTTTCGAGCTGCGTCTTGCGCTCGTTTCCGGCGTCGAAAATTCTCTTCTTCGCGGCGAGTTCTGCCGTCAGCGACGCCACGCTGACCTCTTTTTCGCGGATCGAAGACGCGATAGCGGAAACCTTTTCGGTCTCCTCGCGGAGAGTCACTCTGAGCGACTCGATCGCCTTCGTATAATTGTCGTGCTTCTCGCGGGCTCTTTGAACGGCCTCCTCGTACTCGGGGATCTCGCGCGTTCTCGAAAGAGCGCTGCCGCGCTTGCCCTTCTCCGGACTGCCGCCCGTGATCGCGCCCGACGTCCTCAGAATGTCGCCCTCGCGCGTTACGCACATAAAAGAGTACTTGTTCTGCTTCGCGGCGTAGATCGCGGCGTCTATGTCCTCGAAAACCGCCACGCGCCCGAGAAGGCCCGCGACAGCGTTTTCATACTTCGGGTCGTATTTAACGAGATTCGAAGCGATTCCGACGAACCCGCGCACCTTTTTGAGCTTCTCCATCGCCTCCGCGTCCATGTATTTCGCGTTGACGGCGGTCAGCGGCAGGAACGTCGCCCTTCCGAAGCGGTTCTCCTTGAGGTACTCGATTGCCTGCTTCGCGGACTCCTCGTCCTCCGTAATGATGTCCTGGAAGTTGTTGCCGAGAGCGACTTCAACGGCCGCCTCGTCCTCTTCGCCGACAGTGATTATCTGCGCGACGGCACCGTAAATGCCGCGGCCGAACTGCCTGTTCTGCCTGCAGAGCGACAGGATCTCCTTGACGCTCCTCGCGTAGCCTTCGAAATTCTGCTCCATGTCGCGAAGGAGCTTCAGCTGCGCCTCGCCGGTGTCGATCTCGGACTTGATTCTTGCGAGCTGAGCGTTCTTCTCGTCGATTTCGGCCGCCGTGTCGTCGCGTGTTTTGGTGTGCGCCGCGAACTCTTTTTCAAGGTCCGAGAGCGTTCCCGCCTCGCTGTCGTATTTCGCGAGCATCTCGTCGAGGTTGGCTCTCGCCTGCTCCATCTCGCTCCTGCCCGCCTCGATCTCCTGCTCGAGCTGCGTGATGCGCTCTCCGTAGATCTCCGACTGCTTTCCGAGCGAAGTGACTTCCGACCTGTGGCGCTCCGCCGCGAGCCTCTTTTCGACTATCTCGCGGTTCATTTTTGAAGCCTGCTCCGAGCCGCCGCTGAGCGCGTTTATAACGATGTCGAGCCGTCTCTGCTCCTTGCCGATCTCAGCCTCGAGCTCCGCAAGGTCCTTCAGGATAAGCTTCTTTTCCTCTTCGATTTCGGCGATCTTTTTCTTGTTCTCGTCGGCCTGCTTTTTCTTCTCGCGGTTCTCGCCCTCCATGCGCGCGATCTCGTTCTTTACGTTCTCGATACGCTGCAGGTTGAGCGTCACCGCCGCCTGTGCCTCGTTCGCGGAGCGGTCCGCCTCGAAGGCCTTTTCCTTCGCCTCGTTGTACTCGGCGTCGAACTTTTCCTCGAGCTTGTTGCGCTCGTCGTTTTTCGTTCTGATCTCGTTAACGGTCTTTTCGCCGTCGGAGATCTCGCCGCTCACAGCGTCGAATTTTCCCTTGATTTCGGCAAGTTTCGCCTCCGCCTCCTCGATCCCGCGCACAAGCACGCCGACCTCGATGTCGCGCAGCTCGTACTTGAGCTTCAGGTACTGTTCGGCGCTGACCGCCTGCTTTTTCAGTAGCGTGATCTGCGCCGCGAGCTCGTTGATGACGCCGTCGATAACGACAAGGTTCTGCTCCGCCTGCTCGAGCTTGCTCTCGCTCTCTTTTTTGCGCATGCGGTACTTCGCGATGCCGGACGCCTCTTCGAAAATGCCGCGCCTGATCTCGGATTTGGTGCTGAGGATCGCGTCGACCTTGCCCTGCCCGATGATCGAGTAGCCCTCCTTGCCGATACCCGTGTCGGCCAGCAGGAGGTTGATGTCGGAAAGCCTCGCGATTTTGTCGTTGATGAGGTACTCGCTCTTGCCCGAGCGGAAAAGTCTCCTCGTGATCTTGACGTTCTCGTAGTCGACGTTGAGAGAGCCGTCCGTATTGTCTATTATGATGGAGACCTCGGCGAAATTGACCGGTTTTCTCGTCTCGGTGCCGGAAAAAATGACGTCCTCCATGCTGAGCGCTCTCAGACTGCGCGCCCTCTGTTCGCCGAGAACCCACCTGACAGCGTCGGAAATGTTACTCTTTCCGCTGCCGTTCGGGCCCACAACCGCCGTGATTCCGTCTCCGAATTCTATTACAGTTTTTTCCGCAAAGGATTTAAATCCCTGCATCTCAAGTCGTTTAAAGTACATTCGTTATCCTCTTAAAAAAGAAAACATTGTCAGCAGCTGATTACCTTGCCGCCCGCCGCTCTGTAGAGCCTGTTCATGACGGCGTTTCCTATTCCTGTCGCGGGCACCGCCTCCGCGAAAACCGCGGTAACGCCCAGCGCGTCGAATTCGCGCAGCCTCGAAAACAGGTTGTGCGTGAGCGAGAGCATGTCGTCCCTGCTGCCAAGCGACAGAACGACCGTGCCCGCCTTCGCCTTTTCTTTGTAAAAACTCTCGCCGCCGTCCGTGGTCAGCACCCCACATTTGCCTTCTTTCAGGCAAAAAGTCTCTCGCGTGATCCTGTCTCTCACAGCCTCCGTACCGCCGTCGAAAATGGTCACGTCGGCGTCGGGCGAGTAGTGTGTGTATTTCATTCCCGGCGATTTCGGCTTCTCGCCCTCCGCCGCCGGTATCCTCCAGTCCGGAAGGTCTCCGCTGCCCAGAACGCTCTCAACGTCCGCAAGCGTGACCGCGCCGGGCCTCAATATCGTCGGAACGGGTCCCGTTACGTCCAAAACAGTCGACTCGACGCCGACCCTGGCGTCGCCTCCCGAAATGATCACGTCCACCCTTCCGAAAAGGTCCTGTATGACGTGCTGCGCCGTGGAAGGGCTCGGCCTTCCCGAGAGGTTCGCGCTCGGGGCCGCTATCGGAACGCCCGACAGCCTTATAAGCTCCCTCGCGATAAGACTCTCCGGCATCCTTATCCCCACGCTCGGCAGTCCGCACGACACCGAATCCGGCACCGCGCTGTCCTTCGTCACAATGATCGTGAGCGGCCCCGGCCAGTATTTTTGACCGAGCCGGTAAAGCCTGTCCATCTCGTCTTCGCGTCCCGCCGCCACAAGGTCGAGCATTCCGTAGCCGTCGATATGGACTATGAGCGGGTTGTCGTGCGGTCTTCCCTTCGCCTCGAAGATCGCGTCCACCGCGACCGGATCAAACGCGTTCGCGCCGAGTCCGTAAACCGTCTCGGTCGGGAAGCACACCAGACCGCCCTTTTTTATGACCTCCGCGCAGAAAGCGAGTTTTTCGTAATCGATATTCTCCGGGTCGATCTCCACGACGACGGTGTTCCGCTTTATATTTCGCTCTTCACCGCGCGGCGCGATCACGTCCTCCGGTCTCATCTCTTTAAACAATTCAATCAAGCTCCTCTGTACCCTTAAGGACGCCGCTTCCGGCGAGTTTAAGGGCGTTGTCGGCGGCTGTCAGTCTGTCGACAAATTCGTCAATTTTGCCCTCGATAAAATCGGTGAGGCAGTACATTGTAAGATCTATCCTGTGGTCCGTGATGCGGTTCTGCGGATAGTTGTAAGTTCTGATGCGCTCGCTTCTGTCGCCCGTTCCGACCTGGCTGCGTCTGTCCGCGGCCTCCTGCGACTGCTTTTCCCTGTAGTAGAGATCCGCGAGCCTCGCCTTCAGAACCTTTATCGCTTTTTCTTTGTTTTTGAGCTGCGAGCGCTGGTCCTGGCACGTTACCACGATTCCGGTCGGCCTGTGGGTGAGCCTTATCGCCGATTCGGTCTTGTTGATGTGCTGACCGCCCGCGCCGCCCGATCTGTACGTGTCGACGTCGACATCGTTCATGTCGAGCTCGAACGAATCCGAGTCGTCCGACTCCGGGAATACCGCAACCGTCGCCGTGCTGGTGTGTATTCTGCCTCCCGATTCCGTCTGCGGTACTCTTTGCACGCGGTGCACGCCGCTCTCGTATTTCAGCCTGCCGTAAGCGCCGCGTCCCTCGATCGTGAAAACGATCTCCTTGAAGCCGCCCAGTTCCGTCTCGGAAGCGTCCATAACGGAAACAGTCCAGCCGCGCCCTTCGGCGTATTTCGAGTACATCCTGAACAGGACCGCCGCGAAAAGCGCCGCCTCCTCGCCGCCCGCGCCTGCCCTGATCTCGACAGCCACGTCGCCCGAATCGCGCGGATCCTTTGGGCTGAGAAGCATTTTCAGCTTTTCGGTGAGCGTTTTCAGCTCCTCCTTGGAGGCTACAAGCTGCTCCTGCGCGAGTTCCTTGAGTTCCCTGTCGCCCGAAGCCGAGTCTAAGATTGCGCGCGCCTCGTCGCGTTCCGCGGCCGCTTTTTTGTACTGCCGGTAGGTCTCTACGGTCTCCTGAAGCGCGGCGTGCTCGGTCACCGCCTGCCTGTAGCGTACGGGATCCGCAAGAACCTCGGGATCTGTGAGAAGATGTTCGATCTCCTCGAATTTATTCTCGCATTCGGCAAGCTTCGCAAGCATTCCTGTCTGAAACTCCTGTCAAAAATAGTATTTCCGGGAAATAAACCCGGCATTTCCGGGAAATAAACCCGCCATTTTCGGGAAATCCCCTTGATATTTCCGGAAAAAGTTTACGAAATTTTCGTGCGCCCCGAAATCGCCCTCGCGAGCGTAATTTCATCAGCGTAAACTATGTCGCCGCCAACCGGAAGGCCGTGCGCGATTCTCGAAACGGTGACTCCGAGAGGTGCGAGCAGCTTCGCGATGTACATGGCCGTCGTCTCGCCTTCAACGGTAAGGTTCGTAGCCACGATGACCTCCTTGACGCTGCCGTCGATTCTGGTCACAAGCTCCTTCAGCCTGATGTCGTCGGGACGCACGTTTTTGGACGGCGAAATGACGCCGTGGAGCACGTGGTAGCGGCCGTGAAACTCGAGCGAACGCTCAATGCTCACGACGTCGCGCGGGTCCTCCACAACGCAGATGACCGACGCGTCCCTCGCGGGGTTGGCGCAGATGTCGCAGATCTCCTTGTCAGACATATTCTGGCAGATCTTGCAGAAACAGAGCGTCTTTTTGGCCTCGACCATCGTCGCCGCAAAGTCCTCGACCTCCGCCTCCGAAAGTCCGAGAAGGTGAAAAGCGACGCGCTGCGCCGACTTTTTGCCTACGCCGGGAAGAGACGAGAACTTCTCGATCAGTTTTGTGACGCTTTCCGAATAAAGGGGCATATTTTTACCTCCGGTTAAACCTGTGAATATTCAAAACCGCACCGCTTGCGTAAAGAGCATTAGGAAGCGCAGATTTAATAGCTATTTTTGCGTGCGCGACCCCGCGTGTGTCTCCGCTTGGTCTCCGGTTTAGCAACCGCACTTACCTTAATTCAACGTCGCCGCAGCTTTGCATCGGCGTCACGAACGATTCTGGGCTTTGCCCAGTCAAGTGAGGGGCGCGATGCAAAGTGCGGCCGCTAAAAGTCGCCCTCGCGCGAGACACACGCGACTCTACCTTATAATCGCCGCCGCAGTTTTATGTTGGCGGCATGAACGATTCCGCG
>CADAZX010000033.1 GCA_902792515.1 uncultured Ruminococcus sp.
GTATGTCGTGCGGCGTCACTTGACTGTGCGAAGCACAGAATCGTTCCTTCGTACGACATACGGCATTTGGAGAAATGCTGCGGTGCCGAAGGCGATTGCTGCGGAGCGGTCAAGTGAGGGGCGCGAATATATTTTCGCTTTCGGCAATAAAAACCGGCTACTTTCAACCAGTGTGGGAAGGAATAAATGGTTTGCGATACGAGCGATTCTGCGCGTTGCGCAGTCAAGTGAGGATTGCAAACCGTTTTTCCGTCTGTTTTAAGATTTTTTAATGTAAAAGGGGTAAAATTATTTCGAACAAACAAGAGGCGCAGAAATACGGCCCAAACAGGGTGGTTGCGCGCCTTTTCATCAACAATTGCTTACACAGTAACTGTCCGCGGAATGTGAAAAATTCGCGGCGGACGGGAAGGAGATTCTGAAATGGATGAATTAAATGCAAGACCTCGTTTTTGCCCGATGTGCGGCGCGTTTATAAGGGCCGGGTCGTCGTTTTGCCCCGGATGCGGTCTGAAACTCGGAAGCGAGTTTTCGAAGGTTGCCGAAACCGCGGAAACCATTGGCGACACAACCGGAACCGTTGCCGAAACCGCGGAAACCGCTGCGGAAGCGGCAGAGGCTGCTGAAGAAGTTACGGAGTCTGTTGAAGACGTTGCGGACCGTGCGGATGCGCTTTTGGGCGGAGACGAAGAACCCGAAGAAACCGCGCAAGAATTCACGGATGAGTCCGTGAAGACGCAGGCTTCCGAACCCGGCACTTCCGGAAGAGTAAACCCTTACAACGGCAGGGTATACACGAGCGAGTTCGACAGAATGATGGCCGAATTCGAGGCGTCGAAGCGCGCGAACGACCAGGCGCGCAGGGCTCAGAACAGAAGCGGAGCGGCAACGGAAACGTCAGGCGTTCAGCAGACTACAAAGAAAAAAGAGGGCCGCAGAGGCGTTCCTTTCTGGGCTTGCCTGCTTATGACGCTGGCGGGCGTTGTGCTGGCGGTCATTCTTACGATCACCGTTCTGTTTTCGATGAGTCCGGACAGGCTCAGGAACACACCGTTCGGCACGCTTGCACAAAAGATCGCTTCGGAGAGCTCTAACCGCAGAGGCGGCGAGAACACGAAGCCGGGAAGCGACGTCAAGGTCGGCGACGAGGCCGTTACGCCGGGAAGCCAGGTGACGATCAACGTCAACGGAGACGGAGCGTCCAACGCGGCCGCGGTTTACGCAAAGTGTGACCAGTCCGTTGTCGGTATCGGGATTTACACCAAGACCTCGACCAACCCGTGGTCCTCGTCGAGCATGCAGGTTACAGCGGAAGGCTCGGGCGTCATTTATTCGTCAGACGGCTACATCATCACCAACCAGCACGTTATCGCGGACGCGATCGACTCGAATTCCAAGCTGAAATCCGGCAGTGAGATCCGTGTGTACACGGACAAGTCGCTTGCAACGTACTACGTTGCGCAGGTGATCGGAGCGGACGAGACGGCCGATCTCGCGGTTCTGAAAATCGACGAGACGGGGCTTGTTCCGATCGAGTTCGGCGACGCGGCAAGCGTTTCGATAGGAGACGAGGTGTTCGCGCTTGGATGTCCCGGAGGCCTTGAATTTATGGGAACGATCAGCAGGGGCATCGTAGGCGGCGTCGGCAAAAACATTTTGACCGAAAAAGGCTACGCGCTCGACCTCATTCTTACCGACGCTGCAATCAACCCGGGTGTCTCGGGCGGCGCGCTTCTCAACGCGGAGGGCAAGCTCATCGGTATCTGCGAGATGAAGATCGTTGAGGAAAACTTCGAGTCTATGGGCTTTGCGATTTCGATTAACACAGTCAAAAAAGTCACCGAGGCGCTCATTAAAGACGGAAAGGTCACGAGACCCGGACTCGGAATTTCGGTCAACACCAATTACGGTCCGCAGGCCGCGAACGAGGCGGGACTTCCCTCCGGTGCATGGGTGGCGGACGTTACAAAAGGCTCTGCCGCGGATAAGGCCGGCATTACCGCCAACATGATCATCACCGAAATGAACGGCGTCAGAGTGTACGACTATCCGACTTTAAGAGCCGAGATACTGAAGTGCGTCGTCGGCGACACGATCACGATCAAGGCGTACGTCTATGACGAAAACAACAAGCAGAACGGGACGTACAAGACGTTCACCGTCAAGCTTCAGGAGCTTGTGGAGACCGGGAACCCGTGACGACTCCGTGACGCTTAAGATAAGATAATATAACGGAAAAAGGCGGAAACGCTTTTGGAAATTTGACCGGACGGCTACGGCGAAGAATCAATTCGCGGGTCTGTCCGGTCTTTTTTTCAATTGCGGAACGCGGCGGGGGATGGTATAATAAAGTATCTTATGGCATAATACAGTATCTTGCCGAAAAGGAACCTTTCTAATTATGGACAGAAAGTCATTTTTGAAAAAAGCGAAGAAAAAGGCGGGCCCGGTCATCAGGGAGCTCGAGAATCTCTACCCGGATGCGGAGTGCACGCTTTCGTACGACACGCCGCTGAAGCTTCTGATCGCGACGAGGCTTTCCGCACAGTGCACGGACGCACGCGTGAATATGGTTACGCCGGCGCTTTTTGAGAGATACCCGGACTGCGAGGCATTCGCGAACGCGGACGTTGAAGAGTTGGAAAACTATATCAAATCGACAGGGTTTTACCACGCCAAGGCGAGGAACATTATCGACTGCTGCAGGGAGCTCATCGAGCGCCACGGTGGCGAGGTTCCGGGCACGATGGAGGAACTGACGGCGCTCTCCGGGGTGGGGCGGAAGACGGCAAATCTCGTTCTGGGTGACGCGTTCGGGCAGCCTTCGTACGTCGTCGACACTCACTGCTCGCGGATCTCGAAGAGGCTGGGATTTACGGAGAGCGACGACCCGGCGAAAATCGAACAGGACCTGCGCGAGATCGTTCCGCCCGAAGAGAGCGGGAAATTCTGCCACAGGATGGTCGACCACGGAAGGGCGGTCTGCAGGGCGCGGAATCCGCTTTGCGAAGAGTGCACGCTAAAAGAATGGTGCGCGTTTTACGAAGAAAATCACGGCAACAGGAAGCGCAGGAATGGCGCGGATTGATTTTATAAGGAGGTTTGCCCGGCTTGTTTACCGACTACGACAGCTATCTGTTTCACGAGGGAACGGATTACGAATTGTATAAAAAACTAGGCGCGCACATCTGCGAAAAGGACGGCGTGCGGGGCGTCTCGTTTGCGGTCTGGGCTCCGAACGCGAGGGCGGTGAGACTCAGGGTCTCGATCGACGGAAACGGCTGGCGAGGTGTCGAGATGAACGAGGAGCGCTCGTACACGGTAGACATGGAGCGCGGCGCCGGCGGCGTCTGGGAGACGTTCGTGAAGTGGGCCGGGAAGTGGACCGTTTACAGGTACGAGGTGCTTGGCGCGGACGGAATTCTGCGCAAAAAGGCTGACCCGGTAGCTTCGTTTTCGCAAAAAAGACCCTCCGCGCTTTCGATCGTATGGGACGGTTCCGAATACGTGTGGGGAGACGGCGCGTACATGGAGACCGTCGACGCGGGGCAGGCCGCTTCAAGGCCGATGTCGATCTACGAGGTGCACCTCGGTTCATGGAAAAAGGACTACAGAGAAAACCCCGACGGATTTGTGGGATACAGACGGCTCGCGGACGAGCTTGCCGACTACGTGAACTATATGGGCTTCACGCATGTGGAGCTGATCGGCATCTGCGAGCACCCGTTCGACGGCTCGTGGGGATACCAGGTCACGGGCTTCTACTCGCCGACGAGCAGGTACGGGAACCCCGACGATTTCCGCTATTTTGTGGACAAAATGCACCGCTGCGGCATCGGAGTCATTCTCGACTGGGTGCCGGCGCACTTTCCGAAGGACCCGTTCGGGCTCGAGAATTTTGACGGCACGGCGCTTTTCGAATCGCCCGACCCGCTGCTCGCGGAATACCCGGAGTGGGGCACGAAGGCGTTCGACCACTCGAAGCCAGAGGTGAGAAGCTTCCTGATCTCGAACGCGTGCTACTGGCTGAACGAATTTCACATTGACGCGCTCAGGGTCGACGCCGTCGCCGCGATGTTCTACACGAGCTTCGGGCGTGCGCAGTGGCGGCCCAACAAATACGGCGGCAACGAGAACCTCGACAGTATCGCGTTTTTGAAGCAGCTCAGCGTCGCGATCGAGGACGGCACGAAGGGGTACCTCATCGCGGAGGATTCCTCGATCATGCAGGGCGTCACCACGCCGGTGCGCGAGGGCGGAATCGGCTTTATGTTCAAGTGGAACATGGGCTGGATGAACGACACGCTCAAGTATTTTGAGACCGATCCGGTGTTCAGGGGCTGGCACCACGACGCGCTGACGCACACGGCCGACTACGCGTTCACCGAGAGGTTTGTGCTCGTTCTGTCCCACGACGAGGTCGTCCACCTCAAAAAGTCGCTTTTCGGCAAGATGCAGGGCAGCGTTCAGGACAAATTCGGCGCGCTCAAAACGCTCTACGCGTACCAGTTCGCGCACCCGGGCAAGAAGCTCATTTTCATGGCGCAGGAATTCGCGGAAACCGGCGAGTGGTCCGAGGCACGGCAGATCGACTGGGGGTTCGCGGAGGATCCCGGCCACAGGGACGTCATGGAGGAGATCCGGGCGCTCAACGCGGTCTACAGGAAGTATCCGACCCTTCACGACGACGTCAGTGTTGACCCGGTAACTTTTGAGTGGGTGAACAGGTACGACGCGGTGCGGTCGACGATAAGCTTTATCAGGCGCAACCCGTGGAACTACGACGGCGCGATCCTCGCGATCTGCAACTTCACGCCTGTCAGGATCGACGGCTACAACTGCGGCGCGCCTGTTCCGGGCCTTTATAAAAGGGTCTTCAGCACCTACGATTCGCTGCCGTCGGAAAATCCGAAATCAAACGGGACGGTGCCGCTCGAGGCGGCGGAAATGGCCTGCGACGGTTACAACTACGCGATCAGGTACGATCTGAGACCGTACGAGACCGTGTACTTCGAGCTGCCGGGCGGGCAGATTCCGGGGTGAAAAAAGGGGAAAAAGGCTGAAAACCGGCTGAAGAGCGGCCGGAAAAAAGTCCGTGAAACCGCCGTGAAGAATATTCGAAAATGATGACGAAATGATGACGAAACGCGCCGCCGCTATTGAAAAACCGGCGGCGCTGTTGTATAATGTTACGGCAGACAAATTACCGGGGGAGAGACCCCCGTTTTGGAAAAATGAAACAGGAGATTATTATGGCTAAATTAAAAGGAGCTGCGGTTTTCGGACAGTCCGGAGGACCCACATCGGTAATCAATTCAAGCGCCGCGGGCGTGTTCCTGACGGCTCTTAAAAGCGGCTGCATCACGAAGGTTTACGGCGCCGCCAACGGAATCAGGGGCATTCTCGACGGAAAGCTCTACGACATAGGCTGCGAGGACGAGAAGGAGCTTTTTTACCTCAAAAACACGCCTTCCTCTGCGCTCGGAAGCGTCAGGTACAAGCTTGCCGACGCGGCGGAGGACGAGACGGACTACAAGCGGCTGCTCGAGGTTTTCAAACAGTTCAACATCAGGTACTTCTTCTACAACGGCGGCAACGACTCGATGGACACCTGCAACAAGGTCAGCAAGTACATGCAGAAGGCCGGCTACGAGTGCCGCGTGATGGGCGTGCCGAAAACGATCGACAACGACCTCTACGGAACCGACCACTGCCCGGGCTTCGGCAGCGCCGCCAAGTATATCGCGACTTCTCTTATGGAAGTTTACCAGGACGCGCGCGTTTACGACAAGGGAAGCATCATGGTCGTTGAGATCATGGGCAGGAACGCGGGCTGGCTCACGGGCGCTTCGGCTCTCGCGGCCATGAAAGGCGCGGGTCCGGACCTCATCTATCTGCCGGAGCTTCCTTTTGACAGGGAGAAGTTCCTCGAGGACGCCGCAAAGATCGCGCGCGCCAACAACGGCAACTGCATGATAGCCGCTTCCGAGGGCATCAAGTACGCCGACGGCAGGTACGTTGCCGACAGCGGGAAACGCGACAAGTTCGGCCACGCTCAGTTGGGCGGCGTCGCGACGGCGCTGGGCGAGATGCTGCGCGAGGCGATTCCCGAATACAGAGTCAGGACGATCGAACTCAGCCTGCTTCAGAGGTGCGCATCCCACTGCGGTTCGAAGACCGACGTCGAAGAGGCTTTCGAGGCGGGAAAGACGGCCGTCGAGATGGCTGTCGCCGGGAAGACGGACTTCTGCGTGGGCTTTGAGCGCACGACCGGCAAAAACGGCGAGTACGGCTGCGAAATGAAGCTGATTCCGCTGTCCGAGATTGCGAACACCGAGAAAAAGGTGCCGCGCGAGTGGATTAACGAAGAGGGCAACTTCGTGAACGAAAAGTTCATCGAGTACGCGCTTCCGCTGATTCAGGGCGAGGCGGACTACCCGCGCGAGGACGGTCTGCCGAGATTCGCGAGGCTTAAGAAGGTCATTGCCGAAGCTTGAAAAGCCGGAGGGCTTTTAAACCGCGGTACGCTTTGCTGCCCTGATAAACGGATGCCGGTTTGCCGGAGTTAACACGGTTTTAAGGAAAAAAGGGGGTCTTTTCGGGTCCCCTTTTGATTCCCCTTTACAGTTACCCTTTGCGTTTCCCTTTAAATTTCCGGTCGGGAACTGGGGACTTTGCCGATTATCAACATTTTTCAACAGTTTTTGGCTGTTTCCGGCAATTTTTAGCGGACGATCCGCGACTTTAACGGTTCATTTTTGAGAAAAACATGGCAGACAGATATATTATTAAACGAATAACGGCCGACAGGAGCAAAAACGCCTTCGCGGTCGAGATGTACTCTGAGGAGAACATTCTGTATACAGAGGCGCTCGAGTCGTTCAGGAAGGAAGCCGGCGCAGGCAGCTGCGCGGTTCTTATCAGACTCAGGTGGGGCGTTACTTACCAGGAGACAGTTGCGTCGCCCGAACTTAAGGCCAGGCTCTGGAAGCACATTCTGAGCTTTCTCTCGGTGAACAACCCGGGTGCGCAGGCGGTTCTCTCGTCCGCAAACACGCGCCGCAAAATCACATTCGACGGTTTTTACGTGTACACGGACAAGGTCTCGCACTCGATTCTGGCGGCGGGCAAAATTCAGGAGGTGTTGAGCGACTTTCTGGCGGACACTTTCGGCACGGATGTTCCGTTCTACCTCGGCATCAGAAAAAAGGACACGGACGAGGCGAAGCGGGCTGAAAACGAGCCCGAGGAGGCTGTCGGTCCTGCGATAGACGAGGAGCAGTACGAGAAGGAAATCAACGAGACGATCAAAAAAAACCGCACCGAGAAGAACCGCAGGTCGAAAAACGGCGGCCAGGGCTATGCGTACGCGGGCTACGGCGGCGGTGCGAGAGGCGGTGACACCTACAGAGGCAAGGGCGGCTCAAGGCGGAAGAGGATCCTCACTCCTCAGGAGGGCGAGGAACCGCGCAAGGACAGCAAGGGCAACGTGATTCTGATCGGCGGAGAGATACTCGACGAACCGGTCAAAATGGAGACGGTCAACCCGAACGTAGGCTACATTGCCGTGCGCGGGCGCATTTTCAAATTCGAGGCGAAGCAGATCCCGAGCGGCTCGTACATCGCTCTCGTGAGCGTCACCGACAACACATATTCGATCACGTGCAAGTTCTTTTTCGACGCGGAGGACCTTCCTTACGTCTCGAAAAAGTTCGCGCAGGGCAGGTGGGTCACGCTCTACGGCGAGGTCAACTACGACAAATACTCGAAGGAGCTGACGCTTTTTATCAGAAACGCGGCCGAATTCACGCCGCCGAAGCGCGAGGACAAGGCGGAAAAGAAGCGCGTGGAGCTCCACCTCCACACATGTCTCAGCGCGCAGGACGCCCTCACGAAGCCGAAGGCGCTTGTGAAAAGGCTTGTCGACTGGGGGCACACGGCGGTGGCGGTCACCGACCACGGAGTCGTCCAGGCGTACCCGGACATGTTTAACGCGAACAAGGACAACGGCTTCAAGCTGAAGATCATTTACGGTATCGAGGCGTACCTGACAGACCAGCAGGGCAAGCAGACGAAGGAGGAGGCACGGACGACGCCCTCCTGGCACTGCATCATTCTCGTGAAGAACCTTGTCGGTCTCAAGAACCTCTACAAGCTTATTTCGAAGTCAAATCTTGACTATTTTTACAAGAAACCGCGCATTCCGAGATTCGAGCTCGAGGCGTTCCGCGAAGGGCTTATCGTCGGCAGCGCGTGCTCCGAGGGCGAGCTTTTCCACGCGATTCTCGAAAAAGAACCGGAGGAGGAGCTGCTTAAGAAGGCGTCGTTCTACGACTACCTCGAGATGCAGCCGACCGGCAACAATATGTACCTGATAAGAGAGGGCCGCGCGGACTCCGTGCACATGCTCGAGCAGTGCAACAGGAAGATTCTGGAGCTCGCCGACGCGCTCGGGAAGCCGTGTGTGGCGACGTGCGACGTTCATTTTCTGGATCCCGAGGACGAGATCTACAGATGCGTTATGCAGACGGCGCTCGGGTTTAAGGACGCCGCCGACCAGCCGCCGCTCTATCTCAGGACGACGGAGGAGATGCTGGACGAGTTTAGGTTCTTGGGCGACAGGGCGTACGAGGTCGTCGTCGAAAACACGAACAAGATCGCGGACATGATCGAGGTAATCAGACCTGTTCCCGAGGGCAATTTCCCGCCCAAAATCGAGGGGTCGGACGAGACCTTCCGCGAGATCTGCGAAAAGAGGGTCCGCGAGCTCTACGGAGATCCGGTTCCCGACCACATCGCCGCGAGGCTTGAACGCGAGCTGCACGCGATCATTTCGAACCACTACTCGGTCATGTACATGGCCGCGCAGAAGCTTGTCGCGCACTCCGCCGAAAACGGCTATACGGTCGGTTCGAGAGGCTCCGTAGGTTCTTCGCTCGCCGCGTATATGGCGGGAATTACCGAGGTGAACGCGCTTCCGCCGCACTACCGCTGCCCGAAATGCAAGTACCAGGAGTTTTTCTTCAACCAGGAGTACGAGGCCGGCTGCGACATGCCGGACAAGGACTGCCCTCAGTGCGGGACGCCGCTTGTCAAGGACGGCTTTGACATTCCGTTTGAGACCTTCCTCGGGTTTAAAGGCGACAAGGTGCCTGACATCGACCTCAACTTTGCGTCGGAGGACCAGGCCAGCGCCCACAAGTACTGCGAGGTCATGTTCGGCGCGGACTACGTTTTCAGGGCGGGAACGATCTCCGGCCTTGCCGAGAAGACCGCGCGCGGGTACGTGCTCAAGTACCTCGAGGAGACGGGAAAAATGGCCACCGAGGCAGAGATCGAACGCCTCGCGTCGGGTTTTGAGGGCGTAAAGCGCACAACGGGCCAGCACCCGGGCGGAATTATGGTCGTTCCCCGGGACATGGAGATATACGATTTCACGCCGATCCAGCACCCCGCGGACGACGCCGACTCGGACAAGATAACGACCCACTTCGACTACCATTTCCTGCACGACAACATTCTGAAGCTCGACATCCTCGGCCACGACGGCCCCGAGATCGTGAAGCTTCTCGAGACGTTCACGGGCATCAAGGCGGATTCGGTCAACATTTCCGACCCGCGCGTGATCTCGCTTTTCACGTCGCCTAAGGAGCTCGGCCTCGACGAGTCGATCCTTCCGATAACTATTGAGACGGGAAGTCTCGGAATTCCGGAGTTCGGCACCCAGTTCGCGATCGGCCTCCTGAAGGCTACGCAGCCGCATACGGTTTCCGAACTCGTCAGAATTTCCGGTCTCTCGCACGGCACGAACGTCTGGCAGGGCAACGCCTCCGACCTGATCGCGAACAACATCGCGACGCTCTCCGAGTGCATCTGCTGCCGCGACGATATCATGCTCTACCTCATCAAAATGGGCTGCGAAAAGAAGCTTGCGTTCGACGTGATGGAGTGCGTCAGAAAAGGAAACGTCGCGAAGGGCAAGGCACCGAACTGGCCGGAGTGGAAGGCCGAAATGAAGGCGCACAACGTTCCCGACTGGTACCTCGAGTCGTGCGAGAAGATCCAGTACATGTTCCCGCGCGCCCACGCAGTCGCGTACGTGCTGCTGTCGGTCCGCATGGCGTGGTTCAAGCTCTACGAGCCGCTCGCGTACTACGCAACGCGTTTTACCCTTAAAGTAGGCGATTTCGACGGTGCGAACATGCTCTATGGCATCGAAAAGGCATACCGGGCGATGAACGAGATCAAGCGGCCGGGACACAAAATCAGCGACAAGGAGGACGACCAGCTGACAGTTTATGAACAGCTGATGGAGATGTACTCGAGGCATATCGAATTTCTGCCTGTCGATTTGTACAAATCCGAGGCGACGCGGTTTGTGCCGGAGGACGGCAAGCTCAGGCCGCCGTTCTGCGCGCTGTCGGGAATCGGAACCGCAGCGGGAGAGTCTCTCGAAAAGTGCGGAAAAGAGGGAACGCCCTACAGCAGCATCAGCGACCTCCAGAACCGCGCGAAGCTCAATAAAACCGTCGTCGACATTCTGCGTACGAACGGCGTGCTCGCGGGGCTGCCCGAGGACGACGTGATGTCGTTCTTCGATTTCGAGCGGATGAGCGCGGAAGAGGAGTAGGCTGAGGCGCCTGACTTTTTTGACGGTCTGACCTTCGGAGGCGGTCCTGCCTTCGGAAGCGGGGATTTCCGGAGCGTGTTTTTCACGGCATTTCCGGCATTTCCCGCTTTTCCGTCATTTTCGTCATTTTCGTCATTTTCGCAAGGAAAATCTTTGAAAAAATTTTTTTCCATTGTATAATATAGCCGGAACGTTTCCCGGCCGGACAGGATTTTCGGGAAAAATAAATATCGATTCAACCCGGCCGACGGCATCGCGGACAATCGCGCAGGCCGGAGACGGGTGAACGTCATTTTCGCATCCCCTGGAGGAAAAGAAAAAATGAAAACGAAACAGATCAGAATTATCGCGGCCCTGATTGCGTTCGCGATGGTCGTCACGGTGATGCTCACCGGGTGCAAAAAGCCCAACGTGAACCCTGCGCCGACCGTTCAGCCGTCTGAGACCGAACAGGCAACGGAAGCGGGCAACGAAACGGGCAGCCCTTCGGAGACCCAGCCTGCGGAGGATACAGGAAAGCCGGGAAACCCGACTGACGCTCCTGATGTAACTGCCGCGCCTGATACAGAGATTCCCGAAGCCACGCCTACGCCGACTCCCGGACCGGAAGCCACCGGAACGGAGAGCGAGCAGCCCGGCATGACCGAAGAGCCTTCAACGACGCCCACCCTAGAACCCGGAACGGACACCGAAGCGCCTACAGGCACGGGTGACGCGACGGCAACGGAGACTGCAAATGCGACAGCGGGCAACACCGAACAGCCGACCGCCACTCCCACACAGGCGCCGGCAAACACGCCGACTCCCGAGGCGACTCCCACGCCTACGCCCGCGCCCGACTACAACGAGGCGCTCAACGTTTTCAGCTGCTGGGACAGCGACACGGTGAAGGCTTTTGAGAAAACAAACCAGACGAGGGTAACTCTGGGCAGCGAGGGAATCGAATTTTCGTTCACAGGCGGATCGGGCGACCCGCACGTCGACTTCAACGTCACGAAGTACTCGCAGACCACCGGCAAGGACTCTCTTAAGGGATCCGACGCGGCGTACATCGTTTTCTGGGCGAAAAGCAACGAAAAGTGCGACGGCTCTTTTGAGGTGTTCACTCAGACCCCGAAGGCGGGCGACTCCGGCACGTGCTCTTACAGCATTGACGGCGCGCTGCACCCGATCATCGTCGAGATGACCGCAACGACGCTTGTAAAGCAGGCGACGCTCACCAGGTTCAGGATCGACTGGTCTTCCATCGGCTCGCAGAACGGCGCGGTGATGACCGTTTCCAAAATCGAGATCTTCCCCGACCGCAACAGCGCGCTTGCAGCCGCCGGCCTTGAGAAGTACATACTCAACATAGACACGAGCATTACCGACAACGACCCGCTCGCGAATACCGTTCTGACCGCGCCGAACGAGGACAGCACCATGAGCCTCTGGTTCGAGCAGTCGACCGAAAAACTCAAGCAGACGGTCACGACACCGGGCAGCCGCAAGGGCTACACCGTCAGAATGGCCAAAAACGAGTCCGAAAACGCGCAGTTTTTCCTCGCCCCGAAGAGCGACGTAACCGTTCGCGTCGAACTCGACCCGTTCACGAACTCCACCGGAGACACCGTGGACGCGGTACTCCTTTTCGAATACTACCACAACATCAACAGCTTCCTCTATCCTGACGGTCTTCCGCCGCTCAGAGGCGAGCCGATCGAGATAAAGGCGAACAGGTCGCAGGGCTTCATCATCCAGCTCACCACGAAGCCTGAGACGAAGGCGGGAACGTACAACTCCGTGATCCACGTCTACAACAACAGCACGAATCAGGAAATCAAACGCGCCGCCGTCGCGGTAAAGGTGTGGGATTTCGCGCTTTCCGAGGAGACCGAACTCAGGACGGCGTTCGCGGTCTGGTACAACTACCTGGGCAACTCGTATTCCTCCGACAGGAACCAGTATGAGAGCGACGAACAGTACGCGCAGCTTGCAAATCTTAACACCAACTGCTACGACTTCTTCCTCAGGTACCGCATCAGCGTGACCGACATTCCCTCCGGACTCACTTCCGGCCGCGGAATACAGTGCATGATGAACCCGCGCGTCACCGCCGGCAGATGGGGCAACTACGACTACAGCGTGTGGGACGACCTCAGGAACGACGGCTACACGGAGAAACCGGCGTGGCTCAAGAAGGTCATCTACTACCCCGGAGAGGCCGACGAACCGAGGGAGACGGCGCACTTCAAGTCGCTTAAGAGCAGAGCCGAGCAGGCCGCCGCTTCGGACCCGGACTACAGAATGGTCATCCCGCTCGAGAGGAACCTCTGGCTCAAGGCAGACGGCACGGTTATTTCGAACAAGCTTTCCGCGGATTACGACTCGGTCGGATTCGTTATGAAGTACACGAACATCTACTGCCCGAAGCTCGATGCGTTCACGCCCCGCGAACTGACGTTCGTGAAAGGCTCCTCGACGCTTCAGTCTCCTGAGCACGACCGCATGTTCGGCACGTATCTCGACAGGGTAAGGCCCGAAGTCGCGAAGGGCGACGAGCTCTGGACGTACATCTGCATCAACCCGACGCAGCCTTACGTCAACTGGCAGATCCTTTCCGACGGCACCGAGACGATCGTCTCGCTGTGGCAGATGAAGCAACTCGGCGTCACCGGTCTTCTCTACTGGGGCGTCAACGTCTGGAAGGTGAACTTCTGGGACAACACGACCAACTGGCCGGGACCGGCACAGGGCGACGGCTGCCTGATCTACAGCGGCTACAAGTACAGGATCTTCGAGCCGATTTCGACGATAAGACTCGAGGGTATCCGCGACGGTATCGAGGACTACCAGATGCTCTGCATGCTCGAGAAAAAGCTCGGCACCGAGGCGGTTCAGAACCTGATTTCGAAGATCACCACCAGCGTCGTGACGTACACCAACGACGACAACTACATCCACGCGGTCAGAGTCCGTCTGGGCGATATGGTCGAGCAGGCGATGAGAGGCTGATTCAGCAGTGGTTTTTAAAAAGGGGGCGGCCGGCCTCCGGGTTTATGGGGCCGGCCGCCGGGGAAAAGCCCGGATTTCCTTTAGTTTTAGGGAAATCCGGGCTTTTCCGTTCCAGCCGGCGCTGTGAAAACGGCTGTGCGCCGGCGGCGGAGCAGAACCCGGAGTAGACCGGAGTGAAACGTGTTCTTGCAAAAACGCCCGGAAAGTGGTATCATTCCGGCATGACTAAAGAGCGGCTCCGGTTATTTCCCGGAAATTGATTTTTGACGCGCAAGAGGTTTCAGAAGTGATGAATAAAGAAGATGCCGGCAAGGATTTCAGACCTTTGGGGTATAAACTGTCACCGGGGCAGAAGTTTACGAGAATTCCGGGCGGCTGTTTTGACCTTTACGGAGTTTTTTACGACGAAAAGGCGGGGCGGTTTCTGCGCATGCCGTACGACGTGGCGAAGGCGGTCAGCCCTTCCGTTGAGGGACTGAATTTCTGCACTGCCGGCGGCAGGGTGCGGTTTTCGACTGACGCGGACAGGATGTCGGTCACGGTGAAGTACGGTGTTTTTGCCGTCGTGAACCACATGCCGGCAACGGGAAGCAGCGGTTTTGTCCTGCTCGAGGAGACTTTGACGGAGACGGGGGAGCTTGTCGAGAAGTTTGTCGCGACGTTCATTCCCGGCCACTACGCAAACGTCACCGAGTCGCAGGACGCGACAGGCTACTCCGTCGAGAAACTTCTTCCCGGCGGTAAAATGAGGAATTACATTCTTTGGATGCCGAACTACAACGACGTCGTCTCGCTTACGATCGGCCTTCCCGAAAACGCCTCCGCAGGCCACGGCATCGCCTACAAAAAAGGCCTCCCGATCGTCTACTACGGTTCGTCGATCACGCAGGGGGCATGCCCCTCGCGGCCTGACAACGCGTACCAGGCGTACATTTCAAAGTGGAGCAACACCGATTTTATTAATCTCGGCTTTTCCGGGTCGGCTCTCGGCGAGACCGCGATCGCGGAGTATATTGCCGGGCTTGACGTAAAGGCGTTCGTTATGGACTATGACTACAACGCGCCGGGCGCTGAGCACCTGGCTGCTACGCACGAGCGGCTTTTCCTTACTTTTAGGGAAAAACACCCGCTGACGCCAGTCATTTTCGTGTCGAATCCGGACCCCGACACCGACGCTTCCTCGCCCGAAAGGCTAAAGGTGATCAGGCGCACGTACAGGAACGCCAAAAGGCGCGGCGACAAAAACGTTCTGCTGCTCGACGGCAGGGCTCTTTTCGGAAAGCGCGACCGCGAAAACTGCACGGTAGACGGCACCCACCCGAACGACATCGGCTTCTACAGGATGGCTGAGGCGATCTACAAAAAACTGAAACAGGCAGGCGCGATTTGATTTTCGCGGCAGACAGGACGAAAATAAAACGGACGGAAAAAGACCGGACAGGAGGAAAAAATGAACAAACTTGTGTTTCTTGACGGAGCAATCGGAACTTCGCTCTGGGCGATAGCGGACGCGCACGGCGTCGCGAGAGTGCCGGTTTGGCGCTACAACATAGAACATCCGGAGTTCGTTGAAGAACTCGTAAAAAGATACGTCGACGCGGGGGCGGAGATCATTCTCGCCAACACGTTCGGGGCGAACAGACCCGCCGTCGAAAGGGCTTCAAAGCTCGACCCGGTCGAAGTCGTCGCGAGCGGCGTCTCAATCGTAAAAAAGGCGACGGAAGGTACCGGCGTCAAGACGTGCCTTTCCTGCGGGCCGCTGACGATGCTCCTCGAGCCCTACGGCGACCTCGAGGAGGACGAGTGCAGGGCGATCTACCGCGAAATGATCGACGCGGGCGTCGGCGCAGGAGCGGATATCATTCTGCTTCAGACTTTTATCGACCTCGAGATGATGCGGATCGCGGCCGAGGAGGCGCTCAAGACCGGCGTGCCCGTTTTCTGCGCGATGACTTTCGAAAAGGTCGGCAAGACGATGTTCGGCAACTCGGTGCAGGACGTTATCGACACGCTCGAGCCGCTCGGAATTTCAGCCATCGGCATGAACTGCTCGCTGGGGCCGGTTGCCGCCGTCCCGATCATCCGCGAATTTTCGGAAAAAACGAACCTTCCGCTTCTCTTCAAGCCAAACGCCGGCCTCCCGATAACGGGCTCCGACGGCAAAACCGAGGTCGCATACACAGCGGAACAGTTCGCGAAGGAGATCGAGCCCGCGCTTGATTTTGTCACGTACATCGGCGGCTGCTGCGGCTGCGACGACTCCTACGTGCGCGCGATAAGAAAGCTCGCCTTCGAGCGCAACTCCTGAAAGCAGCGCCTGACCCGCAAACCGGATAACTAATTTATTAGGGGATTTTCGCATGAAAAAAGAAAAAGAATCGCTCCAAATGCAGCTCGCGAAGCGAAAATACAAGATCCCGAACCGTTTTTACTACTGGATCTACCATTTTCTGATGTCGGGCTTCATCGCGAAAAAGTACCGGCCCCACGTCACCGTCAAGGACAGCATCAGCGACTGCGACGGCCCGTGCTTCCTGATCTGGAACCACCTCTCGCGCCTCGACCACGCGTTCGTGATGCAGGCCGCGTACCCCAGACCGATCAACATCGTCGCCGGCTACAACGAGTTTTTCCGCTCGCACCTGCACACGGTGTTCAAAATGATGAACATCATCCCGAAAAAAATCTACACCAGCGACATGCTCAGCATGCGCGGCATGAACTCGATCATCAGGCAGGGCGGCTGCATCGCGTTTTCGCCGGAGGGCATGAGTTCGATCTACGGCTGCAACCAGCCCGTCGTTCCCGGCACCGCGCGCTTCATCAAGCACTACCGCATCCCGGTCTATTTTCTGAAAATAAAAGGCAGCTACCTGACCAGCACGAAAATGTGCCTCGACGAACGCTACGGCCGCGTTGAAGCCGAGCTGTCGCTCCTTTTCACTCCCGAGCAGCTTGACGCGATGACGCCCGAGGAGATCGACGCCGCGATCAACGACGCGTGCCGATTCGACGACTACCTCTGGCAGAAAGAGCAGCGCATCAAGTGGAAGCACAAGCACGGAATGTGCAAGCGCTTAAGCGATATGTGCTACGTCTGCCCGAAGTGCGGCGCAGAGCTCCGGATGACCGCGACCGAGGACTACATAAAATGCGAGGAGTGCGGCAACGGCGCGACCGTCAACGACTACTACGACTTCGTGCCCTTCGACGACGGCTGCGTGATTCCCGAAACCGTCACAAAATGGGTCGAGCAGGAACGCGTCAAGACGATCAAAGACATCCGCCGCGACCCCGGTTACTCCTACTCGTGCCAAATGAAGCTCGGCTACATGCCGCCCGACCACTACATGAAGCACCTTCAAACCACCGAGGAGTGCGGCGAAGGCATCATGACGATCGACCACTCCGGAATCCACTACGACGGCACGAAGCTCGGCGAGCCCTGGCACTTCGATCTCAGCTACGAGGTCATCTTCTCGCTCCCGATCGTCACCGACACCTCGAAGTTCGGTCTCTACGTCGACGGCGACTTCTACGAGTTCACCCCCGAAATCCCCGCTGTCGGCAAAATGCTCCTCCTCACCGAGGAAATGCACCGCCTGCACGTGAACGAGTGGAAAAACTTCCCGTGGAACGCGTTTATGTACGAAAACGTTTAACCCTTCGCAACGTAAAAAAAAAAACAACGACCTGTATGACTTTTGATGTCAATTGTGTTTTATGTGCCGTCGCGGTAATGACTTTTCACTTAAAATAAAAAAATGAAGCGCCTCCCGCCGAAATTCTTAGCGGGAGGCGCTGTTCTTCTGAAATGGGTGTTTGCAGCGCTTACCTATGACTCGGGTTTATCTCTGCCTGTAGTGCGCGAAAAAGTCCTTCATCTTTTCGGCCGCGTCCTCGAGAACTTCGACGCGGGGCAGGTAGACAACGCGGAAATGGTCGGGCTCGGGCCAGTTGAAGCCGCCGCCGTGGATGATCAGGATCTTCTTTTCGCGGAGGAGGTCGAGCGCGAACTTTTCGTCGTTCGTGATGTTGAACCGGGCCGTGTCGATCTTCGGGAAGATGTAGAACGCAGCCTTGGGCTTGACGGCGGAGATGCCGGGAATGTCGTTGAGCGCCTTCCAGATGAACTCGCGCTGCTCGTAAATGCGGCCGCCGGGAACGGTGTACGTTTTGACGCTCTGGTAGCCACCGAGCGCGGTCTGGACGACCGACTGGGCGGGAACGTTGGAGCAGAGGCGCATGTTGGCGAGCATGTTGAGGCCCTGAATGTAGTCGGAGGCGACGGATTTGTTGCCGCTGAGGACCATCCAGCCGATGCGGAAGCCCGCGATCATGTGGGATTTGGAGAGGCCGCTGAACGTGACGCAGAAGAGGTCCGGCGCGAGGGAGGCAATCGAGATGTGCTCGAGGCCGTCCATCACGAGGCGGTCGTAGATCTCGTCGGAGAAAATGATCAGGTTGTGCTCGCGGGCGACTTCGACGATCTGCTCGAGTACGTCGCGCGGGTAGAGTGCGCCTGTCGGGTTGTTCGGGTTGATGATGACGATGGCCTTAGTGCGCGAAGAGACCTTCTTCCTGATATCGGCGATGTCCGGGTACCAGTCGGCCTGTTCGTCGCAGCGGTAGTGGACGGCGCGGCCGCCGGCGAGGGTGACGCACGCGGTCCAGAGAGGGTAGTCGGGGGCGGGAATGAGAACCTCGTCTCCCGAGTCGAGAAGGGCCTGCATGCTGAGGTTGATGAGCTCGCTGACGCCGTTGCCGGTGTAGACGTCTTCGATGGCGACGTTGGGGACGTTTTTGAGCTGGGAGTACTGCATGATTGCTTTGCGCGCGCTGAAAAGGCCTTTCGAGTCGGAGTAGCCCTCGCAGTCGGTGAGCTGCATGCGCATGTCGTAAATGACCTCGTCGGGCGTTCGAAAGCCGAACGGCGCCGGGTTGCCGATGTTGAGCTTGAGAACGTGTGTGCCCTGGCTCTCCATAACGGCGGCGGTGTCGACGACGGGGCCTCTGACGTCGTAGAGGACGTTGTCGAGCTTGGCGGACTTGCTGAAGGTGCGCTTGCCGGGTGCCTGAACCGTTCCGGCGTGGGCCTGAACTTCCGGATCGTCTTTTGTGCCGGCGAGCCAGTCGGGGTCGACGCCGAAAATGTCCGCGAAAAGTTCAATTACGCCGCGCCGCGGGACCGTTTTCCCGGAAATGTACTGCGAAAGGCGGCTTTTTCCGATAGTTGCGCCTTTTTGTTCCGCAAGTTTTATCAAGTCGACCTGTTTCAGGTTGTTTTGTTCAAGAAGTAAATTCAGCCTGTCGGCGAAAATTGAACCGGAAAATGAACTGTCCATCGGTAAACTCCTCGTAAAATAGCGTTTTTCCCGCCCGGAGCGGGAATTAAGCGAATTATACAACGTGAACAGAACGCGCGCAAGCGTAAAATTGAACTAAACACGCGGTTTGGTTCATTTTTGCGTACAAATTAACGTGCGGATGCGCGATCAATCGGTATACAATTGAATTCACGTTGCTACAAAGCTGCGTGTTGTGATAGAATATTATACGTAAACTTGACCCGAGGGGGAGCGTTTAAAAGTGAAACAGACAAATTACAAACTGACGGTTTCCTACGACGGAACGGACTTCAAGGGCTGGCAGAAGCAGCCGGGAACGGAGACCGACACCGTTCAGGGCCGCCTCGAGGCGATCGCTTCGAAAATCAACGGACGCGAAACTCCGGTGAACGGGGCCGGCAGAACGGACGCGGGAGTTCACGCGACGTGCCAGACGGCGAACGTGATCCTGGACGGCGAGCGGACCGCAGAAGAGGTGAAGGAGGTTTTCAACAGGTACCTTCCGGAGACCGTTTCGGTCGACCTCGTTGAGATCTGCGACGTGAGGTTCCACGCGAGGCTTTCCAAGAGCCGCAAAACGTACACGTACTACGTTTTTCTGAAAGCAAAGCCGCCCGTTTTCAGGCGCAAATACGTCTATGCCTACGGAAAAACGCTTGATATCGATAAAATAAAAAAGGCGTGCCGGGAGCTCGAGGGCGGGCACGATTTCAGAGGGTTCGCGACGGCTGTTCCGAAAAAGAAGAGCACGGTGAGGACGGTTTTCGAGGCGAGGGCGGACGTCGAAGGAGATATGCTGACCATACGCCTCACGGGCGACGGTTTTCTCTACAACGAGGTGAGAATCATCGTCGGGACGCTTCTCTCGATAGGGTGCGGCGAGCTTGACGAAGGCGCGGTGAAAAGGGTTTTCGAGAGCGGCGACCGGGGCGAGGCGGGCTTTACGGCGCCTGCGAGGGGGCTGTTTTTGACGGACGTGGAGTACGAATGACACGGTTTCCGACGCATGCTTTCAAGGCGGTTTTCGGCGCGTGCTTTCAAGGCATTAAAACATCTTAAAAGCTTTTCGAAGAAACGTGAAGAAACACCGCCCGATATTGAAAAACGCGCGCACCAGTAGTATAATAATAACCGGAAATGATTGATTGAAACGCGCGCAGTCGCGCGGACGTGAGCATACAACATAAACGGTCCGGAAGGACAAGGAAAAGCGCCGGCGGAGGACAGACGTTGAAACAGTTAATTCCGGAAAAACAAACCAGCAACAAGGGCGGGGCGGATTCTTTCGCAAAAATGACTATGCCCAAAGCGGATTCTTTCACAAAAATGACTATGCCCAAACCCGCGAAAACGGCAATTGCGGCCGCGACACTGTTCGCCGCGGTCGTGCTTGCCGTTTTGTGTCTTTTTTCCGGAAATAAAGGACATGCGGCCGCTGGCGTGATATATACCGACTCGTATTCGAACTCCGGCGATTTCACGACGTTTCAGGCGGCGGCAGCGGGCATGACGGGCGGAGGCGCGATCACGATCACCAACGAGGGAACCGACCCCGCGGTTATCTATATAAGCAGTACGTTCGACCTGAGCAACAGTATTAATATTGATTTCGGCGAAGGCCGCGCGATCACATTCCGTCGCGCCGGCGGGTTCACCGGGCCGATGTTCAGGTTGCCGGCTTCCGGCGCAGACGCGCTCACGTTTTTCGCGTCGCAGAGTAACGTCACGTTCGACAACGTTAACAGCGCGTATCCGTTCATCGAGGGCGGGGGCATGGTTTCCGCCACGGGCGTGGGTTTTTACAGGACCGGCAGGCTTCCGGATTCGGTCGAAATCAACAGTATTGACAGCCAGGTTTTGTTTTACCGCAATCTTTCGTTCGCCGGCAGTTCGATGACCTACAGCGACTGCTATCTCGACCTCCAGTCGGCGCTCGACATGACTCCCTCGGGAGGAACCGTCTGCGCTTTGGGCGGCTATACGGAAAGCCCGATAACAGTGAACATTATGGGAATGCTTCTCCCGAAGACGGTCGAATTTACGAAAAACGTGAAGCTTGTTTTCTACAACGCGAGCGTGCCCGTAACCGGGACGGAGAATTTTGACAAAAACGTGTTATTTTCGGTCAAAAACGGAGCGTCGGTGGAATTCGCCGCGAACATGACGGACGCGGAAATAAGAATCGCTCCCGGAACGGGCATAAACGCCTTCGAGGTTTACGGGAAGCTGACGGCGGCGAGGATCAGCGGGAACGGCGCGATCTATATTTATTCGACGGGTTCCGCGGAGCTCTCCTCACCGGCCATGTACGACGGAAATATCTGGTGCCAGACAGAGTTCAGAACGGACGCCGCGGGTTCGGGAACGGCCCCCGCTTCGGTAATGACGCTTCTGGGCAACTCCTTCAACGCGCCGGCGGCTCTTTCCGCGAACGGCTACTCGTTCGGCGGCTGGAAGTCGAGAAACAGGTCGCTAACGCTTAATCCGGGCGACTCTGCCACGGCGCTCAGAGGCGACATTTTCGACGCGGACTGGACGCTCGATCCGCCGTCGGTAGTGACGCAGATCGCACCTTCGTATCTTCCGGGAGACGGCGTGCTGACTGTCGTTTTCGAGGCGGACCACCCGCTGGCGTCGCTGTATCCGATTCAGTATTCGTGGTACGTGAAAACAGGCGGCGCAGACACAAAGGTCGCGACGGGAAGCGTATACAACGTCACGGGGGCTGCCGCGAACGGCTCCGGTTTCTATTGCGTGGCGGAAATCACGGACGGTGCGGGAAGGACCGCGTCGCTTACGAGCAACACGTCGGCCGTCAGAAACGAGTTGAGATACCCGGTCGACAAACCGGCTTTAAACGGAAGCTACACTTTTGAGTACAACGGCCTCCCAGTGATCCTGCCTGTTCCGTCAGGAACGGGCTACGAAATATCGGGAACGATCGGCCGCGACGCGGGCAGCTACACGGCGACTGTTTCGCTCGCGTCTGCCGCGTTTGTGTGGTCGGACGGCACCGACGACCCGATCGTGATTCCGTGGACTATTACGAAGAAAAAGGCCGAGATCGCGGCTGTCGACGCGTCTTCCGTGTCGGGAGAACCGGACGTGCCGCTTAAGGCTGCTTTTAAAGGATTTCTTGACGGCGAAGAGCCGGAGGGGTCGGTCCTTGTTCACAGAGACTCGGGCACGGCACCCGGCACGTACACGATTCGCGTTTCGTTTGACGAGAGCTCGTTCCCGCAGGCCGGCAACTACGACGTCACGGTCGTGAACGGCACGTACACGATAACGATGAACGCGCTCGAGAGCCTCAAAATGAACGTGATCGCGGAGCTGAGGAGCATCGACCACAGCCACGTAACTGACGCGAACGCCGACAAAAAATACAATGACACGCTTGACGCGGCGATCGACGCGATCAACGCGGCCACGACGGAGGCGGAGGTTTACGCCCAAAGAGACGGTTTTTACGCGTTCCTGGACGGCTTTGTGATAGGCCTTAGGGTGGTCTTCCTGCCGGATTTTCCGGAGTACCTCTACGACGGCGACAGGATAACCGAGGGAATCAACGTCTACGTGACGCTTTTCGGAAAATACGACGCGCTCAAGATCTCCAAATATGATATTTTATATATAAACGGCGGGAAGGACGGCGCTCTCCGCGAGGGCGACAGGTACTTCACGGTTTCGTCCGGAATTCTCTCGGCAGACGCGGACGTGCCCGAGGTGCTGCCGGCTTCCGAGCGGGGGAAAGATCATAGCGGGCCGAAGGTCGAAAACGTCAGACTGAAGGACCCGGACGCGGTCTGCGTTTACGGCGGAAAAATGCCGGAGCTTGTTTGCGACTCCGACGTTCCGGGTACGGTCAGGTTTGATATAGACGTGTTCCCGCGCGCGGGCGAGGATTATTACACGTATACGTTTGTTTCCGACGAAAACGGCAGGGTGACCGTCAAGGGCGCCATCGCGGTCACGGCGGAAAAGGCGGTGCTGACGGTCGGCGCGAAGGATCTCATTTTCTACGAGGGGACGCTTCCCGCGTTTACGTACGTTTACGAGGGATTTGTGGGCGGCGACACGCCGGCTTCGCTTGAAAAACGGCCGGAAATCGCGAATATGTGGTGGAAACCGGGTATTTACGAGGTCGTTCCCGCGGGAGGCGAGTCGAAAAACTATAATTTTGAATACAGATCGAGCATGCTTTTCGTGAGGGAGAGCATTTTCTCGCCGGTGGTGGAGGACGTAGCGGAGGACGTCGCGACGGAGATAACGCTTGACGACGGTTCGACGCTCACGGTCAAAGGCGTTCAGGAGAGCGAAAAAGAGGAACTTGAAAAAGAAGTCGGAGAGCACGTCTCGTCGACGCCGGGATTCACTGAGGACGAACGGATCTGCGAATCATACGAGATGTCGGTAAGCAGCGGTCAGAGTGAAGGCACGCAGGCGCTGATCTCAGTCAGCATTCCGGAGAGCGCGGAGGAAGGTACGGTCCACGTGGTCGTCAAAGACAAGAACGGCACGGTGTCGACGGTTGCGGGCGCCACGGTCGCGGACGGCAAGGTCACGTTCCCTTATAAAGGAGAGGGCACCTACGCGATAACAGCGGGAGACGCCGGCAAGGCGGTTTCCCGAATTCACGGACTGCTCGAAGAGGCGGAAAAGGACGTGGAAAAAGCGGACGAAAACGCCTGGATCGTCAAGGCGATCTACGACTCGCTGACCGAAAAGGGCAAAAAACACCTGACGGACGACGATCTGGCGCGGATAGGGTCGCTTCTCACGCACGCGAACGGCCGGCTCGTCATAGACGGCGGCGACCCGAAACAAGCGCACGCGGAGGGCATCTGGACGTTCCCGGCGCCTGAGCTTATGGACCCGTCTGTCGAGCTTGTTATTCTGAAATTTGAGGGCCGGGCGTTCGAGACCGGTGTTTCAGGCGTCGTTCTTGAGGACGAAAACGGCACGAAAAATCTGCTCGCGGTCTACGACACCGCGATTTTGAAGACGGTGAAAGCCGGCGGCTCGAGCAGGACCGAAATGGCGGGCACCCCGGGCTCAACGCAAAAAGTGACCGTGTATCTTCCCTTTAACGCGAACATGTTCGCGAGTGAGGACCTTAATGCGCTACTTCAGACCGACGGTGAACGCGGAGAGGGCCATTCTTTGGAAAAATATCTGATTCCGGTCGAGCCGGCGGCGGAGCGTGTCGAAAACGAAAACGGCACGTTTCTCGCGTTCGGAACCTCCGGATTCGGGGTGTTCTACGTGACGGGAAGGCCCGTGGGCAAACTGAACGGAGGCGGACTTGCGGCGGTATGGATCGCCATCGGGGTGCTTATTGCGGCGCTGCTCGCGGTCGGCGTAGTTTGGGGCGTCGTCTCGAGGCGGCGGAAAACGGAGGAAAAAACGGATGAGTGAAGAGTACAACGAACAGGCCGGGGAGTTTTTCACGACCGGAGAGCTGAATCCGGAGATGCTCATGGGCGAAGAAAACGAGGGCCCGAACGAGGAAAACGAAGAAAAAACCGGAGAAGAGGACGAGGAAGACGAGGAAGAGGATTCCGGAGACGATGACGATTCGGACGATTCAGACGACTCAGACGACCCGGACGACACGGACGAAAAGGATGAAAAGGACGACGGCGAGGAGAACGACTCCGGTGACGAGGAAAACGACGAGCGCAAAAAGTCGAAAAACGCCTCCAAATCCGACGAGACCGCCGGCGCCCCTTTCCAAAAAGTCAGCGTCAGATTTTTGTCCGCGCTCGCGGCGCTGTTCATTATCGCGCTCGTTTTCATGATTTTCGCCGTGAACTCGTTCCCGACGGCGCGTGCGGGCAGCTTCAACGTGGGGACGGACTATATCGACTTTTCGTTCCGCGTTTCCGACCTCAAGGGCTACGAGCTTTTCGTCACGCTCGAAAACGACTACGAGGACACGCGCACGCAGACGGTCCACGAGGGCCTGAACCGCGGCATTTTCGAGGGGCTGACTCCCGGGACCGCCTACAGGTTCAAGGTGTCGGGCAAAAGCAGGTTCGGGAAGTCCACTCTGATCTCGAAAAGGATCGTCACGGGCAGCGACAACCCGCACGCCGGAATCGCGCTTCTCACGCAGGCGGCCGACGGAACGGTAGGCTTCAGACTGAAATTCTACGACCCGGACGGGAAGATTGAAAAGGCCGAGTACTCGTGGGAGTTCACCGGCAAAAACGCCGCCGAGGAGGCGAAGCTGCGCGAACTGAGCGGAGGCGAGACGGTTCCCGCAACGGACGCGTATAAAACGATCGGCAAAATCAACGCGGAGGGCGACCTGAAGGTGTCGGTCTACTGCACGGCAGGCGGTCGGAAAATGCTCTTCGCGGAAGATTCCATTGAGGTCCGGGGAGGCGCCGCGGGAGGAGAAAACTCGGTGCTTGGCGTGAAGTTTGACGCCGACTTCGGGGCCTACAAGGGACCGGGAACGGGCTTCGAGCTGATTTACGACGACCCGCAGCACATTTTCGACGCGTTTGAGGCGACGATCACCGCCGCCGACGGCACGGTCTACAAAATGACGCGCGACGGAAATACTTTTAAGGCCGGCGACGATTTCAAACCCGACGGCGAGACGAACTACATGCTGACCGTCACCGCAATCCCCGCGGGAACCGGCCGGAACGACAGAATTCAGGTGCTCGGACAGCTGATCAGATAAAAACGTTTTCGCGGCGGATGAATTATTTTGAAAGCCGGCCGCGGCTTACGGAGGACAGTCATGGAAAATAATAAGAAAACTCAGGAAAAGAAGGAAAAAATGAAACCCTCGACCATCGTCAAGATCGTTCTGATCGTGCTCGCGGTCATCTACCTGGCGGTCGGCTTCATCGTCCCGAACAAGATCTTCAAGGAGAACATCAAGGACGTCGCCAACATCGGCGCCCGCATTGTGGAGCGCGGCCCGACGATACTCCGCTCGATAACGATCGTCATCGTAATCGTTCTGGTCAGCCTGCTGATCCGGATGATCCTGAAGCTCGTTTTCTCGGGCACCACGCGCGGCAAGACGCTTATTAAAATAATAAACAGTTTCATTAGATACGCGGCGGGAATCGGATGCGTTTTCGCGGTGCTCTCGGCGTTCGGCGTCGACACGACGACGCTTCTCGCGGGCGCCGGAATCCTGGCCCTGATGTTCTCGCTCGGAACGCAGAGCCTCGTTGCCGACATCGTCGCGGGCCTTTTCATCAACTTCGAAAACGTTTTCGAGATCGGCGACATCGTCACGATCGACGGCTTCCGGGGCGAGGTTTTCGAGGTCGGCATCCGCAACACCAAGCTGCGCGATATCAGCGGAAACGTGAAAATCATCAAAAACTCGGCAATTTCCAACATAGTCAACATGTCGCACGAACTGTCGCTCGTCACGGCGGAGATCTCGATCGCGGGCTCGTCGACTGTCGAGGAGGTCGAGCAGGTGATCAACGACAGCCTTTCAACGATTGCGGAGAAGATTCCGGCGATCAAGGAGGGGCCGATCTACAAGGGCATTACTTCGTTCAACGACGACGGCGTCAGCGTGAAGATCGTCGCGTACGTGAACGAGGCGGACAGGTTCCAGACCGAGCGCGACCTCAAGAGGGAGCTGAAGCGCGCGTTCAACAAGGGCGGCGTGAAGGGCGTCAGCGCGTGACGGCAGCGGCGTGATGGCGGCGGGAAGGCGTTGGCGTGAAGGCTGCGGGATTGTAATTTTGAAAGGAGAATCAACCATGAGAGTTACTGTGACAATCAACGGCAAACTGCTTATCTGCGAGTTTTTCGCGGCGGAAGCGACCGACGCGGAGACCGTGATGTTCAGAACGGCGCCCCAGTACCCGGACGTCGAGGTCAAAGGCGTCAACTCGGCGGCGGTCATCGAAAAACTCGGCGACAGGTCGTCGATAGTTCTGAAGGACGAAAAGGCGCGCCTGATCAAAAAGGGAATCATCGCGTTCGGGCCGAGCGTCTGACGTTCCGTCAAAAGCGAACGTCGTAAGGCGCGCGCAAAACTTTACGGGGGCACTTCGTTTAAGAGGCGCCTCCTTCTTTCAACTTATTTTCAACATTGTTTAAATATTGTTCAACTCTCCTTCAACTCAACCGTCAGGCGAAGGAACTCGAAATCCGCGTTATTGCGCCGCCCGCGACGGTTTCCTATAATGAGACCGCGATCCGGATCGCAGAAACGTATTTTTGAGGAGTGAAAATTATGGAACTGGGAAAGAAAATCAGACAGCTCCGGTTTAAGGCGGGGCTGACGCAGGAACAGCTGGCGGACAGGCTTGGAATCGGCCCGCAGTCTGTCTCAAAATGGGAAAACGCCGTGGCAATGCCCGATATCACCACGCTTCCGCTTCTGGCTGAAATTTTCGGCACAAGCATTGACGACCTTTTCGACCTTACATCGGAGCAGCGGCTCAACCGCATCGAAAACCGTATGGACGCGGAGGAGGAGCTCCCGCGCGACGTGTACCGGGAGTTCGAGGAATTCCTGAAGGGGCAGCTCGGCTCTGAGCAGCACGAAAAGCGCGCGACGGAACTGCTCGCGTACCTCTACTGGCACAGCATGAATTCGGAGGGAAAGAAGGCCGCCCGCTACGCGAAAGAGGCGATCAGGAGCCACCCGGAAGAAAAGGCCTGCCAATGGATACTGCAGAAGGCCGAAAACCACGCGGTCTGGGACTGGAACGTCGCCAACCACACGAAGGCAATCAACTTCTATCTGGAGGTTGTGAAGAGCAACCCGGATGCCTCGCTGTCGTATATGTACCTTCTGGACAACCTAATCGCCGACCGCCGCGCCGACGAGGCCGAGTACTGGCTCGACCGGTACTGCAAGCTTGAGAAGGCCCACCCGGTGATGAAGCACGTCTACCGCGCCTATATAGCGCTGGCCCGTTTTGACGAACCCGTGGCGGACAGGATCATCGAAGACCTGCTTGCCAAAGAGCCGGAAAACGACGCCGTCCTCTTTGAGGCGGCGCAGTATTACGCGTCAAAATGCAACTACGGGAAGGCCGTAGACTGCTACGAACGCGCCTTCTCCGCCGACAAGAAACGTCCGCGGTACACCGACGCGCTGATGGGAATCGCCGACATCAACGAGATAACCGGGGATTACTCTGCCGCCGCGAAAACGTACGACCGCCTGATCGACCTGCTCGAAAACGAGTGGGGCTTCACCGATGAGACTGATTCTTCCCTGAAGATCATGCGGGAAGAAAAGGCGCGCCTGCTCGCGCTGGCCGGAAAATGATAAAATGATAATTGTTTTGTGTTGGGGGCGGCCCGGCTGGGCCGCCCCTGCTTTTTGGCTTTGCCGCATTATTTTACTGCTTTAAACGGCGTTCAAAAACGCTTCGCGGGCATCTCCGCACCGCCATTTTGAGAATGCACCGAAAAAGATTTTCGAGCGGTTTCCTACATAATGTGCCGTTCCCGCGCGAAAGGACAACATGTTGTGCCGGAAGCGCCCGGAAGGCGCCGTGACGGCCGGAAAAACAGAAAATTTAAAAATTTTTTCAAAAAACGTAAAAAAGTGCTTGACAAGGTTATACGCATTTGGTATACTTGTCGGGCACTCGC
>CADAZX010000034.1 GCA_902792515.1 uncultured Ruminococcus sp.
CGTTTTTGCTATATTTAGGGAAATTGTTAAATTATCCGAAGAACGGTCCTATGACGGACATCCAGACGCCTTCAAAGAATTTGTAAAGAAGGTTTGCGGGCAGGAAGAGGTACGAACTGATGTTCGTTATGCGCATCAGAATGATGAAGCCGAGGAAAATGAACATCGAGTATCTTTCGACCTTGTAGAGGAATTCGTTCCAGCTGTAGGGCGTGAAGGACGTTATAAGGTTGTAGCCGTCGAGCCCCGGGAGCGGGAGCATGTAAAACGCCGCGAGGAAAAGCGGGTAGGAGCTCGCGTTCATGAATATGAGCCGGAATATCGTGAATACTCCGAGTTCGGTCTCCTGATTGCCGGCAGCGAGATACGCGAATAACACGGAGAGTGACGTAAGAACAAAGCTGAGAATAACAAGCGCGACAGGACCGCTAATCGAGTAGATCGCGCGGTCGCGTCTCGGATGCTTGTAGAAGCGTGAATTCGTCGGAATGGGCTTGTGCCAACCGAAACCAAGCACGACCATGGCGAGCAGACCGAACCAGTCTATGTGGGCCATGGGGTTCATCGTGAGACGTCCCTGCGCCTCAGGCGTCGGGTCTCCGAGCCACTTGGAAACAAGAGCCTGCGCGAAGCCCTTAAAAGTGAACGCGAGCACGATACCGGGTACGGCGAGGACCTTGAGTATTATTTCGTAAACTATGTTTTGAGTATCTAATCCGAACATCTGGCTTTACCTCCGTTACGTTTTTGATTGTAGCATAAAAAGCCACCTTTTCAAAGCTTTTTTGAATTAAAGATTATTTAAGAGTTTTTATCACGCCGGTTAATACTTATGAATAGAGCGATTTTAAACGCTTCGCGCCCCCTGAAGTGGAAGTTAACTTTTCACTTCACAGCGCCTCGCGCGCAATTAATAACCGTTGAACACTTGGCGCGATTGTGATATAATAAAAGTGTATGTAAACGTGCCGTACCGGAGCGGTTAAATCCGTTATGCAAACGCTTTTCATACGCATCAAATTGACTGGAGAATTACGTTTTATGCCTATAAGAATTCCTGACAATCTGCCCGCGAGCAGCATACTCTCAAACGAAAACGTTTTCGTACTCAAGGAGAATATGGCGCTCCATCAGGATATCCGTCCGCTTAAAATCGCGATTCTCAACCTTATGCCGACGAAAATCGTCACTGAGACGCAGCTCCTGAGGCTTCTCAGCAACAGCCCGCTGCAGGTGGAAGTGACTTTTCTCCACCCCGAGAGCTACGTTTCCAAGAATGTCTCCGAGAGCCATCTTATCGAGTTTTACAAGACTTATAAAGATGTCTCGGCCGAAAAATTCGACGGCTTGATCATCACCGGGGCTCCGGTCGAGCTTCTTGATTTCGAGCAGGTCGAGTACTGGAACGAGCTTTGCGACATTATGGAATGGTCGAAATCGAACGTGACAACGACGCTCCACATCTGCTGGGGAGCGCAGGCCGGTCTTTACTACCACTACGGAATCGAGAAAAAGCTGCTTCCGTCGAAGCTCTCGGGCGTCTACCCGCACTATCCGTGCCACAAGCGCGCCAGACTTTTAAGAGGCTTTGACGACATTTTTTACATTCCTCATTCCCGCTACACTTATAACGATATTGCCGACATCGAAAAGGTCGGGGATCTCGATATAATGGCAATGTCCGACGTCGCCGGCGCATCCGTTTGCGCTTCAAAGGACAGGCGAAGGATCTTCGTGTCGGGACACCTTGAATATGACCGCGACACCCTTAAAATAGAGTACGAGCGCGACATCTTAAAAGGACTGAATCCTGAAATTCCCGAGAATTATTTCCCGGGAAACGACACGACTAAAAAACCGTACCACCAGTGGCGGTCGCACGCTTATCTGCTTTTCGCGAACTGGCTCAACTACTACGTATACCAGGCGACGCCTTACGATCTCGACGAGCTCCACAGGGGCTTCACCCCCGAGAAGAAGGGAATGAGCGAGACGAGCGACCTGATTTAAGACTTTTGGCAAACGCCTTGAACGACGGTGATCAATTAAGATAATGGAAAACGCGGATTACAAAATTGTCTCAAATAAAACGATCCAGCGCAGGAAGTACTTCATAACGTTCGCTTCCTTTTTCGCCGCGCTTGCCGTCGTGATCGCGATATTTTCGCTCACTGTCGGCCGCAAAACCGACGACTGGATCGACGGAAAAGCCGGCTACGCGAGATCTTCTGTTTTTCCGTTCGTTTTTACCGCCGACGACAGTCTCTACCTTCTTGACAGCTCGCTTACGCTTCACGACGTCGACAACAACGTCAAAAGCGTGATTTTTGATCCGCAGCTCGGAAAAGTTTATTACATCTATACACCGACCGGTGAACTTTTCGAGTACTCTGTGAAAGACGGTACAAGGCTTAAGCTCTGCGGAGAGGTTGAGTCTTACGTGCTTTTTAAAGAGAGAACTTTCATTCCGTACATGACACCTGACGGCGCGGTCAAAGTTTATTCTTACAACTCTAAATCGAGCAGTGAGATAAGACAGCCTGTCAAACTTTCCGGCGGCGCTTCAAAATACGGCTTCGATCCGCTCAAACCGCTCGCGGGAACAGGCGAAATTGTGTTTTTCGACAATTTCAACGAATCTTCAGGAACCGCCTCGCTCAAGATCTGGAGAACGGGCGGAAGCGTTACAAGAGTTTCAGAGAGCGCGGTTTTCGCAAAGGGTGCCGTGATTTGGAAGGATGACGCGGCGGTGAGTTTTTATGAGGATTCCGGCCTGACAGTCTACTCCAAGTACGGAAAGACTTATGAGGCCGGTGAAAACTGGAGCGAGGTAAGGGCTCTCTATACCGAGGAAAACATTTACGGAGTCGATTTCGTGAAGGAGTACGGCATTAACGAGGGCATCAGGTTTATCTGCGGCGACTCCGAGAACTACCCCGGTCTAAAACGTCTTCTCTCGCTTAGACCTCTTATTTCCGGAATCGACACGACCGAGATCTTCGACGGATTCAGCGAAATAATCGGCTACAGCGGCGAGAGCGAGACCGTTCTGTTTACGACAAAGGACTCTGACGGAGTCACTGTCTACAGCTCGCAGAAGGGCAGAAAAACAAGGCAGATAACGAAGTGCGACTTAAACGACAAGCTCTTTTTCTGTGCCTCTTCCAATCTTCTTTACGTAACCTCAAGCGACGGAGTCGTGTCGGCGATCGACATTTTCGACAAATCAGCGACGAAATACGTTGTGGGCGCCAACGCGGAGGAGATTATTCCGTATCTCAGGAAGCCGTTCGTGATTCTCAAGAACACGTCGCCCGGCGAGGATACTTTTGTAATAAGCTACAATCTGCAGGAGAAATTCCCTTCAGGCGAGACGAGGCTCTACGGGAAGAGCGACAGCGAATATCTTATGCTTAGGGAAACAGACGGCGGGTTTGTATCGCTCGACCTTGTGAGCGGCGACTCAATCAAGAGGATTTCGAATATTTGCGGCAGGGCGAGCGTCGTTTTCGACAAGGGCGTCGACAACGTTATATTCTGGAACGGGCAGGAGCTTTGCGTTTTTTCGGACGGAAAGATCACGAAAATTCCGGGATTTGAGAGTGAAATTGTTCCCGCGGAGGTAATCGCTTCCTGAGCGAAGAATCTCCGGTTTAAATAAATACGCGTCAATACGTGTCAGGAGGATTTATGGATTTTATCAAATGCGTTAACGAAGGACAGGAAGGCTACGGCGGAATTCCGTTCTGGAGCTGGAACGACAAACTTGAGCCGGAAGAGCTAAGGCGTCAGATCCGCGGCATGCACGACCTCGGTATGAAGGGCTATTTTATGCACGCGCGCGGCGGTCTCGAGACCGAATACCTCAGCGACGACTGGTTCGAGTGCGTCGACACCTGCATCGACGAGGGTAAGAAACTCGGCATGGAGAGCTGGTCTTATGACGAAAACGGCTGGCCCAGCGGCTTCGGCGGCGGGATCGTACTTCAGGATCCGAAGAACTTCGCGTCGTATTTAACTTATCAGGAGTTCGATGAGTTTCCTGAGTTGAAACCCGAAAACGCTCCCGAGGTAAGGCCTCTTTCCGTCTACACCGTTTCCACGGGCGAAGACGGCAAGACCGTTTACACAAGAACTCTTAAACCTGTCGACGGCTACGACGGCAAATACTGCGCCGTAATGCAGAACTACGACAGCTCGTACGTTGACGTTCTCGATGAGAAAGTCATCGCGAAGTTTATCGAGTGCACTCACGAGGAGTACAAGAGAAGAAACCCGGACGAATTCGGAAAGGCGATGCCCGGATTTTTCACCGACGAACCTCAGTACTACAGGTACGCGACCCCCTGGTCGACCGTGATTCCCGCTAAATTCAGGGAAAAATACGGCTACGACCCGTTTGACGGTCTCATCGCGATGTTCAAGGACTTTGACGGCGCGAGAGAGTTCAGATACGACTACTACTACCTCTGCCACGAGCTTTTCATCGAGGCGTTCCCGAAGCAGATATATGAGTGGTGCGACAGGAACGGCGCCAAGCTCACCGGCCACGCGGTCGAGGAATCTGCTCTCAACGGCCAAATGTGGTGCTGCGGCGGCGTAATGCCTTTTTACGAGTTCGAGCACATGCCGGGAATGGACTACCTCGGCAGAAACGTCGGAAACGACCTCGCTCCGAAGCAGCTTGGCTCAGTTGCGGCTCAGCTCGGCAAAAAGAAGGTTCTCACCGAGACGTTCGCCTGCTGCGGCTGGGACGTGTCTCCCGTAGAGCTTAAGAGGATCGCCGACCTTCAGTACGCATCCGGCATCAACGTAATGTGCCACCACCTCTACGCTTATTCTATTAGAGGCCAGAGAAAGAGAGACTATCCTGCGAACTACTCGGAGCATCTTCCGTGGCAGAACGCTTTCGGCGATTTCGTAAAGTATTACAACCGCCTCGGCTTCGTTCTCTCTCTCGGTGAGGAAGAGGTCAACACGCTCATAATTCACCCGATGCACAGCGCGTATCTCGACTACCTGCGCGGACCCGACAGGGCTACTACAGCCGCTCTCGACGACGCTCTCGTGGAGATCATGAATTATTTCTCCGACAGGCAGATGTCATACCACTTCGGCGACGAGGTGCTTATGAGAAAGTACGGCAAGGTCGAAGGAAACAGGCTGACAGTCGGAAAACAGTCCTACAAATACGTGGTGCTGCCGAAGATCTACTCTCTCGACGGTTCCACCTGCGAACTTCTTAAAAAGTTTATCGCAAACGGCGGTAAAGTGCTTCTCTTTGACGGAGCGCCTGACAGGATCGACGGCAGAGTCGCAGATCTTTCGTGGATTAAATCGAACACGACGCTTGAGGAGATCGAAAAGTGCAATCAGGCGTGCGTAAGAGGCCCTCAGGGCGAGATTTTCGCGGGCGTCAAGCTTATGACGAGAAACACGCCCTACGGCAAGCTGTTTTACATTACGAACGTCAGCGGAACCGACTACCCTCACGCGAACGTGCTTTTCGCCGGCGTCAACGGTCTCAAAGAGATCTCGCTTGAGGAGGACGACTGGAATTCCGGAAGGGCGGTAAGAGAGAGCGGATTTATCAACTCGAATTCCGTCAACGGCGGAGGTCTTGTCAGAACGTCCTTCGCCAGCGGCAAATCGAGACTTTATATCGAGCACCCCGAAAACGAAAAAACGGCCGCCCCTGAAAAGAATCTTGATTCCAAAGAGACAGCAAATTGTGTGAAGATTGACGGCGACTGGAAATTCACGGAGCTTCCCGAAAACCAGCTCACTCTCGACTACGCGTGTGTGTCTTTTGACGGCGGCGCGACTTACGGGGAGCCAGAGCCTGTTATCAGAATTTTCGACGAGCTTTTGAGAGCACGCTATGCGGGACTTCTCACTTTAAAATTCTTCTTCGACGTCGAAGACGTTCCCGGAACGCTCAGACTTTGCGCGGAACCTCTTAAATACGTTTCAGTCGAGCTTAATGGTGAGGAGATCAAACCGACAGGTGAGCACAGACTCGACGTAAGCTTCCTCATTTACGACATTTCCGGGAAAACCGTTAAGGGGCGCAACGAGATCGTTTTCCGCTTCGACTACTTCCAGCGCGACTACGTTTACCACGTTCTCTACGGCAACGTTATGGAGTCGCTCAGAAACTGCCTCGCGTTCGACACCGAGGTCGAGTGCTGCTACCTGTACGGAAGCTTCGAGGTAAAGACGCCGGGAACGTTTAACGACGGGCCGCGCAACAGTATCGAGTACAGAGGACCGTTTACACTTGTGAAGCAGAGAGATCACGTCGACGTTTCCGACCTCGTGAGGAACGGCTACCCGTTCTACGCGGGCAAGATCAAAGTCGAAAAGGAGTTCACCGCAGACGGTATCGACGCACCGGAGCTTTACGTTAACGGCAGGTTCTCTTACGCCGACGTCATCGTCAACGGCGAGCACGTCAAGCGGCTGATGTTCACGAACCACTGCGACATCTCCGCTTACGTCAAACCGGGCAAAAACGTTCTCAAACTCGAGCTTTGCAACAGCAACAGAAACCTCCTCGGCCCGCATCACTTCGCGGATCCGGAGCCGTACGCGCTCGGTCCTGTCACGTTCTCGCTCGAAAACATGTGGCACGACGGAAAGTGCGACCTCTTCACCGACAGGTACGCGTTCGTAAGATACGGCGCCGACGTTTCGATCAAATAAGATTTCTCACGGAGTAACAAGATGCTGATTTTGGGAATTGACCCCGGCTTCGCGATAACCGGGTTCGGCGTTGTCGACTACACCGCCAACAAGTTCACGGTAATTGAATACGGAGTCGTTAATACTAAAGCCGGCGAACTGTTTTCGTCGAGGCTCGAGCAGATAGACGAGGGTATAGGTTCAATCGTCGAAAAGTACAGACCCGACGCAATGGCGATCGAGGAACTGTTCTTCAACAACAACGCCAAGACAGCGATCATGGCGGCTCACGGAAGGGGCGTGGCGCTTCTCGCGTGCTCTAAAAGAGGCGTCCCGTGCTACGAGTACACGCCGCTTCAGGTGAAGCAAAACGTTGTCGGTTACGGCAGGGCGGAAAAGAAACAGGTCCAGCAGATGGTCAAGGTAATTCTTAACCTGCGAGAAATTCCGAAACCCGACGACGCGGCCGACGCTCTCGCGATTGCGATCTGCCACGCGCACTCAATGCTGACCGCTGAGAGAGTTTAATTTAACGGGGGACAGTTTATTGCCGGCCGGCCGCATTTCCAGGAGATTTACAAGGAGCTTGATTTATGTTTGATTTTATTAGAGGCTTTGTCGCTTCAAAACAACCCGAATACGTCGTGATCGACGTCGGCGGCGTAGGATTTAAGATCTTCACGTCGATGACGTCGCTGGGAGGCTGCGAAGAGGGCGAGACGGCTATGTTTTTTACCTATTTGTCGGTAAAAGAGGATGATATTACGCTTTTCGGATTTACCTCTTCACAGGAGCTTGACACGTTTAAAATGCTTCTCGACGTCTCCGGAGTAGGCCCCAAGCTCGCGGTTTCGGTGCTCTCTCAGATGACTGTTACCGACTTTTCGATGGCAGTCGCCGGCGGCAACCACAAAACTCTCTCCAAGCTTAAAGGCATCGGCCCCAAAACAGCGCAGAGGATCGTTCTTGAACTGAAGGACAAGATCAGCTCTCGCGCTTCAACCGAAAACGTTCCCGACAGCGGTGAATTCGCCGCCGCGAGCATTTTCGGAAGCGACCCGGTTTTCGACGAGGCGGTCGAGGCGCTTATGGTGCTCGGCTACAACCAGCAGAAGGCGAGAGCGCAGGTCGGAAGCGTATACAGGTCGGGAATGCAGCTTGAGCAGGTCGTTAAGGACGCGCTCGCTGCCGGAAGGTAAATCCGCGTCAAAACTCGCGCGGTTTTAAACGCAGGATTAAATTACAAAAGAAGTTCCGCAAGGAGGGACAATGGATAACGAAAGAATAACAAGCGGCGACTTCCTCAGGGAAGACGAGTTTGAAGCCACCATAAGACCGAGACGGTTTGACGAGTACGTCGGCCAGACGCAGGTCAAGAAGAATCTTTCCGTGTTCATCGAGGCTGCCAAGAAACGCGGCGAGGCGCTTGACCACGTTCTTCTTTACGGCCCTCCGGGACTCGGAAAGACCACTCTCGCGGGCATTATCGCGTCGGAAATGGGAGTTAACATCAGAATCACGTCCGGCCCCGCCATCGAAAAAGCGGCCGACATCGCAGGCATTCTGTCAAATCTCAACGAGATGGACGTACTGTTTATCGACGAGATCCACCGCCTCAACAAATCTGTCGAGGAGATCCTTTACCCCGCGATGGAGGACTTTTCGTTCGATATCATTATGGGAAAAGGTCCCGCCGCCAGGTCGCTGAGGATCGACCTTCCTAAATTCACGCTGATCGGAGCGACAACGAGAGCGGGACTTCTCTCCGCGCCTTTAAGAGACCGCTTCGGCGTCATCAACAGACTCGAGCTCTACTCGACGGAAGAGTTGATGCTCATCGTCAGACGCACCGCGGGCATTCTTAAATTCGCGATAAGCGAGGAGGGCGCCAGGGAGATAGCGAAGCGTTCAAGGGGCACGCCCAGAATCGCCAACCGACTCGTAAAAAGAGCGCGCGACTTTGCCGAGGTCTACGGCAGCGACGTAATTTCAGAGGAAATCGCGAAAACCGCTCTCAAGGCGCTCGACATCGACTCTCTCGGCCTCGACCTCGTCGACAGAAACGTGCTTCTCTGCATAATCAAGAAGTTCGGCGGCGGTCCGGTTGGACTCGAAACTCTTTCTGCGGCGACAGGCGAGGACGTCACGACGATCGAGGACGTTTACGAGCCTTATCTTCTGCAGCTCGGCTTTATAAACAAAACTCCCCGCGGCCGCGTGGCGACGCCGGCCGCCTACAAGCATCTCGGAATACCTTTTTCGGAAAATGGAAAAAACTGACGGATTTATCGTTTTCGATAACGTATCATTCGAATATCCGGGCGGCGACGACGAAAAGACCGGCGGAGAGACCGCAGATGGCAGCCTGACTGCTTCAGGCGAACCGTCCGGAACTTCCGAACCTTCCGCAACTTCCGGTTCAGGCAGAAAGTATGCCGTCAGCAACCTGAATTTCCGCGTAAACAAGGGTGAATTCGTTTGTGTGCTTGGCAGGAACGGCTCCGGCAAGTCGACAGTCGCAAGGCTCATGAACGGTATTCTTCTGCCCACCGAAGGTCACGTTTACGTCGACGGCGAGGACACCGCCGAGACGAAGGATCTTTGGGAGATCAGGCGAAAGGTCGGAATGTGCTTCCAGAATCCCGACAACCAGATCATCGCGACGTCCGTTGAGGAAGACGTGGCGTTCGGACTCGAAAACATCGGAGTCGAGCGTGAAGAGATGATCAATCGTGTCGACGAGGCTATGAGAGTTTGCGGCATCGAAAAGTACCGTAAAAAAGAGCCGCATCTTCTTTCGGGCGGACAAAAGCAGCGCGTTGCTGTAGCCGGAATTCTCGCAATGAAGCCTTCGTGCATCGTTCTGGACGAGTCGACATCAATGCTCGACCCCAAAGGCCGCAGATGCGTTCTCAATATCGTTACTAAGCTCAACAAAGAAGACGGGATCACCGTTATTCTTATCACTCACCATATGGACGAGACGCCCGGCTGCGACAGGATCTATCTTATAGACGAAGGCAGACTTGTAAAAGAAGGCACGCCCAAGGAGATCTTTTCCGACAGAGCTACTGTTTTCGAACTCGGCCTCGAGCTCCCGCCGACGGCTGAGCTTTTTTCACGTCTTAAGGAAGACGGACTTGACGTTCCGGACGCCGTGCTCGGCATCGACGAGGGCTTGAAAGTTCTCTTTAAATCGTTAAGTATAAATTGACCGGGAAATTGCGGTGACATTATGTCTATAGTGCTTGAAAACGTAACATTCACATATATGCCGAAGACGCCGTTCGAAAAGACTGCTTTAAACGACGTCAGTCTTTCTGTTGAATCGGGCGAATTCACCGCAATCATCGGTCATACCGGCTCCGGCAAGACTACGCTTCTGCAGCACTTCAACGGGCTACTTATGCCTGATAAGAACAAGGGCTCCGTTTACGTTGACGGCGAAAAGATCACCAAAAAGAACGTGCGCGACGTAAGAATGAAGGTCGGGTACGTTTTTCAGTACCCCGAGCACCAGCTTTTTGAGGAGACCGTATTCAAGGACATCGCGTTCGGACTGAAACGCCTGAAGCTTTCCGATGAAGAGATAAAGGAGCGCGTGCTCGCGGCAGCCAAAACCGTCGACCTCGACGAAGCTCTTCTTGAACGCAGCGTTTTCGAGCTGTCCGGCGGCGAAAAAAGACGCGTCGCGATTTGCGGCGTTCTCGTCACAAATCCTTCCTATCTTCTTCTGGACGAACCTGCCAGCGGTCTCGACCCGGCGGGTAAGAGGGAGATCATGAAGCTTCTCAAAAGCCTTAACGATCGCGGAATGACAATAGTTTTCATTTCCCACAGCATGGACGACGTCGCCGAAAACGCAAGACGTGTCGTTATCGTAAACGACGGCGGAATCGGTCTCGACGGTACTCCTTATGAAGTGTTTAAGAACCGCGAGCTGCTCACGTCATGGGGGCTCGACGTTCCCGAGGTTACGAAGCTATTTGACGATCTGAGGATCAAATCGGGGCTTGACATTCCTCACGTAATTACAATCAGCGAAGGCGTGAAGCTTGTCGAAAAGCTCAAGGCGGAAGGGAGGCTCAAACTGTGAGAATTTCACTCGGAAGATTCGTTCCGGGCGACTCGCTCATACACAGAGCCGACCCGAGAACTAAACTCATCTGGACCATAGTGATGATGGTACTGGTATTGATGTGCTCGTCGTGGTGGCAGTACCTCACGGCGGCCGTATTCGTAATCGGCTGCTTCGCGTTGTCCGGAATTTCGTTTAAATACATTTTGATGAGTCTCAGGCCGATTATGCTCCTCCTGGCGATCACGGTCATTTTCAACCTGCTTTTCTTCAAGGGCACCGACGTACTCTTTACGTTAGGTGCGCTCACGGTTTACAAGGAAGGCGTCCTGCAGAGCGTCAAGACGATAATAAGGGTATCGCTTCTCATCATTTCCGCCTCGCTGCTCACGTACACGACGTCGTCTGTTGCGATAACCGACGGAATGGAATCACTTATGAGACCGCTCGCGAAAATCGGATTCCCCGCGCACGAGGTCGCGATGATGATGAGTATCGCGCTAAGATTCGTTCCGACGTTTGCCGACGAGACCGACAAGATCATGAAGGCACAGGCAGCGAGAGGCGCGGACTTCGACTCCGGGAACGTTTTCAAAAAGGTAAAAAGCTACATACCCGTACTGATTCCGCTGTTTGTCGGCGCTTTTAAGAGCGCTGAGGACATGGCAACGGCTATGGAGTCGCGCTGCTACAAAGGCGGGAAGGGCAGAACAAGGTACAAGGTCTTAAAGTTTTCGTCAGCCGATCTTATAATGCTCATCGTCACGCTCGTCTTTACCGCAACGGTGATTCTGCTTAAATACGTTTTCAAGATATAAAAAATGCCGCGGCGCCCTGATTTGTTAAAGCGCCGCGGTCTTTGATTAATTCCGTTATTATTATTATTATTCGAATTTCCCGCCTTCGCGAAGAAGCTTGATGTATTGTTTCGTCATGTTCCAGTACATATCCGGTGCATCATCGCCGTAGAGCTTTGTTTCTGCGGTGAAAACGCCCGTGTTTTCTGCGTACTCGTTGAATGAGTTGATAACGACGATTTTCGGCTTTGTCTCAGCTTCGAAAACCTGCTTCCAAGAGTTTTTGTACCACTCCCCGTGATTCCTCGGAACCGGCTCTGCGCCTTTTCTGTTGTCCCAGCCCGGCATTACGACCATGACCTCCGCGTCCTGCTTTGTTCCCTTGTCGTATGCCCAGCCGTAATATCCCGGACGACTCTGGTTGTCTGCCCACCTGATAGTAAATTTGTCCGTGTACTTTGTCTTCCCGCCGCCGTCCAGGTAGTCCTTCCACATCTTTTCGCCGTTGTCGCCGTAGACGATCAGAAGGGGCTTGCCGTCAAGCATGTAGTACGACTTCCCGAAATCCTCCCGCAGATATCTGTTGTTGAGGAGGACCGCTTCTTCCTCGATATTTTTGCCGTCCTGCGTCCACTGAATTCCGCCGATGGCGGAGCAGTATCTGATAGGCTTGTTGCCGCTGTCGTTCCATTTTTGAATGCACTCCGCGACCTTGAGAGCCCTGACGTTAATGAAACCGCCCGAAGTGTCGATGAAGTTGGTCTGGTCCATTATAATGAAGTCGATTCCGGCGTCTGTCATCTCCTTCAGGTGGAAGTTGATGAGTTCCTCGTCCATCGAGTCGTAAAGGCCGTACGTGCCGTCGGGAAGGAGCGGCTTATATCTGATGTCCCAGTCGAGCCAGAGGTTTTTCTCCTTGTTTCCGGGATCCCCGGGATCGTACTTGTACCATACGCTGTACCAGATTCCGATCTCAACGTCAGACGGTTCGACTGCGATGTCTTTCATATCATTGTCTCCTTGTGTTTCTTCGGGTTTTTCGTTACTCGAGGTTCCGTTGTGATCCGCAGTACATGATACAAATAAAGAAACCGCGAGCAAAGCTCCGAGCAGCAGGGTGATTATTTTCGCTAATTTGTTTTTACTCATTTCAGCATTCCGCCTTTCCTGCTTTGATTATACATTATTCATTATCTGAAAACAAGTAAAAATGAAGGTTCGTATTGACTTTTTGACGGCTGTCTTATAGAATAAAGCCAGATTAAAAACAGGAGGTTCGCAATGAGAAAAATCATTACCTTCATTTTAGCAATTTCGATTTTATGCGCGGTTCCGGCGCTTTTCGCCCATGCGGAATCCGGCTATGAGACTTGGGTCGACTACGGATACGGCGTCAGGTCTCAGGTGGACAGTATATATTCCGGTGAAACGGCCATCGCTGCGGGAACGGCCGGCGACTTCCTGTCGACCAACAAGTATCTTATTTCCGGCGAGTACGAATCTCTCAGATTCGAGGGATGGTGCGGCTACGACCAGATCATCACCGCGATCGGATACACGATCAATGACGGCGAAAACGTTTTTGACGGAGAGCTTATCGACGTGGAGGAGGGCTCCCACGCCGCGAACTACGGCGGAGACAACGTCAAGTATTACAAGATCACCGTTCCCGTCAAGGACTATAAGGAAAAGATCAAGATAACTCTTGTGGCGCTTCTCGAGGACGAGACAGCTGTCGCCGTCAACCGCTACGACGTTTACTACCAGAAGAAGACAGTTGAAGTCAAGAAAAAGGACGTCGCGCTCACGCAGGGCGGAACGGGTACGCCTGTATGCTTCTCGGACCACGAGGAGGTCGGTTTCAAGATCCACATCGACGAAGGCTGGCGTCTCGGACAGTTTGTAGTTATCAACTCGCCTACATGGGACCTCGACGGCGCGGGTCTTCTCGCGACGATATACAAGTGGGATACCGACTACGACACTTCATCGGTCGGCAAAAAGCTCGGCGAATGCCTCATTGAGAACCACATCAACTGCACGAGCATGCTCTTAGAGTTCGGATATATTCCCGCGGGCGACTACCTTATCACGTTCACCGATTTTGAACTTAAGATAGGCGGCTATGACGCAACGGCAGTTGCGGCTCCTCAGAAGGGTCACTTCGAGTATTTCGTGGACGGCGAAAAGACGGATGAAATGATTCCTCAGCTTAAGATGGTGCTTCTCGACAACTCGAATCCGCCGGAGATCACCGAAGAGCCTACGCATGAAGAGACTCCCACGCCCGAGGTTACCGAAGTTCCGGTGACTGAACAGCCTGAGAAGACCGACACGCCTACCGGGACCGAAGAACCCGGCAAACCAACGGAGGCACCTACTCCGGAACCAGTGAAGAAAAAAGGCTGCGGCAGCGTTCTTACGTCGTTCGGAGGTCTTGCGCTTGTCTTCGCCGGTTGCTTCGTGATCTCAAAGAAGCGCAGATGACCGCCAACTTTTGATTTAACTAAATATAAGAAAAGAAGCCGGAAGGAATAAATCAAGCTTCCGGCTTCTCTTTTAAATTGGCGTCACTAAGAGGATTCGAACCTCCGGCCTACCGCTTAGGAGGCGGTCGCTCTATCCAGCTGAGCTATAGCGACAGACTTCGTTTCCGAAGCGTTTAATATTATACCACAAAATTTTTTAAAATCAAGTGAAAAAAGTACTTGCTTTATTATTTTTTCGTGATATAATGAAAGTCCCGCTTGAGAGAAGCGGGCACAAATATCGCGGAGTAGAGCAGTTGGTAGCTCGTCGGGCTCATAACCCGGAGGTCGTTGGTTCAAGTCCTTCCTCCGCAACCATTGAAAGCCTCTTTTGCCTCACCGACAGAAGAGGTTTTTTCAAATCACTTTAAACAGCAATTTGCCGGTATTTGACAGTGAAAGTGCGTGATATTATGAATCTTACCGAAAAGCTTTTAAAGTACGTCAAAGAAAAGTACGGAACCGAGCCGGAAATTCTCTGGCCGAAATATCCCGGGAACAAGGTGCTCAGACAATCCGACAACCCGAAGTGGTACGCGATCATTATGGACGTTGACAGATCGCGGCTTGGCCTCAAAGGCTCCGGAATCGTGAACGTCGTTAATTTCAAAACAGACGGACCGCTTCACGCCGAAGCGCTTTGTGAAACAGACGGGATAATTCCCGCGTACCATATGAACAAAAACACTTGGATCACCGTTCTTCTGGACGGCACCGTTCCTTTTACACTTGTAAAGAACCTTGCTGACTCAAGCTACCTGAACACTTCAACGGGACGTGTCAAGGATCGTTCGAGGCCGCCGAAGGAGTGGCTTGTTCCCGCAAATCCCGGGTATTACGACGTCGAAAAGGCTTTCCGCGAGAACGATATCATCGACTGGAAGCAGGGCGCGGGAATAATTGAAGGCGACACGGTGTTTATGTACGTCGGCGCGCCTGTTTCGGCTGTGCTCTACAAGTGCGTCGTAGAAAAGACCGGCATCCCGTGCGACTTTGAAAATGAGAATCTCAGGATCGATAAACTGATGAAAATAAGGCTTTTGCGCCGCTACGAAAGAGACGAGTTTCCTTTTAAGGTACTTAACGAAAGATACGGTATCTTCGCTGTCAGGGGGCCCAGAGGCGTTCCCGCGAGGCTCAGCAAAGACCTGAATAAATAAAACCGCCCCTGCGCGCTTATTGATCTCATTTGAGGATCCGCGGCAGGGGCTTGTTTTATAGATTTAATAAGTTACAGACCGATTGCGACGGCGAGTTCGAGAAATCCGACGCTGGTGGCGAGCAGCAGCAGCTGGAAAAGGCCTGTGCGTTTTATCCAGTCAAAGTAGGACACGTTCGCGAGGCCGAGTCCGATAACGAGGGTTCCGCAGGTAGGGTAGAAAACGTTTGTGTAGCCGTCGCCCAGCATATATGCGAGAACTATGACGGTTTTGCTGATACCCGGGATTGGCGCAATCGTCAGAATCGGGATGAGGAGCGAAGCCTTCGCGGTGGCGGAGGGTATGAAGAACTCGACAACAAGCACGAACGCGAGGATTATCAGAACACCGAGGAACGGACTGACGCTTGTTATCATTCCCGACATAAAGTGGAAGATCGTGTGGAGAATGTCACCTTTTTCCGCGATATACTTGATGCTGAACGCGACGACGACGATAATGATCGAGGGCGCAACGTTGACGATCCCTTTCAGAAACGCCTTGAAAAACTCCTTCCATGAGCTGATCATCATCCTTCCGAGCACAAACGTTCCGATCACAAATGCGCCGGCCATCGCAATCATCGCGATACCGAGATTGTTAAGAGCGGGAACAGCCGAAAACAGGATAACTATGAAAAGTACGAAGGCGAAAAGCGAAATAACAAGCACCGCTTTCTTCTTTTCATCCTTTGAGATCGATTCGGTGTAGCCGTTTTTGACAGCGGCAGTGCCGTCCGCGAGATTCTTCTTTTCGTCGCTCTTGGCCATCCTGACCAGATACACACACGTGATCGCGGCGAGAATTACGAGCATAATAAGCCTGAACCAGAGGCCGTCCATGACTGTTATTCCCGCCAGCATCGAGCAAAGACCGACAGTTAGCGGGTTAAAGAGCGCGCAAGTGAAGCCTACGCCCGTGGAGATCAGAACGAGCGCCAGGGCGGTCTTGTTGTCCCACTTCATCGCAGTTGTGAAAGCGAGAAAGACGGGAAATAGTATCAGGAGTTCGTCGAAGATGCCGAAAAAAGAGCAGAGAAGCATCATCACGACGGTTATTACCGCAACCGTCAGAAAACGCCTCTTACTGAACTTTACGATCAGGAGTTTTACAAAAGCCGGAAGGCCTCCGCATGCCTCGAGCACCTTGAAGCATCCGCCGAGCAGGAGCAGCAGCGCGATTATCTGGTAGAGCGTAAACTTCGACGAGTCGAAAATGAGCGTTTCAAAAGGCGCGAGCAGCCATCTGTAGAACGGTATTCTCGTCGTGCTCTCAATGTATTCGAAGGAGTTCGGGTCGACAGCCGTTTTGCCGGCAGCGTCGATATATGTAGAATATCTGCCAGCGGGAAGCACGTAAGTGAGCACCCCGACCGCGATAAGAATGGCAAACAGCAGTATTACAGCCTTCAGAATGCCTTTCATATCGATCTTCATTTCTCGTTCGCCGTTGTTTGTGGCATCTGTCTGCTTTGCGGACATGTTTATTCCTCCGCTTCAAATAGAGTTATGCTTTTCGTTTTGCTTTCGTTCGTAAAGTGATTCGACCGCCGTCAGCATTTTGACGGCTTTTCGGCGGTCGTCTGTAATTATAAACTCGTGGTAGCAGTTTTCAAAGTAGAATTCGTTGCCGTGGCCGCCGATGAATGGCGCGGAGGGCACTTTTTCTATAGGAAAAAATAGATTGATACCGTCCTGAAGCGTGTCGGAATCGCAAGAGGGGGGTGGCGGTGAATACGGAGGATACGCAGTCTCCTTGTCGTCGCCTTTGTAAGTCAGTCCTTCGCGAGTTAAAGTGAGCGTGCCGCTTCCGAGCCTTAGTTTCATTGTTTTCGAGCCGGAAGTCATGTCGAACGTGTTGTGCTCGCATTCATATGAAAGAGAGAAGCCTTCCTCAAGCGCCTCTTTTTTGATGAACTCACACTGGAAGTCGTACCACTCGTCGAGCCTCGCGAACGGGAATTCACCCTTGCCGGCGGAAGGTGTAATCGAGTAGTCGTCGCCGATTCTAACACGGCTTCCGCATTCGCAGATTAGTTCCCTACCTTCAGTTTTCATCGTGAACTCTTTTTTGCAAAGAGGGCAGACGATAAGAAGGTTCTCGAGACCTGAAGCGTTGCCGTGCGCGTGCCTGTAGCGGTTACGCGGTTTTTCGTTGGACAAAAAGTCGTTGTAAGTGAGTTTATTTGAGAGAACGCGCTCGATTTCAGCCGGGTCGAGATTCTCAAGCTGCTTAGGCGTGAAAACATGGTCGAACGTGTACACGATTTTTCCTCTCGCGTTCTTCGGGTTGTATCTCGGACATGAGAGATATGCTCCCCGGCTTGTCGCGACTACGACGTCTAAACCGAGCTTTTTTACGAGCTTTCCGGTGTCGGGACGGAGAGGGTGTTCGCGTCCGCACATCGACTGAATCCCTTCGGGGAAGAGTAGAAAAGAAGCCCCTTCCTTTTTCAGCCGCAGAATGCTTTTGAGAGCGGAGGGACAGGGCTCGTAGAGCGTTTTCGGTATTACGCCGCATTTCATCATTATTTGGAACAGCCCGGGCTTAAGCATCGAGTGGTAGCCGGTAATGATGTTCGGGTTCGCCTGCCTGTAGCCGTGTAGCACGTACTTGTAGTCGTCACGCGAGGCGTGGGCGGCGACAATAAGCACAGGCTTTCCCTTAAGAGTTTTTTTGTCGTAATTATAGACGAATTTCGCCGGAGCCGGAACGTTCATGAAAAAGATAAGAGCGCGCATAAGTAAGGAAATACCTTTACCGGGAATTTCGGGCGTGTAATCCTTTAGAACCTCATGCGGCGCTCTTTTCTTCATTAACAATCAAATCCGCTCTTTAAACAGTCATTTTAAATAAAAGCGCTTCAGGCTTCAAAGCCTTTTGCGGCGAGCTCAACACACTTGTAAGCGCCGTCGTATCTTCCGCACTTTTTAAGGTAGTCGATCTTGTCACACATGTGGACGATGATCTCTCTGTCCTGAATGAGTCTGTCGAACTCGGCGTTGATTAGCTTCGGCTTCGGATACTCGTTTGTGGAGTCGCCGAACTCGCGTCCGTGGATGGCGCCGTAGACCTCGTGTCCGCCGATGTGGCGCATAAAGAGCTTCGGGATAGGGTAGTAAACGAGCTCGCTCGGCTTTGTGACGAGAAGGTCGCAAACAGGCATCAGAAGGTTCGTCGAGTAGACAGCCTCGAAAATATTCGAACTGCAGACGAGGTAAATACCCTCGGCGTCTCCCTTGCGGACTTCTTTTACGTGAGCGGAGAGTCCCTTGAAGGAGTCGATGAACTCTGTGACTTTAACGCGCCCTGCGATCTTTGATTTGAGGCTCTCGCATACGGATTTGTGGTCGCCGGTGTTGAGGTATAGAACTACCTTTTTCTCCTTAATGTAGGGGATTAGATGCTCAATCATACCCTCGAAAAGCTTTGTGCCGGCACCCGCGCCGCCTACAGGCATAAGAATCCTGACAGGACCGCCTTCACGCATCCTCTTCCTTCTTAACTCGTTGTCCTCTTCGAGGTTTACGAGAAGCTCGTGGTCGACGTAGCAGCCGACTTCCTTGAGGCATTCCTCGGGAATTCCGCAAAGCGGCTTTTTGTCGAAGCCTTCAAGCGTTTTGTAGCCCATGTAGGCAAACGGTGTCTGGACTGTGTGGATCGCGCCTTCGGAAAGGTGGAGTCCCATCGGCCAGTTGTCGGGGATCGCGTTGACAACGTGTGTCATTCCGGCATGAACGGCGCCCTGGCTCGGCCAGACGTGCGTCGCAATGTAGGGGATGTCCTTCGGAATGTGCCTGAAGATCGGAACGAGCAGCTCGCTGTTCTTCTGGTCCTTCGCGTTGTAGGTGATCTTTTTGAAGCCCTCGCAGTTGAGCGGCTCCCAGACGATCTTGTTGAAAAGCTTTGACTTTTGCGAGATCTTTGAGGCGAGCGAGTACATATCGTTCTGTTCGCGGATCATTTTTGAGCCTGTCGCGTCAAAAGAGGCAAGGTCGAGCCAGTAGGGGTCATAGCCGAGCGCTCTCGCGCAGGAGGCCATCGCGATAGAGATTCTGTAGTGACCGAAGCCCATTCTGATGTTGCCGACTATAAGCGGCTTTCCGGAGAACTCCTCGTTCTCTTCGCCGAAAACTATATTGCTCACGCCGATGTTCTCGAGAGTGTCGATTGGCTTGAACGCGAGCTTGTAATCCTTTTCGCTGTCGTCGCCGTATTTTTTTATGTAGCCGGCTTTGCTTTTTTCGGCCGATTTAACCGTTCCCGCGGTCATTTTGTTTCCGAAAATAACGGAACTCTTGTCTGTCATGATATAACTCCTTTTTTTGTGTTGTAGGTGATTTCACGCGTTTCGCCTTTCATCTCGTAGACGATCCTGATCGAATCTCCTTCGCGTGTGTAAGATTGAACCCTGGCGTAGCGGTAAAGCTTGAGAGCGTCGGCGAGCGTTTTCTTTTTGGCGTCGTCATACTCCGCGATGTTGTCGGAGGTCATCAGAACCGAGCCGAAAAGGGCGTTTAAAGTGATCAGGGACTTGCGCTGGCTTTCGCTGAGCGATATATTCGTGTCGCGGAGCAGGAAAACGTCCGGGTCGTTGCCGAACAGGCGGCCGTTCAAAATCGAGCGGTAGACCGTGTTCTGGAGCGTGATCTTCGTAGATACGCGCTCGCGGTGCATGATCCTCATGTAGAACTTGTCGTCGAACTCAAGCGATACGTCCGGACCTACGCGCAGATAGTCGAACTTTTCGTGAGAACTGAAAAGCGACGCTCCGCAGCCCAATATCAAACGGTCTCCGAGAACCTCGCGAATGAAAGAATACGCGAAATCTGCCGACTGCGCGCGCGTTTTCCCGTCGTATGCGGGAAGCGAAGACGCGTAGAGAAAATCGAGCTTAAAGAAGTCGAAGCCCATGTGCGCGTAGTGGCGCAGACATCCTGCGATGTAATTGCGCGCTTCTTCGTTTTCGAGGTCGATGGCGTAGAAGCCTGACCAGTTGCCTCCACACTTTACGGGAAGGCCGTCAGGTCCTTTTTTAAGCCAGTCGTTGTGTTCCTTATACAGACGGCTGTTTTGTTCGGCAACGAGCGGGGCGAGCCAGATTCCCGCCATAAGGCCCTTTGCGTGTATCCTGTCGACGATGTAGCGCAGGCCGTTCGGGAATTTCTCAGGGTTGACGTCGAGCCAGTCGCCGACAAATGTTTGATAGCCGTCGTCGATCTGGAACAGGTTGAACCTGTGGTCTAGAGCGTCGAGGTCGCGAAGAATGATGTTCTTGTTTATATTCTGATAATAGTTGTACCAGGACGTGTAGCCGAAGATCTTTTTGCGCTCTTTTACGGGAATGACCTCGTTCATGAGCTTTACGCCGGTCTCTTTAGTGGGGGTGTAGAAGTAGTCGCAAATAGTCGCGTTCTGCCCGGTTTTAAGGGTGAGGCCCGATACTTCGCTCAGCAACGAAACGCACCCGTCGGTTCTGTCGACCTCGAAAATAAGATAAGCGGTCTTGGCGTTCGCGTTTAAAACAAAACCGTTTGTCCTGCCTTTGCGGTAGAAAACGTCGTAGCCGTGCAGCTTGTTTTTATCGTACTTATAGAAGAGACAGTCGCCGTAGCGGTCGAGAGCGAACATATCGAGAACGAAGCGGGGAAGCTTCCTGACGTCGCGCTCCTTTTCGCCAAGGTACGTCTCCTTGGTGTCCGTCCACGACTGGTAGCCGTTTAAGAAAAACAAGTCGCCTTCTTTAGACGTTTCTGCCGAGTCGTCTCGAGACCAGAAATCGTGGCCTGATTCGGTGTAGGAGACAAGCGTTACGTCGGAAAACGCGCGCAGGGACACCTTGTGTTCGCTTCCTTCGTCAAAAAGTGTCAAGGCAACCGTACCGTCGGAAAATGACGTCTCGTTACGGGAAAACTCTCCGGAAATGCCGGCGGCGCGGCCGCCGGCATTGTATTTTAGTTCAAAACTGTTTTTCATATCTTATTATTATCTGAGGCTAAAATATCCTCATTAACGGATTCTTCGGATGTTTTCTTCTCGGTGATAGTCTTGTTGATCTTCTTCTCGTTGTAAAGCGAGAGGATCACGGCGCCGAGGAGGCAGAACGCGACTGCCACAAACGCGACGATCATGAGACCTGTCGAGGATGCGGTGATCTCGTTGGAGTTCGTGTTCTGGGTTGTTCCGATGATCGCGAGAGACGTGAAGATGAGCATCGCTAAGGACTGGCCCCATTTCATAGCGAACGTTCTTGCCGCGAAGAACATACCCTCGCGGTTTTCACCGGTCTCAATACCGTCGGCTTCCGCGACGTCCGCGACGATGGACTGAGGAATGATTCCGAGAAGAGCCATCGGGAACGCGGCAATGGCGCAGATCGCGATTCCGTAGATCAAGCCCGGGATCTGAGGCACCAACTTGATTATCGCGGTAATAACGTACGCGACGGCGAGTCCGACGAAACCGATGATCGTAAGCTTCTTTTTGCCGAATTTCCTTACAAGGCCTGATACGAACGGGTAGAAGATGGCAGACAGAACGGTCATACCGCCCATGAAGATCATAGTGTAGCTCTCGTCGAGATTCATCGAGACTTTTACGAAGAAGGGAAGACCGGTCTGGAAAAGTGTGAGACCGATCCAGTACATAATGTCGGATCCGGCGAAAACTCTGAACTCTCTGTTCTTGAACGTGGAGCCGAGCGACTTCATCATGTTGGAGTTCGAAGGCTTCGAGTCGACAAATTCTCTTTCGTTAAGAAGGAATGTGGGAAGAAGCATACATACGCAAGCGATGACCGCGAGAACTATGAAGCAGATCCTGTAGCTCCAGCCAAAGCCGACGGCGGAGCGGAGCATTCCGGAAAAGACGAAAGGCGTGTATGCGAGAAGAGTTCCGGCGAAGAACGTGAGCGAGATCGCCGTGGAGATGAACATTCTGTCGTCCTGCGTCTTTCCGAATTCGGAGATAAGAGCGTTGTATGGCGTGCAGTAGAGCGTCATGAACAGGTAGAAAAGCACGACGAAAACGGAGATCCAGGCAACGTTGATGCCGCTGATTTTCTCAACGGGAGCGCAGAAAAGCAGTACGGTTACGATCGAAAGGGGAATCGCCGCTAGTTGCATGAAAGGAATTCTGCGGCCTCTTTTGTTCGTGCTCCTGTCGCTGAGACTCGCGATGAGCGGGTCGGTTATCGCGTCGAAAATACGGCTGGCTGCTGTGATCAGACCGAGAATAGTCAGGAATCCGAAAACAACAAGGCCGGGCGTGATGTACTGCGTCGCACCTCCCTCAATGTCTCCCTGGGTAGGCAGGTAGAAAGTTACGAGCCACGCGTTGATAATACCGCTGAGCATCGACCATCCGAGCTGCCCGATGGCAAAAATAATCATTTGTTTTTTTGTCAGTCGTTTCATAATTGACCTTTAAGCGCCACGTCTGAAATGACGCCTACCTCCTTTTCGTTTTTCCGCGTTCAGACCGCGATTATAAGTGGTTGATAAAAAAATCAGCACGGAAGCAGAGATCCCTGTGGCGGGAATCACTCCGGTGCTTTTACGTTATAAAGAATGATATTAATAAGCGCGCTTATTTCAAGCGTTTTGTTTACGTGGACGTCCTGTCTTATAACGGGGCCTTCGGCAGCGAGCTTTTTGCAAAGCGAGAGAAGGGCGTGGGTAGACGCGAGATAGAACGTCTCCACGTCGTCGATCTTTCTGAGTTCTCCGGAGGCGACGCCGTCCCTGTAGAGACGCATAAAATTGAATTTGAATTCGTCGATGTTGTCGGCGTATTCGGAAAGGTTGTCGAACCCTTCGCTAAGACAGAACGCGTCGAACTCGCTGAGAAAACGGTAAAGCTCGATATGCTCGTTGAAGATTTTCAGATACGCGTTATAAAAGCGGCTGACCGCCTCATAACCGGTCAGCTTGTTGTCATTGTCGAGGAAAACCTCTCGGACGTCGCGCTGAAGTTTAAGGGCGCACGCCAAAATAAGACCTTTTCTGCCGCCGAAATAACGGTAAATGGTGGCTTCGCCGATGCCTGAGAGTTGAGCGATGTCGCGGATAGTTACTCCGGACATTGATTTTTCGGAAAATATACCGACAGCCTTGTCGATAACAAAGTTCTTTTTTGCTTCAATTAAACTCATTTTTTGCCTTCCGGATATTTGAATAATATGTTCAGCAGCTGTTTGATAGCCTATCTATCAAAATGGTACTATATATTTCCCGCTTTGTCAACATGAATTTACACTATTTTATAATCTTTCTGTTTTTTCTGTCAATTACAGGTCGATATTAACAAAAAAGCCTTCCCGCGTAGTTTACGCTTTGGGAAGGCTTAAAAGCTTATGTGAAAATGTTGGTGAGAAGTGTAATTAGTTCTTGCCGCTGAAGAAGGCGTTGTAAAGCGCTTTAACGGAAGGCTTTGCGTCCTCTGCCGCGATGCCGAACATGATGCTGACCTCGGAGCTGCCCTGGTTGATCATGTTAATGTTGATTTTCGCGTCGGCGAGCGCTTTGGTGGCGGTTGCAAGGGTACCGATCGAGTGGGTCATTCCGTTGCCGACGACCATTACGATAGCCTGGTTGAATTCGGTCGAAACGTTGTCGACCGCGAGGTCCTGGTAGATCGACTTGATGATACGGTTGAATTTTTCCTCTTCGTAATACTTTTCGCGAATAATAACGGAGATGCTGTCGATTCCGGAGGGTGTGTGCTCGTAGGAGATTCCTTCGTCCTCGAGGATCTGGAGAAGCCTGCGGCCGAAGCCTATCTCGCGGTTCATCATGTACTTTTCTACGTGAAGCGTCATGAATCCTACGTCGGCGGCGATGCCTACGACCTTGAACTGCTTGTGTTCAAGCGTCAGGAGGTTGGTAGGGACTATGAGAGTGCCGGGTGCCTCGGGGTTGTTGGTGTTCTTGATATTGACGGTGATGCCTTTGTGGTAAACAGGGGCAAGCGCCTCTTCGTGGAGCACGTTGAAGCCGGCGTAAGAGAGCTCCCGCATCTCCTCGTAGGAAAACATCGGGATGGGCATCGGATGGTCGACAACGTGCGGATTCGCGGCGAAAACGGAGTCAACGTCTGTAAAGTTTTCGTAAATGTCGGCGTTGACGGCAGCGGCGAGTATCGCGCCTGTAACGTCGGAGCCGCCCCTCGAAAACGTCACGACTTCGCCTGTCTCGGAGTAGCCGAAGAAGCCCGGGAAGATCATTATGCTTGACTTGCGGGCGAGGGCGGCGAGCTTGTTGTAAGATTTGGGAAGTACCTGCGCGTTGCCGAATTCGTCGGAAAGGATCATTCCTGCCGCTTTCGGGTTGATGTACTCAGCGTTGTGACCGCACTGCTTCAAATATTCGGCTACCACCTTAGCGGTGTTGTCCTCGCCGGCGGCTTTGAGAAGGTCGGTAAAGCGGCTGCGGTTTGTCTTTGAGCTTGAAACGCGCTTTTGAATGTCGTTTTTAACTGTCTCAACGATTTTTCTGTCGAGTCCGAGGCCGTCGGCGATATCGGAGTATCTTTCTACGATTTTAGAGACGCATGCGTCGACGTCCCCGCCTGTAACAGCCGCCTCAGCTGTTTTGATCAGCAGGTCTGTGACTTTTTCATCGTCGGGAAAACGTTTGCCGGGTGCGGAAACGACGACAATGCGGCGCTCGCTGTCGGCAAGAATGATATCGCAAACTTTTTTGATCTGTGTGGCGTCAGCAAGAGAGCTTCCGCCGAATTTAATAACTTTCATATTGTTTCCTTTCATCGGAACTGTCTTTTGTAACCGGCGCGAGTTTAAAACCGCACCGGGAGAGTATTATACAGCGAATTGATATCGCTTACAATATTTTTCTTGCTTCCAGGTAGTACCTTTTCGTCTCGGCGTCGCCCATTGAAAACGTTTTTCGCGGAAGGACTTCGCCGCGCTCCACAGTCGCGAAAAGATCGCTCTTTTCCGGCCTCGGGAGGACGAAGCCGGCGGAACCTTCGATGTCGTTGACTGTTTTTACGAGCTCGTCGAAGCCGTGGATGTAGTCAATGCCGGCCGGATCGAAATACGCGTCGAGAAAGCCCTGAACGGCACCGGCAGCGAGCGGGTAGGCATTTTTGTCTACAAACAAGTCAAAAGCAGTATCTTTTGTAAATACCGGAATTTTATGATAGGAAAGCTCCGAAGTATTGGTTTTTTCGTCGATAGAGATTGAGTCGTCTTGCCGTTCGGAAATCGATGCTTTATCCTCGAAATAGGCAAAAATAAGATCTTCGAGAAGCCCGGGATCGGCGTTTTTCAGTATTCTGTGAATGGGCTTAAAAACTATTCCCGGGCAGTTAACGTTTTCGATCTCGCAGAGCATGAACCTCGCCGGGTGATTCTCGGGAGCGCCGTTTTGCTTAAGGCGGTCCCAGTGTGCTTTAGCGGCCGCGAACGAGTGGTTGCCGTCGCCGACTGCGTAAATGAAGCTGCCGTTGACGCTTTTATGCGAGAGCTGTTCGAGAATCGCCGCGGTTTCTACGTATACGTTCTCATCAGTGATCGCGTAACCTTCAATGTGTCCGCCGCCGGCGTTAAGCTCAAACGAGTACCGGGGTTTTAATCCGTTTACGGCTTGCTCAAAAAGCTTGTCGAGTTTGAAATCTCTGTCGTCAACAAGTACGAGCGCGTGGGGGAGTTCGAGAGGCGCGTTTTTGCGGATCTCTGCACGCGGAGGAATTCTCGACAGAACCGTCTGCTCCGTGGCTCTTATCAGGCTGCCGGAACCGGGACGGAAATCATACTTTTCAAGGTCAAGAGCGGCGAGAAACCCTGTGCGAACAAGTCCGCCGGGAAGCGTTCTTTTAACGTAAACGAGCCCCTCGAAAGGCTCGTCGAAAACCGCGCCGGATTCGAGATACGAATTCATCGAATCATTACAGCTTTCGATCATTTCCGCGGTGTCGTGCGAAGTGCCGGTCAGGTACTTCTCGGGAAGTATAAGCCTTAAAGCTGAAGGCGCGCAGCCGGCAAAAGCCGAAAGATTCTCCCAGTAATCGGGAGAAGACGTGAACTGGTCGCACGCCACGACAGCCCACTTCGAAAGGTCGACAGAGGGCCGCGGCAGGATGATTTCAGGAACAAGAAATCCTGCGTTATTAAAGTAGTTTTTGCCTTCTTTAAGGTTCATTTCAGTAACTTATCTATAAAACTGATAGTTTTAAACGTTGAATCGGAACAGCGTTACGTCGCCGTCCTGCATAACGTAATCCTTGCCTTCCGAGCGGACAAGACCGCGCTCTCTCGCTTTCGCGTAAGTTTCGCTCTCAATGAGGTCGTTGTACGCCACGATCTCGGCTCTGATAAAGCCGCGCTCGAAATCAGAGTGGATCTTTCCGGCCGCCTGAGGAGCCTTAGTGTTCTTCTTGATCGTCCACGCGCGCACTTCCTTGGGACCGGCGGTCAGGAACGAAATCAGCCCGAGGAGACTGTAGCTCGCTTTTACAAGCTTATCGAGGCCCGAACTCTCAACGCCGAGTTCGTTCAGGAACGCTGCACGTTCGTCAGCGTCTAGCTGTCCGAGATCTTCCTCGAGTTTGCTGCAGACGGCGATCATCTGCGCGTTTTCGCGATCGGCGATCTCCTTAAGGCTTCTTACGTAAGAATTCGCGAGCGGATCCTGAAGATCGTTCTCGGAAATGTTGGCGGCGTAGATTACAGGCTTGGACGTGAGGAGGAAAAGGGAGTCGGCGAAGGCTTTCTCCTCTTCGTTAAGGTCCATTGAATTGACGGTCTTGCCCTGTTCGAGGTGTTCTTTGATACGCTCGAGAAGTTTTACCTCAGCAAGAAGCTTTTTGTCTCCGCTCTTTGAGGCGCGTCCAGTCCGCTCGATTCTGCGCTCGATCATCTCGATGTCCGAGAAAATGAGCTCCAGCTCGATAGTCTCAACGTCGCGCACCGGGTCGACCTTACCGTCGACGTGAATGATGTTTTCGTCGTCGAAGCACCTTACGACGTGGATGACGGCGTCTGATTCGCGGATGTTCGCGAGGAATTTGTTGCCGAGACCTTCGCCGCGGCTCGCGCCTTTAACAAGACCCGCGATGTCGACGAACTCGATCGTCGCCGGTGTGATCTTTTCGGGGTTGTACATTTTCGCGAGAACGTCAAGTCTCTCGTCAGGAACGGGAACGATGCCGACGTTCGGATCTATCGTGCAGAAAGGGTAATTTGCGCATTCGGCGCCTTCTGTGCCTGTAAGTGCGTTGAAAAGAGTACTTTTTCCGACGTTCGGAAGACCCACTATACCAAGTTTCATAAATTCTCACTTCTCCTGTATTTTGACCGCAAAAAGTGCGGAATGATTGACGCTTTTTGTAAAAGCTCAGCGGCTGAGGAAGTCCCGAGGAAGGTATTTCACAGCCGCTTTTTTATTATAATACAACGGCGGCTTTTTCTCAATATGAGAAAATCCGTGAAATCCGCCGGAAATCCGGTCGAAAATAAAATATCGTGAAGTGAAAAGTTAACTTCCACTTTCAGACTCGCCTTCGCGAGTGTGGAAATAACTCTTGCAATTTGGCTGTTTTTTTGAGATAATAACTGTGTAAGTAGAAATCACCTTTACAGAATCCTTGACAGTTTAGGGTT
>CADAZX010000035.1 GCA_902792515.1 uncultured Ruminococcus sp.
CATTGCGTCTCTCACTTGACCGCTTCGCGGAATCGCTCGCGCCGCCAATGCAAAGCTGCGGCGTCGTTGATTAAGGTAAGTGCGGTTGCTAAACCGGAGACCAAGCGGAGACATACGCGGCTCTACTGCGAGAGGGGAGCTCGCGCAAAGCAAGCGGCAGCAAATCTGTCGAAAGACACCTTGTACGCTTAAAGAACGGTGGATATTATCGAACTACGTTCAAGTGTACGCGGTCAGTTATTCGCCGCTTGCGTAAAGAGCATTAAAGAAGCGTTTCCTTAGTAAACTTTAGCCCACTCGGCGATGTTGGAGCCGTCGAAGCGGAAAGGCTGGCCGAGGATGATCTCGGAAGCGTCCGTTCCCTCAACAGCGGTCAGCGTGTAGGGGCTGTTCTCCATGTCGCCTGCGTTGAACTTGTCGCCGACCTTGCCGGTGATGTCGCCCTTAACCATAGCGATGGAAGCGTAGGCAGCGAGCTTGCCGAGGTCGATCGGGTTCCAGAGGAACATGTACGGGCAGGAGTGATCAGCGTCGTCGCCGATGTAGGCTGCCATTTCGGAGGGCAGACCGAGGCCGGTCAGTTTGACAGGGGACTTCTTGTCCTGAAGAACCTTCGCGGCGGCAGCGATACCGACGGTGGTCGGCGCGCAGATGACCTTGAGGTTGGGGTACTTCGTAAGGAGAGCCTGGGTCTGGTCTGTGGACTTCTGGTTCTCGTCGTCGCCGTAAGCAACTTCAACGAGCGTGAGCTTGGAGTACTTGCTGTCGGCAGCGGCGATCTGCTTCATCGCCTCGATCCATGCGTTCTGGTTGGTAGCCTGGGAAGTAGCGGAGAGGATCGCGTATTCGCCTTCGCCGCCCGCGATGTCGTAGACAGCGTCAACGAGAGCCTGCGCGACCTGCTGAACGCCTGCTTGGTTGCAGAACGTGAGACGGTCCTTCACGGCGACGTCGGAGTCGAGCGTAACGATCTTGATTCCCTTCTTGGCAGCGTCCTGAAGTACGGACGAGAGCGCGTTGGCGTCGTTTGCGGCAATCGCGATAGCGCTGACACCCTGGGAAATGAGCGAGTTGATCACGTTGATCTGAGCGTCAACGGTGGCCGCCTCGGGGTGACGGACAATGTAGTTGCCCGCTTTCACGCCTTCCGCTTTCATAACAGCCGTAAAGCCCTCAGCCTCTTTGTCATTGTAGGGGTTGCCGGCGGCTTTTGTTACCAGAGCGTAGGAAGGCTCGGACTTGTCGATTCCGGGCTGGCATGCGGCGAGCATTCCGACTAAGAGCGCGAGGCCCAGAACGAGACAAATTAAACGTTTTTTCATATAATACCTCCATGAAATCATATTTCGCGGCACGTTTTGTATTTCCGCGAATATTGCGTACGGCCGCGGATTTTTGAGCCGTTTCCGAAGAGTCCGTTCCGGGTCGTTTCCCGGCCGGTTCGAAAATCGCCTTCGGCGCCCCGCGGCTGCGCCTTGCTGACATTTTATTCGAGCGGCTTGTTCAAGGCTTCCGCCTCTTTTTTCGCGCTCTTTTCGGCCGCTTTTTTAAGCTGCCTCTTCTTGAAGAAATCCGACTGCGTCAGGCTCGAAATGAGGACCGACACGATGAGCAGCAGGCCGATGATGACCAGAATAAGCTGCGTGTTGATGTTGTTGAGGCCCAGGGCGATTCTGAGGCAGACGATCGTGAAGCCCGCAATCAGTGCGCCGAAAAGATTTCCCTTGCCGCCTGTCGTCGCGATACCGCCGAAAACGCACATCGCGATAACGTCCATCTCGTAGTTCTGACCTGTCGTCGTGTTCGCGCCGTAAGTCGTTGTGAGGATGAAGAGCGCGCAGATCGCGGACATGAGTCCGGCCAGCGTGTAGACTATGAATCTCACTTTTCCGACCTTGATGCCGGCGTAGTTGGCTGCCGTGCGGTTCGAGCCGATCGCGTAGAGCTTGCGGCCGAACGTCGTTTTCGAGAGCACCACAATGTAGATCACGGCCGCTATGATGACCGCGAAAAACGCCACCGGGAAGGGCCCGAGTCTCGCTCCGAGGATGTCAAGATCCTTGCTGTTGACGTAGGAAGCCGAACCGCCCGCTCCGAGCGAGACCTCCGCGATGCCGCGGAAAATGATCTGCGTGCCGAGTGTGACAATCATCGGCGGCAGCTCGGGCCAGCGCGTCAGAATGAAACCGTTAAGCGCTCCGCAGGCGAGGCCTGTCGCCAGGCATATCAGAATGACGACCGGGAACGGGATTCCCGCGTTGCCCGCGAACGTCGCTACCGTCGCCGACAGACACACGATCGAACCGACCGATATGTCGATCTCACCCATTATAAGAATGAAGCCCATCGGGAGCGCGATAAGAATTTCAGACAGGTACTTCGGCATCTCGCGGAGAACGTTCTCAGGCGTGAAGCTTGCCGACATAATGCGTCCCATTACGAGAACGCCTATAAAAATGATCACCAGCGCGCCTTCCCAGCTTAAGATCCGCTTCAAAATCGAGCGTTCAGGCGTGTAGGCTATCGATCTTCCTGATTTTCCTGCCATTTCAGATCTCCCTCCTTGCCAGTGTGCGGCGCTTCATCGTGCGCTGCGTCACCACGTTGATGACGACGACGGCGAGAATGATGACGCCTTTAATGAGGTTCTGCCAGATCGACTCGAGGCCGACGAGAGGCAGCGCCTTGTAGACGATCGCGTAGAAAATGCCGCCCAGCAGCGTTCCGAGGACAGTTCCGCGTCCGCCGCTCATGCTGACGCCGCCGATGACGCACGCAGCGATGACGTCCATTTCCTTGCCCGTCTGCATGTTGGGCTGGCCCGACGCGTAGATCGAGACCGAGAGTGCGCCGGCAAGACCCGAAAGCGCGCCCATTATCGTGTACACCGCGATCTGAACACGGTCGACGTTGATACCGGAGATCCTCGCGGCCTCTTTGTTGCTGCCGATCGCGTAGACCTTGCGGCCGAAGCCGGACCACTTCATCAGCACGAAAAACGCCGCGAACGCCACGATCAGAATGATGTACGGGCCCACGCTTCCCTCTTTTCCGAAGTCGCTGAAGCCCTGCACGTCAAGCGCGCTCGCCCACGAGTTGTTCGAAATGATGAACGCCATTCCGCGCCAGACGTACATAGCGCCGAGCGTGCAGATGATAGGCGAGACCTTGCCCTTCGCGATAATGATGCCGTTGATGAAGCCGCAGACCGTTCCGATTATCGTCGCGATCAGGAAGAACAAAACGATCCTGAGCGGGAGCGGAACGCCTGCGAACATGTTGTTTTTCATCATCAGGCCTATCGTCATGCCGCTGAACGCGAGCACGCCGGTTATCGAGATGTCGATGCCGCCGGTCAGAAGCACCAGCAGCATTCCGAGCGACATGAGGAGCGTCAGCGCGTTGTTCCTGAAGATATCCGTGATGTTGCCGAAGGTGTGGAACGTGCCTCCGCTGAGGATATCCACGACCACGAACATCAGGATCAGGATGAGCGCGAGACTGATCTCATGGTTGCCGGTCAGTTTTCTGAAAAACGACGCGACTTTTCCTGTTTTCTTCGTTTCCATCAGCCTGCCACCTCCTCTTCGGCGTTTTCGCCGCCTTTGGCGGTCTCCTTCATTGCCAGGTGGAGAATTTTCTCCTGATCCGCTTCAGCGCGCGAAAGACATCCGGTGACGCGTCCGCCGCACATTACGAAAATTCTGTCGGACATTCCGAGAATCTCGGGCATTTCTGAGGAAATCATTATGATCGCGTAGCCTTTTTGAGCGAGCTCGCCCATTATCGCGTAGATCTCGGCCTTCGCGCCTACGTCGACGCCCTTGGTGGGCTCGTCCATAATGATGACCTTAGTGCCGCTCTGCGCGAGCGATTTCGCCACGACGACCTTCTGCTGGTTGCCGCCCGAGAGTGACGACGCGGGGTCGAAAATCGTGACGGCCTTGGTGTCAACGGCTTCGAGGTGGTCCCTGGAGAGGAGTCGTTCGCGCTTTTCGTCGTTGAAGCCGGCCTTGGAGAGTTCGTCCTGGATCGGAAGCGTAACGTTCCTGCCGAGGCCCCACGAGAGGATCAGTCCCTCTTTTTGACGGTCCTCGGGAAGGAGAACGATTCCCGCCTTCATCGCGTCGACCGGCTTTTTGATGTGGAGCTCTTCGCCGTTCAGGTACACCTTGCCGGCGGAAGGCTTCGTGATGCCGCAGACTGCTTCGACGACTTCTGTCCTGCCCGCGCCGACGAGTCCGGTAAGACCGACAATCTCGCCCTTCCGCACGTCGAGGTTCACGTCCTTGAAGAAGCCCACGCGAGAGAGATTTTCGATGCGGAGCACCTCTTCGCCTATCTCCACGTCAGGCTTCGGGTACATGTCCTTGATCTCGCGGCCGACCATCGCCTTCACGAGGTCCGCGGTCGTAATGCCGTCAACGTCGTACGTACCGATGTACTGCGCGTCGCGGAAAACGGTAACGCGGTCGGCAAGCTCGTACATGTCTTCCATGCGGTGGGAGATGAAAATGATTGAAACGCCTTCGTCGCGAAGCTGCTTCACGATGCGGTAGAGTTCCTTCGACTCGTTCGCCGTGAGCGCCGCCGTGGGCTCGTCCAGAATGATTATCCTCGCGTTTGTCGACAGCGCCTTCGCAATCTCCACCATCTGCTGCTGGGCCACGCTGAGCGTTCCCATCTCGACCTTCGGGTCAAAGTTCGCGTTGAGCCTTCCCAGCAGTTCCGCCGCTTTCGCGTGCATCGCCTTCCAGTTCATCACGGGGCCCTTTTTGATCTGGTGACCCATGAAAATATTTTCGGTAACGGAGAGGTCCGGGTACGTCGTGGGGTGCTGGTACACCGCCGCGATGCCGCGTTCAAGAGAGTCTCTGGTGCTCTTGAACCTGACCTCCTCGCCGTCAAGGAAAATATGGCCCTCCTCAGGCGGGAAGACGCCGGTAATGACCTTGATGAAGGTCGATTTGCCCGCGCCGTTCTCACCCATCAAGGCGTGAACTTCACCTCGGCGAAGCCGGAACTGAACGCCGTTTAAGGCTCTGACTCCGGGGAAGATCTTTGTTATCCCCTTGAGCTCAAGAATTAAATCTTCGTCCATGCTTCAACTTCCTTTTCTAAGTTTTTCTAAGTTTATTGGTTTTTACTGCTTATTTGTGTGGAAGGAGGATGCTTCCCAAAGCGTCTCTTCGCGCCCTCGGGACAGATTTTTGCCCTTTGGCAGGTGCAGTATCCCCTTTCCCGGCGCCGGCTGCGTTTCCGGTTGCGTTTCCGGTTGCATCTTCGGGTTTCGTTTCCCGGCAGCCTTCAAACGGGCGCATTATCCCCGCCTCTTTTTTCCGCTTCATCTGTCTCAAATGTTCGTTTTCAAACGCTCAAGGACATTTCCCCTTTAAAAAGATAACCCTATTATAACAAATTGCCGCCGAAAGTCAACTTTATTTTCATTTTCGCGCATCATCGTGTCATCATCGCGACGTCATCAAAAAAGGCCCCGCACTTGGCGCCGGAGCCTTTGTCAAAAAAACATTCCCGCGGCGGCAGCGACCGCCCGTTTTCCCCTATTTTGAGGTTTTTTCCCGCTCTTAAGCGGTCTATTTCCGCTCTTCCGCGGCCTTTTCCCGCTCTTCCTCCTGAAGCGCGCGGTAGTCGGTCTTGCCCACGAGCGTTTTCGGCAGACTGTCGCGGAACTCGATCTCCTTAGGCACCGCCATCCTCAGCATGCGCTCCTTGCAGTAGGTCCGCAGCTCCTCCGCAAGCGCGTCGCCCGCCTCGTAGCCCTTTGCCGGCACCACGAACGCCTTTACGCGCTCCATTTTGTAGTCGTCCTTGACGCCGATCACGCAGCAGAGGTGGACCGCCGGATGGCTGCCCAGAACGTTCTCGACCTGCGTGGGGTAGACGTTGTAGCCGGATGTGACGATGACCCTCTTAAGGCGCTGGCGGAAATACACGAAGCCCTCCGCGTCGACATATCCGAGATCGCCGGTGTGGAGCCACACGTATCCGTCGCCGTGAACCTTCAGGGCAGCCGCCGTCTCCTCTTCGTTGTCGATGTAGCCCTTCATTACCGAAGGTCCCCTGAGGCAGATCTCGCCCTCCTCGCCGGTTTCCGCGGGTTCGGTCGTCCCGGGTTTTGTAATAGTGTAGTACGTGTCCGGGTAGGGAATTCCAATGCTTCCCCGCCTGCTGTAGCTCGGAGGCGTCAGGCACGAAGCGGTAACGCACTCCGTCGTCCCGTAGCCCTCTCTTATCTGCACCTTCGCTCCGTGTTCGCGCAAAAACGCGTCGACCCTGTCCTTCAAATCAGGCAACAGCACGTCGCCGCCCGAAAAAACGCCCTTCAAAAACGACAGGTCGGTCTTCTCGAGCTTCCCGGTCCTCAAAAGCGCCTCGAAAAGCGTCGGCACCCCGGGAATGAAGTTCGGCTTCTTTTTTCTGAGCACCTTCGCGTAGCCGTCGACCGAAAATTTCGGCATCAAAATGCACTCGATTCCGAAAACGAGCGCCATGTGCACGCCGATCCCGAGCCCGAAGCCGTGGAAAAGCGGCATCACCGACAGCATTTTGAGCCCGGGAACCCTCTTTTCGCCGCTGGCAGCGAGCGTCTGGTACGCCTCCGCGCACATATTGAGGTCGGTGAGCATGATTCCCTTCGCGGTGCCGGTCGTGCCGCCGCTGTACAGAATGACGGCCGTCTCGTCCTCGCCTTTGCCCTCTTTAAAACCGTATCTTTGCGCCTTTGTATTTCCCGTTTTCCCGCCGGAAATAAATTTTTTCCACGTGACGGCATCGTCACCGAGTTCCGGAAGGCTTTTCAGCTCTTTGTTTTTCTTCGTGACGATCCTGAAAAGGACCGACTTCGCCGCACCGAGCGCGTCCGCGACGCCTGTCACGACGGTCGGGATCTTCCACCCCAGAATTCTGCCTGCCTCTTCCGCGGCGCGGAAATTTTTCCCGAAAAACATGTCGAGAGTCACGAGCGCGACGCTTTTCGACAGAACGAGGTACCGCGTGATCTCGTTTTCGGACGACAGCGGGTGGATCATGCTCGGAACCGCCCCGATCTTGCTGAGGCCGTAAAAGCAGAACAGCGCCTGGGGAACGTTCGGGAGCGATATCGTCACCGCGTCGCCCTTTTTGACGCCCATTGCCGCCAGCGCGTCCGCGGCCTCGTCCGTCTTCTTCAGCAGCTGCGCAAAAGTATAAACGCGACCCTCGAAATCGATCGCGGGCTCGTTTCCGTACGTCGCGGCACTGTATTCGATCGCCTCGTAAAGGCTTCTCCGCGGGTAATCGTGCAAAAACGCGTCGTTCCCGTAGTATTTTCTCCACGTCTCAAGCGAGCGTTCCGCCGGCTCCGCGCTTTTTTCCACGGTTTTCCGGAAATATTCATTTCCCGACTGATTTTCCATTCGATGTTCCTCAATTCAAAATTTCCCGGTCTTCGCGGGTCCCTGTCTGTCCGTTTCCGGGCATCTGTTATTATACCGCACGGGCGAAAAAAAACAAGCGGCCGAAGGGGGTCGGCCGCCTGCATTAAAGGGAAAAGGGGGTCATATAATCGCAGCTTATGAAAAAAGGAAAGGAGTTTGCAATTCGCCACATCATTTAGGAGGAGGTAACTGCGATTATAATCCGTGTGACGGAACCGTTCGCGTCCCGTTCACGATTATAATTATACTCATTTTCATTGAAATAAACTTAAAGCCCCTTTAAAAACTCCTGTTTATTTTCCGGAAATCCCGCCCCGCGCGAAAAAAACGTTCCGGAGCCGGCAGCTTTCCGCTCTTTTTTCAGTCCTGCCCGCCCTTTCCGGCCTTTTTCAGCTTCGCGCCCGCGGCCGCCGTCGCGGTAATACTCTTTCCGCGAACCTCCTCGGCGTGCCTCGAGAGAAGCACGAACGACTCGTTGCCCGGATGCCTCAGCGCCACCGGACCGTTCACGCAGCCGCCCACGCACGCCATTCCCTCGAGGAAGTTGCCCTCAGGCCTGCCGTACGCGATCTTTTTGAGCGCTTTAATGCACTCCTCGCTGCCGCTGCACACGACCGGCTGTATCCCGAACCTGTCGTCCGGGTGCTCGGGCTGCTCCATAAGCGCCCCGGTGACCGCCGCCGTAACGCCTCCCGACTGAGCGAAATTCCTTCCGTAGAACGTCGCGTCGTCGTAGGGCTCAGTTCCGCACTCCGCGGGGTCGATCTTTTTCGCCTCGAAAAGCGCGTCCATCTCTTCAAAAGTGATCGCGTTGTCGACAAAAGGCCGCACCTTTTCGAGCTGCACCTCTGCTTTTTTTGCCGTGCAGGGCCCTATGAAAACGGTTTTCGCCGCCGGAAGCTGCATTTTAACGTTCATCGCGGCCATAACCATAGGCGAAGGCGTCTCGGAGATCCTGTCCGCCAGCTCCGGGAATTTCTTCTCGACAAGCGCCACAAAAGCCGGGCAGCACGAGCTGAAAAGCGTTCCCTTCTCCGCGAGCTCGGGCGCCTCGTGCGCCGCCGTCATATCCGCTCCGAGCGCCGCCTCCACAACGTCGGTAAACCCGAGCTTAAGGAGCGCCGCCGCCACCTGCGCGGGTCTGACGTTCTTGTACTGCGCCGCCACCGACGGCGCAACGATCGCGACAAGCCTCGCCTCCGGGTCGGCCTCCGCCTCCTTCAGGAACCTGATCGTGTCGAGCATGAACGACTTGTCCATTATCGCGCCGAACGGGCACTGGTAAACGCAGGCGCCGCACGACGTGCAGTTTTCGTAATTTATCGTCGCGGCGCCGTCCTCGTCCATTCCGATGGCACCGGTTTTGCAGGCGTTTTCGCACGGGCGCCTGTAGTTGACGATCGCACCGTAAGGGCAGACCTGAGCGCATTTGCCGCACTGGATGCACTTTTTGTTGTCGATCCTGGCGCGCTGGCTGTCGCAGAAGCTGATCGACTTCGTGGGGCAGGCCGCCTCGCACCTGTGCGCAATGCATCCGCGGCAGTTGTCCGTGACCTGGTATCCGCCCTTCGCGCACTCGTCGCACGCGATGCTGATGACCTCGATAACGTTGGGGTTCGTCTTGTCGCCGCCCATCGCGAGCTTGACCCTCTCGGCCAGTATCGCCCGCTCCTTATACACGCAGCAGCGCATGGTCGGCTTCGTCCCGGGAATGATCCACTTCGGAATGTCGAGAACCGTCTCCGCGACAGCGTCCTCAAACGCCGCCTCCGCGACGTACCTGAGAACCATCGACTTGAGATATTGCACGCGTGTTTCAAATGTTTTTTCGCTCATAAAATGATCCCTGATGCGGCTTTCCGCTTTTTCTATCTTATCTTGAATATCTCCACGCCGTCCTTGTTGTAGACGCACTCGTAGTTTTCCCGGAAATAACTGTCTATCAGCGAGCCGCCGAACTTCCCACGCTCGTAGTCGCCGACGTAGACGTAGTCGATGTTGGCCGCTTCCTTGTTGTTTTCGAAATCAGCCGCGTTCGTGAACATTTTGGTCATCAGCGACTCGCGCTCCCTGTAGTTCACGCCGTGGAAGTACAGGAACGTGCCCGCGCCGACGTAAATGTTCCTGCCCGTGAGCGACGCGATCGCGTTGTTGTGGTTGTTCGTGCACAGGAAAGTCGCCGTCGGTTCGGTGTTCTCCTCGATCCACTCAGCCGCCGAAACGTTGCGCGCGTTGTAGAGCTGGTAAGCGTAGCCCTTGTCCTTTTCCTTGTCGCGCAGTCCCGAAACGAACTCCCTGGCGATCGTCAAAGCGCCCGAAACAGTCATCAGCACCACGAGAATTCCCGCGATGATCGACCGCCCGCGAATGCCCTTCATCCGCTCGTAGATTTTCGCGCACAGGTCGGCGACCATGATCGCGACGAAAAGGTACCACACGAAGAAAAGCTTGATGTTGTCGTAAAGGTTCGGCTGGAAAACGATGAGCTCCGCGACGGTGAAAATCAGGAACGCGCCGCTGTACGCGAGCTTTTTGTGGTTTTCGGCGCTGATGAAGGCGGTCGGGATCAGCAGGAACGCGATGCCGACGTTTTTGACCCAGAACCAGATCCAGCTGTCGCCAGCCTGGCTGTTCGACCAGTTGAACACGAACCTGACGAAGCTCTCGCCGCCGACCGCGTTGAACGTCCAGATCAGCAGCTGCGGAAGCGATATCGCGACCGCCGGAATTCCGAACCACAGCCACGCCGTGACCGTTTTCGCCCTGAACTTGTCCCTGATGCAGCTCGCGACGATCCACGCGAAGGCGATCATTCCCGCCGCGAAATACGAGTGCGTGTGGATCATCGGCAGCAGCCCCGCCATCACGCCCGCGATCAGGAAATAGTGCCTCTTTTCGTTAAAAACCGCCCTGTAGAGCACGAAAAGCGTCGCGAAAAGGCACATCCACCCGAAAAGCGTCGCCCTCTGCGGCAGCAGCATGTCCGCAATCACGTTCGTCCAGCGCACGTTTTCGCTCGTGAGGTTGGTCGGCGTCTCGTAGAACGCGGTGAAGATCCTCGTGAAGTGCTTCGGGTCGGTTTTCGTGCCGTCCAGAAAATAGAACAGCCCGAGCCCGCCGTCAAGCAGGAAGAAAACGTACGCCAGCGCCGTCCTGCCGGTCTTCACGAGTATCGCCTCAGCGAGGTACCACACGCCCATAAAGACGAACAGGAACGCGAAAATCATCGGCAGCATGTACGACAGCTTCAGCGACGTCCCGAAGAGCAGCAGCGACGACGAAACCGTATCGCACAGGAACGGATAGTTGAGCGGCTCGACGCCTCCCATCAGCGAGTACGTCGGCGGGAACATCTGCTGCCGCGCGATGCTCGTTATGAACCCGAGGTGCATGTTCATGTCCCCGAACGTGCACTGCCCTGTCCAGTAGCTGCCGTCGTCGTAGTTCAGCGTATGCGACGCAAGCAGCGCGATCGCGACAACCATAAAAGGCACGACCGCCGCCAGCACCGCAGCGTCTTTTTTGCTAAATTTAGTGAAATACTTCGCCACCGGCTCCGCGAGCGCCTTCCCGAATTTCTTCGGTAGCCCGCCGGCCGTTTTCATCGTCAGCCGCGCCTTCAGGCAGCACAAAAGCGCCACCGTCACAGTGGCGAGCAGCGCCCCGAGCAGGTGCGACAGCGCGGTAAAGCCCAAAAAGAACGAAAACGGGACGTGCGACCACATCATGAACATCATTCCCGTCACGCCGCCGAGCCAAAGCTTGCGCAGCCACGACTCCTCTCCGGCGAAAAGATACGCGCCGCAGAAGATGCCGAGTATTATGTAGAAGACCAGCAGCAAAACTCCGCCCATCCGAAATCCTCACTAAATCTGTTTTAAATTCTAAAAATGTAAGCCGGCGCCGCCGCTTTTGCCAGTCCGCAAGCGGCGGCGAAAATCAGCCCCCTTGGCAGAGCGCTAAGTTTCGAGTGATTTTTGCCCGCGCGAATCCGCGTGTGTCTCCGCTTGGTCTCCGGTTTAGCAACCGCACTTACCTTAATTCAACGACGCCGCAGCTTTATGTTGGCGGCATGAACGAAAAATCCCGTATGTCGTGCGGCGTCACTTGACTGTGCGAAGCACAGAATCGTTCCTTCGTACGACATACGGCATTTGGAGAAATGCTGCGGTGCCGAAGGCGATTGCGATTGCCGCGAAGCGGCTAAGTGAGGGGCGCGATGCAAAGTGCGGCTGCGTAAAGCGGCGAAAATCAGCGCTACCTTAGTCTTTAGCAGGCGGATACTCGTTGCACAGCAAACGATACGGTGCCTCGTCCTCTTCGATCTCCGGGAACCTTCCCGCCGGCGGGTTGAACCTGTTGTCGTTGTTGTCGTCGTTGCACTGGCTGACCTCGCCGAGGAGCACGTCGCCCGTTCCGGGCTCGACCGAAAAGTCGTGGTACATTCTCTGCTGAATGTGGATGCTCTCGCCGGGGGTGAGCTTCACCTGCGTGCCCGCGGGAACCGTGTACGTTCTGCCGTCGCAGTGAACCGTGACGTCGGACTCGTAGTCGATCTCCTCATCGGGAAGCGAATTGTAGACTCTGATAAGGATGTTTCCGCCGCCGCGGTTGATGATATCCTCGGTCTTGAACCAGTGGAAATGGTTGAGCGAGTACTGACCGTCCTTCACGAAGAGCAGCTTTTCGGCGTAAACCTTCGGGTACTTGTCGGCCATAAGGCGGTTGCCGTTGCGGATCGTGATGAGCGCCATGCCCTCTTTTTCGTAGTTGCCTCTGCCGTAGTCGGTGATGTCCCAGCCGAGCATGCAGTCGCGGATCTCGTCATATTCGTGTCCGAGCGTCTGCCACTGTTCGGGCGTAAAGCTGCAGAAAGGCGGGAGCTTGAATTTGCACTCCTCAATTTTCGCCTCAAGTTCTCTCAATGCCTTGTTAACTTCCGATCTTTTCATTTTAAAGCCTCCGTTATATATAATTCCGTCTTGAATTAGTTCCGTCTTGAATGTATTTCCGTCTTGAATGATTTTTGCCTGTTTTAATACCCCGACTCGGTCCGGATTACCGCGTGAAGCGTTTTGTCCTCCTCGGAAAGCCTGCGCGCCACGAATTCCTCGGCCTCTCTGCGCCTTGCGGAGGGCGTTTCGGGCGGCACAACCATGTCGAAAATCATGTTCACGCGCTCCTCGCCGTCGGTTATTCTGAAATCGTGGATCGAATACGACGCATCAAATTCTTTGCATACAGACTCCGCGAGCGCCTTCAGAGCGTCGACGCGCGGGCTGTCGTTCACGACCGGGTCCATATGGATCACGAGAACGATTCCCAGCTGTTCGTGCGCCTCCGTTTCGATCCTGTCGATCGTCTCGTGGATCTCCACAATGTCGCCCTTATAAGGCACCTCCGCGTGGGCCGACGCGATGATTCGTCCCGGTCCGTAGTCGTGCACGATCAGGTCGTGAACACCGAGAATGTCCTTCCCGCCAAGCACAAGCTCCTCGATCTTTTTCACCAGTTCAGGGTCAGGCGGACCGCCAAGCAGCAGCCCCACGACCTCCTTCGCCATCGAAAAGCCATTCCAGATGATGAGCAGCGACACAAGCAGGCCTATGATGCCGTCGAACGGAATTTTCGCCCAGAACGTCCCCGCAAACGCTTTTCCGCCGAAAACCATCGTGAGAATCGCGCCGGCGATGACCGCGAGCGTCGAAAAGCAGTCGCTTAAACTGTCGCGGGCGGTGGCCTCAAGGAGCGCGGAGCCGATCCTTTTGCCCAGATAGCGGTTGTAGACGAACATCCACACCTTCACGAGAATCGACGCCGCGAGGATCAAAATGAGCGGCACGGACAGCGCCACGGGCTTCGGGTCGATAATGCCCTCCACCGACGTTTTCAAAAGCTCAACGCCGAAAACCATGATCAGCATGGCCATCACAAGCGATGCTACGTACTCAATCCTGCCGTGTCCGAACGGGTGGTCGCGGTCAGGGCGTTTGCCGCTGAGTCTCGCTCCGACGATCGACACCACCGAGGTTCCCATATCGGAGAGGTTGTTGAACGCGTCCGACGTGATCGATATACTGGCCGTAATGAGTCCGACAGTGAGCTTCACAGCGAAAAGAAATGCGTTGCAGCAGATTCCCAAAACGCCGGAAAGCGTCATGTACCTTGCCCTTACCTTCTGGTCGCCTGTATTCTCGTGCTCTTTTACGAATTTCCGCACAAGAAATTTAATCACTTTCCGTACGCCTCCGCAAGCAGTCTGAACTTCTCGATCGACCGCTCAACCTTGCCGGTGGGCTGGCAGAACGCGATTCGAAAATGGCCCGGACAGCCGAAACCGTCGCCGGGAACGAGCACGAGCTCGAACTTTTTCGCCTTTTCGCAAAACGCGACGGCATCCGGTTCGAGCGCCCTCGGGAACGCGTAGAACGTGCCTCCCGGCTCAACGCAGAAGTAACCCGCGTCGATCAGCCCCTTATAGAGAATGTCCTTGTTCGTCTGGTACACAGAAAGGTCCGCCGTCGCGCCTGTCGTGCGCCCGATGACCTCCTGGTAAAGCGACGGAACGCCCACGTACGCGAGATCCCTCGCGGCGGCTCCGAGCACCCTCAGAATAATGTCCGCGTCCTCGCATTTGTCCGTAAACGCCACGTACCCGATCCTCTCGCCCGGGATCGAAAGCGCCTTGCTGTAGGAGTAGCAGACGAGCGTGTTGTCATAGTAGTTCGGCACGTACGGCACCGAAAATCCCTCGAAAACGATCTCTCTGTACGGCTCGTCTGAAATTATATAAATACTGTGCCCGAACTCCTTCTGCTTCACGCGCAGAAGCTCCGCCAGCTTTTTAATTGTCTCTTCGCTGTAGACGGCGCCGCTCGGGTTGTTCGGCGAGTTGATCAGGACCGCTCTCGTGTGTTCGCTTAGCGCCTTTTCGAGCCCGTCAAAATCGATCTGGAACGACTCAATCTCGGGCTTGATCACGTTCAGCTTGACGCCCGCGCTCCTCGCGTAGACTCCGTACTCCGGAAAATACGGCGCGAACGTAATAATCTCGTCGCCGACCCCCTGGTCAGAGACCGCCCTGATGCAGAGCGTGACAGCCGCGGCCGCGCCGATCGTCATAAAAATATTCTTCTCGGTGTAATCCGTTCCGAAACGCCCGTTGAGTTCCTCCGCGATCGCTTTTCTGACGGCGGGAATGCCCTCCGCGCTCGGGTAGCCGTGCGTTTTGACCGGGTCCTCGTTCTCGAGAATGTCCTCTGCCGCCTCAAAAATGCACTCCGGCGACGGCACGCTCGGATTCCCGATACTGAAATCGAAAACGTTCTCCGCCCCGATTTCCGCAGCCCGCGCCTTGCTGTACTCGAACAGCTCCCTGATCGCTGACCTCGCGTTTACGTTTTTACTGTAGTTTTTCGATAGCATAAAAAGCCTCTTTTCGCCTGCCGGCAGTTCGTTTTTATTTGTCGCTCCGGCCCTGCCCTCTTTTTTGTCTGTCAACTGAAATGATACCATATTTTCGCGCGCATTTAAAGAGGGCAAATTGCCGCCGGCGAAAACGAGCGAAAACGTTCGTGTGAAAACGTTCGCGGAAACGCCGGCGGAAGCCTTTTCGAAAATCGCCGCTAAGTCCCGGCGAGACATTCTCTTTCAGTCAAACAGTGTTGACTTAATGATTTTTCAATGTTGTAATTATAGTGATTATAGGCTTGCTGTAATAATCCAAATCACAAACAATAGCCGTTATCATTCTTATAATCGAGTTGAGTAAGTTGGCAATAATCAGTGCGCCAATAAGGAAAAACAACGTTGATATTGTTCCAAATATAGAGTATAATGCTCATGTGTCTTAAAGCAAACCGAATTGGAGAAGTAGCGATGGATGAATACATGACAATAAAGGAAGCATCCGAAAAATGGGGCATAGGGATTCGCAGAATCAACACTCTTTGTAAGGAAGGTCGCATTGCCGGGTGCGTTCGGTTTGGATCTTCGTGGGCTATCCCTTCGGATGCAATTAAGCCGTCCGATATGCGCATAAGAAGCGGGAAATATATCAAGGCAAAAGAAAGCGAGGCTGTGTTATGAATGCTTCTGACAGACAATACTATATCAGCCTGATAAATGAACTAAGGAAACTACCTGCGGAAACAGAATGGGTTGAGTTTAAGGACAATAACGATGAGCCGAATTTGATTGGCGAATATCTGTCCGCAATCAGCAATTCTGCAGCTCTTCACGAAAGAGATACAGGCTATGTCCTGTATGGAATACAGAATACAACTCACGAAATCGTTGGATCAAAGTTTTATCCGAAACTTGTCAAGGTAGGCAATGAAGAACTCGAAAACTGGTTACTGACGCAACTGACGCCAAGAATCGATTTCCAGTTTGTAGATATAGAAACGGATGAGGGCCATGTTGTTGTAATCGAAATACCTGCCGCAAGAATACAGCCGACTGCCTTCAAAGGCATAGAATTCATACGGGTCGGATCATATAAAAAGAAGTTGAAAGACTTTCCGGAAAAAGAGCGGAAACTGTGGCGTTCTTTCGAAATTCGGCCATATGAGACTCTACCTGCGAAGGAGAATGTGGATGCAGGAACAGTTACAAAGCTATTGGACACAGGTACGTTTTATACTCTAATGCAGCTTCCTATCCCGAGCACCAGAGATGGTATCATTCATGATTTTCTGGAATACGGTTTTCTCAAACAAATTGATAACGGAAACTACGCCGTCACTAATATGGGCGCTTTACTTTTTGCCAAGTCCTTTGCTTCTTTCGATTATCTGGAAAATAAAGCAATCCGAGTCATACTATATAAAGGAAGTGGAAGAACACATGCACTTCGTGATCAGTCTTTCTCTAAAGGCTATGCGATTGCATTTGATGAGATTGTTACCTACATCATGAGTATGCTTCCGCAGGAAGAAACAATAGAAACTGCTCTCCGTCAGGAGTTTATCATGTTTCCGGAGAAGGCAGTCAGAGAAATCCTTGGCAACATGATTATCCATCAGGATATGACAGCCAGAGGTCAGAGCCTGATGGTAGAGATATTTGACGAAAGGATCGAAGCAACGAACCCAGGAGAACTTCTTGTAGATGTAGACAGAATCATTGATACAGCGCCACACGCACGAAACGAAAAAATGGCACAGTTTCTCCGCCTAGTGCACATATGTGAGGCCAGAGGTAGCGGTTTCGACCGCATAGAAGAAGGCATGCGGGATTGGAAGATTCCTGCTCCTAAAGTAGAAACCACGGAAGAATTTTGCCGGACAATGCTTAATTGGCATCCATCCCTCAGCCAATGGTCAAAAGAAGAAAAAATCAGAACCTGCTATATCTATGTCTGCTACTGCTACGTAAACGGAATCGAAATCTCTAACGCAGTGCTTCGTAACCGATTTGGCATCAGTGACGCCAATAAAGCGATGGCTTCAAGAATCATAAACGATACCGTAATGGCAGGCAAAATCAAACTGGCTGATCCAAACGCTGCAGTAAAAATGAGGAGGTATATTCCTTACTGGGCCTGATTTTCGTTGACGGGTCGTTGACTCTAATGCTGTTTTCGAAGTAAATCTGCCGTAAAAACGGCCACTTTATGCGATTTTTTCGTTGACGGGTCGTTGACTCTAATGCTTTTATCGAATCATCCCCCCCCGCCCGGCACCCCGGGCGGTTCCTTTTTCCCTCACATCAACCCATTTATCTTCTGCACTTCCTCCGCAACAAATCTTTCGTCCGCGCCGACATAAATATTGTAAGTCGTCTGGAAGTCCGAATGTCCCAGAAGGGTCTGTGCGGCCTTCATCGACACCCCCGCCTCGCAAAGCCTTGTCGCATATGTGTGGCGAAGTGTGTGGCACGAAAACCTCAGCAACGGGATCTCCGGCCGCTCGGCATTGTGCTTTTCAAGGATTTGGTGGATTAGCCTAATTTTTTATGGTTTTTGGTAATGTCTCTTTGGTCAATAAACCTCATATGATGCAAAAGAATACTGATGCTTCTGCGGTATTTCAACAATGATAATATAGTCTTTCAATTGATCGTTAGCCACACTTGGCACTGACCGTTTTAGTACAACATTGACTGTATTATTGAAATATTCCACTTTCTCAACCGTGAGTTTGCTTGACCCAGTGATTTCGCGGTGAAAGATAATAATAATACTGTTATTCTCAAAGAAGTCTCTTTCGAATAACGCCAATCGATCGTATGCATTAGATGATAATGCTGCAAAATTATACTCGGAAATCATATCTGAAATAGCCTTCTCATCACTTAAGAGGATCGCTCCATAGGAATTAAAAGACTCCGCGAATGTCACGTCTTCAAATATATAGCTCTTGAAGCAATTTGAGCAACTTGTCAAAACAAAAATAGAAGAGATTACAGCCATTAAAGCGCATATTAGTTTTATTGAATTATTCATGGGATACCTCCAATTAATATTTTCTATTCTTGCTTATTTATCTTCTATCGTGTTTTGCAATTATGTGCTTATTCGTGGGGAGAAGGATTATTTATCCTTTCAAGGATATCACCTGGTTGGCAATCCAGGACGTCACAAATTTTATCCAGTGTTTCAAATCTCAACCCTTTAACCCTGCCATTTTTCAGTAATGAGATGTTTGTCAGGCTAATGCCTACCCTTGAAGAGAGTTCTGAAACACTCATTTTCCTTTTAGAAAGCATCACGTCGATATTTACAACTATCATAATATGCTGTCATTATCCTCCTTAAGTCTAGTTGCTTTTTCTAAATACCGATATATGAAGAAAGTAAATAGTGCTAAAATCAATCCGAGTATACCAATCACATAGTAAAGTATTGCAAACGGATTCCACTTTAGAAACATAAATATCATATGCCCGGTGATTAAGATGATTGAATCTGAAAAAAGGATTATTGATACGATTTTAAAAATATGAGCGTTTCTGTAAGAAAAGAAACAATCATGCCGTGCAAACGATGTCGACTTGAGAAGTGAAAAAACTACCGCAAAACACGGGACAGAAACCAGCCACGCAAAAATGAGTTGCGTCCAAAAGGCAAAAAGCTGGTTCGAATCGACCGGAACTGAACTTCCGGATTCGCCTGAAACAACGCCGACAGTAGTGAGTGAAATGCTAAAAGGGTACCACCAAAGGCAAATACCCACACCTACGATTAACACGAATACCAAAGCGATTCTTGATAGTGTTATTAGCACCCGGTTATTCATATTTCAAACCTCCAGATTAATTGTTCACACATATTATACTGTTCTTGATTTCTCTTGTCAATATGATTCGTAAAAAAATTTATGTATTACGTAAAATGAATCGATTATCAAACTAAAAACAATGCTTCTTTTCCCGTCTTGCGGTTAGTATGAAAAGGCTCGGTGTTTCATATTAATAGATATCTGCTAATTCAATATGGTTTCGGTGGTCGCATTGACTATTGCCCCTGAGTTTGGTTAGACAGTGGGCTCGACCCGTTCGACATATAAAGAGGATATTTTTTCTCGCGAGACCCCCTGCGAAAACGTTTCAAAAATCCGCAAATATATGCTAAAATAATAAAAACGCCGGATTTCCGCCGGCTTGCAAAACTATTATCGAACAGGAGACTCATCATGCTTTTGTTTCTCATCAGACACGGAGACCCCGACTACGCGCACGACGCGCTGACGCCGCTCGGGCAGAAACAGGCCGAAGCCGTCGCCAAAAGACTTGCCGTTTACGGACTGGACGAGGTCTACACTTCATCTCTCGGCCGCGCCCGCCTGACCGCCCAACCCACGTGCGACCTTCTCCACCTCGAGCCTCATCTCTGCGACTGGGCAATCGAAGACATCGCCTGGAAATACACCACCGTGACCCTTCCAAACGGCCACGTAACCTGGTCGTTCTTCACAGACGAGTACCGCCGTCTGTTCAACCTGCCCGAGGTCCTCGCCCTGGGCCGCAAGTGGTACGAGTCACCCCTTTTCGCCAACAACAAATTCAAAGAGGGCATCGAAAAGGTTCAGCAGGACGTGGACGCGTTCATGCTCTCCCTCGGGTACAGGCACGAAAGCGAGCGGGGCGTGTACATTCCCGAAAATCCCGGAAAGAACCGGGTCGCGCTGTTTTCACACCAGGGGTTCGGGATTCTGTTTTTGAGCCTGCTTCTCGACATTCCCTATCCGCTGTTTTCGTCGCACTTTGACATTTCCCACTCGGGAATGAGCGTGATCGAGTTCTCGGTGAACGGCGAAGGGCTTGTGATTCCGAAGTGTCTCCAGCTGTCGAACGACTCGCACATCTACAAGGAAGGGCTGCCGACAAGATATCAGAACTTCATTCCGATCTGACGTGCTTTTCGCTGTCAGCTTTCGAAAACTGCTTGCAGCAAACTTCTTTCGCCTGAAGCAGGTTATCTCTATAGAGACGAGAGCAGACGAGAGCAGAGCCCTAAAATTAACTTGATTTTTGAAAGCAATTCGGATATGGTGTAATCGAAGGATTAACAATCCGTTGACTTCAATTTATGTATATACCCAGGGGGCATGTGTTTATGATTACAACGATGGATGGGTTCCCGCAGAAGACTTTATCGGAACGATTGTCTTTGATACCGTCACCGCGAGTTCCTTTGACGAGTAAAGAGCGGCGCGAAACGCTCATTTCCAATTTGCGGCCTTATTTTATAATTCCGAAAGCAGAACCCTCGCGTTTTGTCGTCTGGATGAAGGAGGAACTCGGTCTCCGGGAATTCACCGCAGAGGAATTAACTGTCCCGTTTTACCGGCATGAGATCGACATGCGCAGGATGACGCCTTCAGACGATTTATGGCTCCTGGAAAAAAATGAAAGAAACAGGGAATTCTTTGAGAAGGAATTCTTTAACGGCGATTTTTTAAATCCCGAATATGAAGATGACGTGATAGTTGTCGGTTACAACCCGGAAATTGATACGTTTTACAGCAGCTCGACTTTTCTTCAAAACACACTGATGTATTTCCGAGGGATCGATCCGGAGGATCTTCTGCGCCAGTCTAAGGAACAGTTTCCCGTTCGAACCGCGAACGCTTATGCGGAGAGTTTGGATGCCGCGCTGAGAACGTTCACCTCCTATGTGATAGAGCAGACTGTCTTGCGTATTCTCCGCTCTGAAAAGCTGACTGTGAAATACCCCAAAAAAAGGACCGTTACGGTTTCATCCGCCGAATTTCTTCCGTTTTTCAGAGACCTTGTCTCGCATAATTTTCTGATTCAGGATTATTGCTCTCAGCCTGACGGCAGCCCCGCTTACAGTCTGGTTTTTGCCGGCGCGGACGGAGAGCGGGCTCAACTTGTTTTTGAAAATGGCAGGCTTTGCTTTGACCTGAGGGGCTTTTTTGAGTTTCAGGAAGCGGATGTCGCTGCTTTGAATGGCTGGCTGGAAAATGTTTTGAAGACACGCCCGCGGAAAACGTCGGCACGACGGAAATCTCCCGGGCCCGGGAAAAGCGCGGCAGGCAGCCGGGAAAAAAAGACGGTTCAAAAGGACGGCTGATCTCTGCCTTTTTGCGAATTTGTTTTATTTAAAACCGCGGCCGGCGTCAGGTTAAATCTACGCGCCGGCCGCTTTCCGTTTATTTGTGTTCCTTGAGATAAAAGCACTCTATTCGCCGTCTTTTCCTTTTGGGACTTCCTCCGGTTCTTCAACAAGCGTCAAAAGGTTTCGTTCGACGATTTCTCTGATCACGACGGTTCCCGCTCCTTCGGGCTGTTTATCACCGGCGGCTTTTTGCGCCTCCGCCGCCAGTTTTTGTATATCGAAACTGTTCCCGCGCACGAATATTGAATGCGCGAACGATTCGGAAAGCGGCTTGATGAGAGCGCGGCCGAACGAGTCGCGTGACATCACAAGAGTGAGGCCGGACGACTCCTTTCCGGCGGTTACTATTTTGGTGTCGTCAAGGCTACGGATGCGCTGCGCCGCCGTGTAGAGGTCCGGGGAGGAATCCTGCGAAAACGCTTCCTCGCGTATTGCTTTTATCGGGCGAACCATTTTCAGAAGGTCGTCCTCGCGCGTTCCGTTTGTGAGCGTTTCCGGCGTGCGGCGCGTTCCGTTAGGTCTTACCGTCGTCTCCTTTTCGACCGCGTCCGCGAGTGCGTCAAACGCAACAACGCTTCCCAAAAGGTTCCAGTGGCTGTCGCCGCTGTAATACAAGTCTCCCCTACTTTTGGCGGAAATCAGCGCCTCCTTAAGGTCGCAGACCGTCACGCCTTCCTCTTTGAGCCTTTGCGTCAGCCTGTCTAATAAAGATTCCTCGCACGAGGCTCCGTATCTCTGGGCCATCATCTCCGGGTAGATAGAATTTTTGTTCGGCGCCACTGCGAAAACGTAGCCCGCGCCGCAATCTGCCGCCGTTTTTTGTTCGTTTTTGACGAACTCGACAAGCTTTTCGACGGCCTCCTCCGAATTCCTCTCGCCGAGGTAGTCTTTTGCGGTCTCCGCGTAAAAAAGCCATCCGTCGCGGCCCGTTATCACGTCGTCCTCCGGGCTCGAGTCGAAAACCTCCGTCATCACCGCCGCGTTCGCATCCACCATCTCCGCCCTGAACGCAAAATGGTCCGCAAACCACGATTCAAAATGCTCCCCGAACGTCCTTCCGTCGGAGTAGGCGATCCTGAACTCCGGGAACGGCTCAAGCGTCCTCTGTTCGGCCCTTGCCGCCTCGCCTGCATCATAAAAGAGCATCCCGACAAGCGGCACGATCATCGCCGCCGCGAGTATTCCCAGGAAGGCAGTGCATATTATTTTGTAACCTTTTTTATCGTTCACAGCTTAGCCCTCCTCTGTCAGAATCTAAAGTAAATAAACGGATTGTACGACGACGAAGCCAGCGTCAGCGCGCAAACCGCGAAGAGTAAAAGCGCCAGCACGAACGAGATGACCGTCTGTGCCCTTCCGAAGCCGGTTCTCGCCTTTTCGAGCGCGTTTCCCGCCCTGTTTCCGCTTTTAATGAGTTTTTCCGCCCACTCGCGCCACGGAAGCGCAGCGAAAATTCCGGTCGCCGCCGCGAAAACCGTGAACGGTGTCAGCGCGTTCAAAACGTCCGCCGTAAGGCCGCCCGTGAACGAGAACATCCGCCCGATGTACTGTATTCCGTACGACACCGTGTCGCTTCTGAACATCACGAAGCCCAAAATCACGACCGCGAGCGTGTAGACAAGCCTCAAAACCGTAGTAACAACTTTAATTACGGCTTTCGGGAGCTTCCCGAGCGTCTCTTTTCGTACCGCCGCCCTGTCGCCCGCAGGCTTTAAGATTTCCTCTAAAAACAGGAAAAATCCGTGCCACAGTCCCCACAGTATGAACGTGAAGTTCGCGCCGTGCCACAGCCCTGTCATAAAGAAAACGGTGAACTTGTTGAGGACCGTCCGCACCCTGCCCTTCCGGTTGCCGCCGAGAGGGATGTAGAGGTAGTCGCGGAACCACGACGACAGCGAGATGTGCCACCTGCGCCAGAATTCCTTTACGGAAAGGCTCGCGTACGGGTGGTTGAAGTTTTCGTTGAACTTGAACCCGAACATCGCGCCGATGCCGATCGCCATGTCCGAGTAGCCCGAAAAGTCAAAATAGATCTGCAGCACGTAGAAAACCGCGCCGAGGCAGGCCGACGCGCCGCTGATTTTTGAGGTCTCGAGCCCGAAAACGCTGTCCGCCACGAGCGCCGCCGTGTTCGCTATGATGAGCTTTTTGGCCAGCCCCAAAACGAACCGCCTCGCGCCCTTCGCCGCATTTTCCGCCTCAATCCGCCTTTTTCCGAGCTGTTCCTCGATTTCCCGGTATTTCACGATCGGGCCCGCGACAAGCTGCGGGAAGAACGACACGTACAAAAGCATGCGGAAAAAGTTCCCGCAGTGACTCGAGGTGCCCCTGTACACGTCGATAACGTACGACAGTATCTGAAAGCTGAAAAACGAAATTCCCAGCGGCAGCGCAATCTGCTTCAGGTCGTGCGCGGCGGTATACAGCTGCTTATTTCCCGGAAATATATCGGAAATGATTCCCGCCGCAAATCCGGAGTACTTGAAAAACGCCAGCGCACCGAGCACCGCCACGCACGCCGCCGCCAGCCAGAGCTTCTTCAGCTTCGGTTTCTTTTCGATCAAAAGCGTCGCCAACCAGCAAAAAAGAGCCTCGCCGATCAGCAGGAGCACCGTCACCGGTTCGCCCCACGCGTAAAAGACAAGGCTCGCTATCAGCAGCAGAACGTTCGACGCGCGCACGAAGCCCGGCCTCTTTTCCGATGCGAACGCCATGACCGCCGTGTTCAGCAAAAAAACGACCGGAAGGAATATGAAAACAAATACCTGACTGCTGAATACCAACTTGTTTTGCTCCTTCCGGCCTTAGAAATATTTTAGTGAATGTTTGAGTTTTCGCACCGCCGCGGATTTTTTTGCCGCGATGTTTTTACGCCGCGATGTGGTAGAGGTTCGCGACGACGCCGATTCCGGTCACCGTGCCGTTTTCGAGGTAGAAGTAGAGCATCGGCTCCTCGGTTTTGCGGTTGATGTCGCCCGAGGCGTTGTAGATCATCATGCTCTCGCCGTCCATGAAAAAGCCGTCCCCGAGCGTTTCCTTGACCTTCTCAGCCGTGTCGCCCACCTTGAGGCCGCCCTTCGCGGTCACTTCGGCGCCGGTCGCGTAGATCTCGTCAACCAGGTTCTCGCTGCCGCCGCTGCCCTCTTCCGGGAACGTGAAAACGCGCCCGAACGCGTAATTGTACGTGATGTCCTGACCGTCAAAAAGGCAGCTCTCCGCCTCTTCCTTGTTTGTATACTCGATTCCCGCGCTCTTCAAGTTGTTCACAAAATCCGATGCCCTGCCGCCGGCCGTCAGCTTGATTTCGCCTATTTTAAGGTAAATATCGTCAGCTGTGAACTTGGTGTTCTCCTGCGGTGCGGGGGTCGTTTTCGTGTCGTCCGGGTTCTTAGCCGGACCGCACGCGAACAGCGCGAAAAGCGCGGCCGATGCGAGCACCGCCGCCAAAAGTATTTTCACAAACGCACTTGCTTTTTTATACAGGTTTTTCATTTTTTCACCTTTTCCAAGAGATGAGTTATTATTGTGTTAGCCGCGAATCTGCGATAGTGAATCTCAAAGTCCGGAGCTATTCTTGCGTGCGGCCGTCCGAAGCTGTATGAATATACTGCGAGAGGCGGCCTCGCGCAAAGCAGTTTGCCGCGCTAATTGCCGAAGGCACCTTATCAAGATACGCCGCAGCTTTGCATTGGCGATATGAGCGATTCTGTGCGCCGCACAGTCAAGCGAGAATCGCAATGCAAAGTGCGGCTGCGGGAAGAGCCCGGAATCTGAGATTCAACCAAGGCCCCAGTCAACAATTTTCCAAACGCCGTTATTATCCCGCACGTACCAGAACGTGATCTTGTTGTCGTACTCCTTCACGTTGTCGTGTTCGTGGTTGTAGCCCTTGATCCAGTACTCGAACGACACCGTCGCCCTGAAGATCTCCTCCGAGAAGAACGTGACTTCGTCGAGATTTTTGTCCTCGATCCAGTAGGAATCGTGCCGCGAGAAAACGACCCAGTACGACTCGAAGTCCGCAGACGCCTGCGACGGCTTCAAAACGTACTTGTACATGATGTCCCAGTAGTCGCCGTCGTTGTTCACGAACCTCGCGTAATTGATTGCGCGCTCAAAAAGGAAGTCGCTGTCGATACCGTATTTGTTTTTGTCCGCCGGCGTGAGACCGCACCTGAACGTGTACTCCGTGGATTTCTCCTCGTGCTCCGCGGTGGCCGTGTTGCCCTCGAAATCCGTCGCGGTAACGCTCAGCGCCTCCGGGTTCCTGACGCCGGAAACGTGGTACTCCTTCACGTAAATGTCGCCTTTGACGTATTTCAGCACGGACGAAAGCTCCGCGACGTCGATGTGCTCCTTCGACAGGAACTTCCCGTCGCCGGAAATATTCTGCCCGTTCACGTAAACCGTGTAGTTCATCGGCGCGGTAACGGTAATTTCATGAGACGTGACCGTCCACGCCTTGTAGGTGTCGCTGTAGACGAGCTCCGCCTCGCTGTTGTCGTCTTTATACACGAGTCTGACCGCCGGTTCGTTTTCGAGCGCGTCCACGTAGTAGTACGCGAATTCCGCCGAACCCGTGCCGCGCGGGTCGTCCTTTGCGGGCTCGATAGTGTCCTTCGGCGCCGCGATTTCCTCGGTTTTTCCGGTCTTGAACGACGCCGGAACCTCGACCTCATTTAGATAGAACGTGCAGTTTTCGGGAACGAGCACGCTGATGCCGTAGTGGCCCGAAGTGTTCGGGGTGACCGAAACCATCTTGTAGGTGGCGAAGCCGTACTCGGACTTTTCGTCCGTTTTCTGAAACTCGACCGTCGCGAGCTTGGTGTTTCCCGCCGCGATCACGTACGTCGGCCGCTCGATCCTGTCGAACGAAAAGCCTTTTTTGACCGTGCAGCCGCCCGCTTCGTCGATGAGCTTTTTCGTGTTTTCAATGAACCGGTCGCGCTCGAAAACCATCGTGTTCGGGATCTTTTCCACCGCGAAAAGCGTTTCGAAATTGCCTGCGGAAAGTTCGTCCGCCAGCTCCTGCGACTCCTTCAGCGGAAGGCTCTGCGACGCGTCGTAGTCCATCATCACCTTTTCGCCGTAGCGCAGCAGAATGATCGCCGCGATGCCCAGGAGCACGACTGCGACCGCGAAAATTTTCCAGAACAGTGAACCTTTTTTCTTTTGAGCCATGATTTTCACCGTCCTTTAGTAGCTGTTTTCGGTCTTCGTGACGATAATGCTCGTCGCGACCGTGCGCCTGCCGTTAAAGAACAGCATGTAGGGCTGCGTGATAACTTCGCCCTTGTAGTACATATATGAGGACATTCCGCCGTCGAGGTTGGCGGCGTTGACCGCGCCGTAGCGCATGAAAATTTCGATGAGGTCCTCGTAGGAGGCTCCCATGCTGTGCGACTGGCGGCCGTCGATGACAAGAAGCAGAACCGAGCCGTCCGCGCGCTGACCGATTGCCGTTCTCGGGTGGAAGCCGAGGTTGGTGCTCTTGGAAGGCACGATGCAGGGTTCGTTGTTCTTGACGAGAACCGGCCCGAAGTTGACGGCGTCGCGCATTCCGAGCTCGAGCGCCTGCCGCGCTGTCATCGTGTCGACGCGCAGAATGTTCGAGTTGTCGAACCCGATAAAATCGTACGTGTAGTCGAGGTTGCCCCAGCGCATCTCACCGTCGATAATGACGACGCCCGGGCCATCGATGCCCTGCGGAATGCCGCCCGTTTTGTAGTCGGACATCTCCCGGTAGCCGCCCGCGTTGATCGCCGCAAGCGCGTCCGTTTCGCGCGCCATCTGCTCCGTCGATTTTCCGACGATTCCGTCGCCGTACTTGGGAAGGCCTGTCACTTTCACGCGCGAAGGATCCTTCACGACAAGCATTTTGCCCACGAACGTCTTGCCCTTGATGTCGATCAGGCAGATGCCGTCCTTGTCGTAAACGATGCCCTGCTCGCGGTCTTTTTCCTCATTTTCGTTCTGATTTTCCGGATCCGAATCGCCGCCGCCGATCACGATCAGCGTCTCGTCGGTCGTTCCCTCAGGCACGATAATCCGGTTTTTCTCAATGATCTCGTTCACTTCGTCGTCGCTCAGGAACATGTGCGCGCAAAAATCCAGCGCTCCGGTCTCGACCATCGCCGTCACGAACATCTCGCGAACGACCTCTGACTTGCCCCTGGAAATCTTGTAGATCGCAGCGACAAGCGTCACCGCGAGTATCAGCACGACCGCAATCACGCACGCAAGAACCCTCCCGAGAATCTTGAAAACCTTCTTTAGAGTTTCTTTCGTGCTGCTGTTCTGTTCCTTTTTGCGGGTGGAAAAGTTCATTTTTGCCTCTTTCGTTAGTCTTTTGTAAATTCTATTTTGCCTGCGCCAGGCTTTTTCGTTTGTTTTGCCGGTTCCGTTGCGGAAGCGGTTTCGCCGCCCCTTCGCGGAACATCAGTCGCCGGTTTCGTTGCGGAAACGGTTTTGCCGCCCCTTCGCGGAACGTCAGTCGCCGGTTTCGTATCTCACGCACGCCACGACCGCGAGTCCCGCCGTCTCCGTGCGCAGGATTCTTTTCCCTAAAGTTACGGGAATAAAGCCGTTTTCGCAGCAGGTTTCAACCTCTTTTGCCGAAAATCCGCCCTCGGGTCCGATGAAAACGTAAATGCCCTTCGGCGCCTCCGCGGTCCCGTTTTTTTCCGGGAAATACTCCCGCAGCACCTGCCTGAGCGTCCGCTCCTCCTCGTTTTCGTAGGGAATGATCTTCAGCCATCCCGGCTCAAGCGCCTTCATCAGGTCCTTGAAATCCGCCGGCACCGCAACCTCGGGAACCGCGCCTCTTCCGGACTGTTTCGCCGCCTCGGTCGCGATCCGCTGCCACCGCTCTCTCTTTTTCTCGCGGTCGGCCGCCCCCGAAAACTTCACGACTGTCCTCTCGGTCACCGCCGGAATGATCCCGGTCACGCCGAGCTCGACGCATTTTTGCACCAGGAAGTCGGCCTTTTCGCCCTTCGGGACGCCCTGAATCAGTACCAGCGGCAGCTCCGGCTCGGCCGGACTCTTTTCCTTCGAGTCGATTCTGCAGACGATCCTGTCCTTTTCGACCGTTTCGACCGTGCATCCGAAAACGTACCCGGCGGTGTTCACGAGCTCGATTTTCGTCCCGCGCGCCGCCCTCAGAACGTTCTTCAGGTGGTTGACGTCCGTTCCGGTCACCGTTATCGTGCCGGCAGCGTCGTCGATATTCTGTTCCGGAACAAAAAATCTTGACATTTCCCGCCGTCTCCGCGTTTTCCGCTGTTTTCCATTTTCGGCCGCTCACTCACGCGTATATACGCGCGCGTTATCGAACGAGGAAGCATAAAACACACAAAAAGATGCCCTCTGCTTCCCCGTTTTCACGCAAAATATTGTTCCCGTTTGAGCGGAGCGTTTTTGTCTCTCTCGAAAATCAGTTTCCGCCGTTGCCCGAGAATCTCTTAACGAACGTCTCGTGCTCTTTTGCGATGTCGGCGTGGACGTCGCTGACCTTCTTTTCGATTTCCTTGTATGCAGCGTCGATTCTCTGGAGGTTCTCGATGATGATTCCGTTGAGTCTCTCCTGAACGCCGAGCTTCGCCGCATCGGCCTCTTCGCGAATTCTCTTGGAGTAATCGTCCGCGTCAGCGTGAACCGTGGCGGAGTAAGTGTCGGCTTCGTTTCTCGCCGTCAGTTTGATGTCCTCGGCCTGGGCTCTTGCCTGAGCAGTGATCTGATGAGCGTCAACGAGTGCCGCTGCCTGTGCTCTGCCGTTTTCGATAATTCTCTCGGCTTCCGCCTCTGCCTCGGCGATGATTCTTCTCTTCTCCTGCTCGCCTTCGTTCTTCGCGGATCTCAGAGCCTCTTCGCAGCTTCTTTCGGTGGCTTTCTGCTGCTCTTCGGCGTCTTTAACCATCTTGTTGACACGCTCGTCGCTCTCAAGCTTGTGGTTCTTCGCCGCCGCAAGAAGGCTCTCGGTGTTGTCGACCAGCTGCTTCGCGCGCTCCATAACGAGCGGTCTGTCCTCTACGAGCGACTTCACGATTTCTTTGAAGGTTCCAAAGTCTTCAATCGTGCCCTTGTCCTTGCTGAGAAGGCCGCCGACCTTGGCGTTATCAACGTATTCCTGGAGTTTTCCAAGATTTTCGATGTAGGTATTAAGTCTCTCTTTTTCCTCTCCGTAACGCATCTCTGCCATAATTTCTTTCCCTCCGATTTTAAACTGTTAGCGGCAACCTTTCCTGCCGTTCATTAAATATTCTGCTGTTTGTTTCCCGGTTTGTTTCCCGGATTGTCGTCCGGTTTATTTTCCGGGTTTTCTCCGGTTTATTTCCCGGAAATACGGTGGATTCTCCGGTCTCAGGTCATTAATTTCCCGGAAATACGGTGGATTCTCCGCGCCTTCCGTGATCCGTGTTCCCCGCTTTAGAGCTTGGCCGTTTTGATTCCCTTCATTTTCGCGTAGATGTCGTCGACGATCTCCTCCGGAACGAGTCCGTGAATGTTGCCGCCGTGCTGCGCGATGTCCTTGATGACGCTCGAACTCAGGAACGAGTTGTGGATGTCAGTCATGAAGAAAATCGTATCGGTCTCCTGACTCATGTGCTTGTTGAGCATCGCCATCTGCAGCTCGTACTCGTAGTCGGAAACCGCCCGCAAGCCCCTCACTATCGTATCGGCGCCTTTTTGCTTCACAAAATCGACCAGCAGCCCCTCGAACATCTCCACTTTGACATTTTCCATGCCTTTTGTGCATTTCCGGATATGCTCCACGCGTTCGTCCATTGTGAAAAGGGCCTTTTTGCTGTCGTTTTTCAAAACGCCGACAATCAGCAAGTCAAAAAGCTTAGACGCTCTTATTATAATATCCAAGTGCCCGTTAGTCAACGGGTCAAAACTTCCGGGATACACCCCTATCCGTTTTTTCTGCGTTTTCATAAGCTTTCACTCCCGTAAAATTGGTAAACCGACACGCACACCGTCCCGTAGCGCCTGGTTTTCGTCCTTACGAACTTCCCGTACGCCTCTTTCAAAACGTCCTCCGCCGAGTGTTCGCAAACGACCGTCGCCGGCTTTGGCGGGAACGTTCCGTCATCGTTCTTGCGGCAGATTTTTTCCAACGCGGGCGCCGTCAGCATCTTTTCGATCAGCCCCTGCCTGTACGGAGGGTCAAGAAGCACCAGCCCTACCGTCTCGCCCCGGTTCGCGAGCGTGTTCGCCGCCGCGATAAAGTCGTTGCAGAAAACCTCTGCTTTCTGCGAAAACCCTGTCGTGTCGAGATTTTCCTGAACGATCCTGCAGCACGCGGGGGCCTTGTCGTTGAAGAAGCAAAAATCGGCTCCGCGGCTCAGCGCCTCGATTCCCAGGCTCCCGTTTCCGGCGAACGCGTCGAACACTTTTTCGCCCTGAATATAGGGCATAATCATGCTGAACATCGCCTCTTTGACACGGTCGAGAGTCGGCTTTGTGTTCTCGCTGTCGAGCGTTTTCAATTTGCGGCCGCGGGCGGTTCCCGCTATGACTCTGACCATAGATGATGCTCCGTTATTGTTGTAAATATTTTCCGGTCACGCGGTGGATTTTCCGGAAATATTTTCCAATCATGCGGTGGATTTTCCGGAAATATTCTCCAGCCATGCAGTCGCTTCTCCGGAAATATTTCCCGTTAGCGCGGTGGTTTTTCCGGAAATATTTTCCAACCATGCGGTGGTTTCTCCGGAAATATTTTCCGCCTTTTTAAAGGATCGTAAGCTCCTTGGAAGGCGATTTTGTTACCATATCAAGCTTGCCCTTCCTGATCGTGACAAGGTCCTCGATCCTCACGCCGCCGAGTCCGGGAATGTAAATGCCCGGTTCGACGCTGAAGATCATTCCGGGTTTGAGAACAAGCTTGCTGCTCGGCGACACCGAAACGCCTTCGTGAACGTCGATGCCGACGCCGTGGCCGAGACTGTGACCGAAGTACTCGCCGTAGCCGTACTTTTCGATAACCTTTCTCGCAATCGAGTCAAGCTCGCTGCCGGTCATTCCCGTCTTGTAGCCGTCGATCGCCGTCTGCTGGGCCTCCTTGACGACCTCATAGATCTCGCGCATTTTCGCCGAAGGTTCGCCGACGAAAACGGTTCTTGTCATATCCGAGCACATTCCGCCGCCGAAAGCGCCGAAATCGATCGTGACGCCGTCGCCTTTTTCGATAATTTTCGACGATGCCGTGCCGTGGGGCATGCTGCCTCTCACACCGGAAGCCACGATCGTGTCGAACGACGGCTTGTCGGCGCCTGCCGCGCGCATCTCATATTCGAGCTTCGCCGCGACTTCGATTTCCGTCATTCCCGCCTTAATACAGGGAAGAGTTCTCTCGAGAGCCGCCGACGCGAGCGCGCAGATACTGACGACGTCCGCGATCTCCTCTTCAGACTTGATAGTCCTCATTTCCAGGAAAAGCGAGCCGAGGCCTTCCAGCTTCACGCGGAGCTTTCTGTAGTAGTTGACGTACTGCGAGTAGCCGACCGCGGCGTCCTCGAAACCGATTTTCTGAACATTTTCGGCCTTTAGAAGCTTTTTCATCTCCTCAAGCGACCTCGAGTAGCACTTGACGAGCGTGAAATCGCCGGACTGCTGCTCCGCCTGAACGTAGTAGCGCGAATCGGTGAAAATGTACTTTTCCTTCGGGGTGATAAGCAGCACCGCGTCGCCGTAGCCGGTAAAGCCGCTCAGGTAGTAAACGTTCTGCCACGACTCGACGATAATTCCGTCAAGGCCGTGTTCTTTCATGTAATTTCTGACTTTTGTTAACTTTTTCGTGTTATTTTTCATTATTTACACACTTTCCGCCGCTGCGATTTTCATTCGGAACCGCCTGGTTCCGGTTTGCACCGGCTGACTGTTTATTTTACAAAAATCCCTCTGTTTAGTCAAGAAAAACGCCCCGCGGCACGGCAGTGAATGGCCGGGAATCACTATATTTTCTGACGTTTTCCGCTGTTTTCCTTTATTTTCCGCGATTTCCCGCGCACGGCGAAAACGATCATCTCAGCGGCGACCGCGAGCATTCCGGTCGAAAATAAAACAAGCCCCGCCGTGAACCCCGGCGTTTTGTACGTAAACACGACCGTGTTCGTCCCTTTTTCCAGCGCCACCGCCATCATCCCGTCGGCGTCGAAAACCTCCGTTTTTTCGCCGTTGACAGACGCCGACCAGCCTTTGGAGTAAGGCACGCTGAAGAACGCGACCGTTTTTTCTCCGGTCTCGATCTCCGAAACGAAGCCCTTTTCGTTCCTCGCGAACCGCTTGGAAGACTCCGCCTTCCTCGCCTCGACTGCTTCGTGGAGCGGCTTTGTTTCCGCCGTCACGTCGCCGTGCACGAGAATAACGCCACTCTCCGCGAGTTTTTCCGCGTCTTTTTGCGCGATAACGATATTTTCCAGCATTATCGCGGGTCTTGCGGCATCGTCAGCCTCTTTCAGCTCTTCAGGCGTCACGTAGCTCCCGTACGTAAATCCGAGCGGCAAAAAATGACCGTACTCGTAAACGTAAACGACGGTTCCGTCAGAATACTCGAATTTAGCGGCCGGACTTTCGCCGTAAACCGCCTCCTCGGAAAGCCTGTAGCGGCATGACAGGAGGGCCATCAGTTCCTCGGAAAAGCTTCCTGTCGTCGTAACGAGCCGTTCATTGCCGAGATTTTCGTAAAACTCGAAAACGCCGCCCTCAACAGTGCTTATGAACGAGTTCACCGAAGGAATTCCCGTCAGCATAGAGAGATTGTCGAACGATGTCGCGGAGTAGCGCTCGCCCGCCTCGTGCCAGTCTGTCCTGATCCTGAAATTTTGGTCGGCCGGAAAAAGTTTGGATATATTTCCCGACTCCGTGAGGACCGCCTTCGTTTTTTCCGTGCCGATATTTCCCGCGCTGTTCACGATTCCGGGCTCGTAATACTCGCTCTTGCTCACGGCAAAAGTATACCTCAGCGCCGCGGCCGCCGTCGACAGAACACCTATAGTCAAAGCGCCTGCGGTGAGCAGCGCGACGGCCTTCTTACGGTTTGCTTTTTGTACTACAATTAGGGTAAAAACAGCCGCTGCCAGCCCTGCCGTGCCGTATACCGCCCACAGAACAGGGTTCGTCCTTGAAGCGATCTTTTCGACGCCTCGCAGCTTGTAGTACGCGATCGCGGCGCCTGAAACAACCACCGTAAATGCGACAAACGCGAGGTTGATTTTCGCCCCGAAATTGAGGTTTTCACGCTTCTCCTGCGCATTTTCCGCCGTCCCGTCGATCGCGAAGCACGTCAGCATCGCGAAAACAAGCGCCGGCATGAAAAACCACCGCGCGTAATATCTCGCGTTGAACATCGAAAACGACGCGTTCAGCACAGGCACCAGCGAAAAGCCCACCAAAACCACGGGCAGCCACGCTCTTGACTTTTTGTAATTTTCCTTGAAATAGGCAAAAACTCCCGTCATCGCAACGAGCGGCAGGCAGAGCGAGCACGAGTCGCACGCCTGCTGGAACAGATAATTTCCCGCCCCCATTATGTCGGCCGGCAGGAAATACGCCTGTAGAAGCGTCACGTACTGCTGCCACCCGAACAAAACGCCCGTGCTCAAAGACGAAACGCGCGGGTTGCTCATCACCGACAAAAACGCCGGCAGCAGAACGACCGCGGAGATCAGAACCCCCGCAAGCCCCTCTCCGAGCATGACCAGAAAATGACGTATCTTCTCTTTTTTGGTGAAACCGTCCGAAAGAGCGACGCGGAAGACAAACCAGATCGCCAGGAAAACGACCTCTCCGAAAAACAGATAGTAGTTCGTAATCGCACAAAGCGCCGCCGTCAGCGCGAAAACCGCCGGTTTTTTCTCCAGCAGGAACTCGACCGCGAGCATCAGCACCGGGAACAGGCACATCGCGTCGTGGAACGGGAACAGAAGACTCACAGTCTGAATTCCCGAGAAAGCGTACAAAACGCCGCCCAGAACCGCGATTTTTGCGTCTCTGACGAACTTTTTAACGAACGCCGCTGCCGCTACCGCCGCGATAACATACTTCAAAACGAGCATCGGCGCGGTCAAATACGGTACGGCCGCGACCGGAAAAAGCGCCAGAATCAGTGTAAACGGACTGAACAGATTGTAAAACGAGAGCGCGTTCGACACGTCCGCGCCGAGATCGATGACCCAGCTCCACCCGAAATCCGCGGGACTCCGGTAGAGCGAGACCGCGTAAGTGTTGAAGACCTGCTGCTGCCACGAAAAATCGTCCGCAAGCGCCAGAATCCCCCTGCCCGCGATAACGGCCGGAAGCAGCGCAACTATGCACGCCGCGGCCGCCAGAAGCGCGGTCTCAAGCAGATATTTTTTTGAGGGATTTTTCTTCAGCATACGTCTCTCCGCGAAACAGATCTCAGATCAATCTAAATTACCCTGCATATATGGTTTACATAAACTCTTTGTGCACGCAGTCGGCCTCGAGCGACTCGAGCACTGCGTTGAAGCTGTCGTTTCTGCAGTACGGCGGGCACTTCGTCACGTCGATGTTCTCGTACACCATCCATTTTCTGTAGGAATTCCAGACCTCTTCGAGCGTCTTGCCCTCCCCGCGCATGTCGCCGATCAGAAAATCGGGTTCCTGCCTGTGGTGGAGGCACGCGAAAACCTTCGCGTCCGCGGTAATGACGGTCGAGAAGAACATTCCCCTGCATTTTGAGTACCCCCTGCAGTCGCTCTCGCAGAACTTGGTGTATTTTTGAAGCGACGCCTTCACCTTGAAGTTGTCGTCCTCGTATTTTGCCTTCAGCCTGTCGTACTCCGCCGAAATGTCCGTCCTGTCGCCTGTAAAAGGCCTGAACTGGGCCGCGCCGACGCCGCACTCCTTGCAAAGCGCCACAAAAGCCTCCATATCCTTGACGGTTCCCGCTCCGGTCAAAAATCCTGCCGTAAACGAGACCGCGGAGCCTGTCTCGCGCTTGACCTCCGCCATCATTTTCATGTTTTCGCACACTTTTTCGAACGCTTTGGCGTTCATTCCGTGCGTTTTCAAATACATTTCCGGCGTGCCGGCGTCGAGACTGACGCGAAAATACGTGCAGTATTTTGCGATCGCCTCGCATTTTTCGCGCGTGAGGGCAAGGCCGTTGCTGTTGAGACCGATCTCCATTCCCGCGTTTTTGATGAGCTCGAGCGTGCGGATAAAGTCCGGGTGGAGCAGCGGTTCGCCGCCGCCGCTGACGATAACGCCCCTGTTGCCGAGGTTTTTGAGACCCTTCACTATCATGACGATCTCGTCCCACGTGAGCTGGCTGCCGTTTTCCTTGACGCCGACGCAGAGCGGGCAGTTGTTGTTGCACTTGTTCGTAAGGTCGAACTCGGTGACGATCAGCGTCTTCCCGCCGTTAAAAAAGTGGTCGAGCTTGTCGATGTGGTGGAGGATCTTTTCGCTTGAATTGAAAGAATTGAATACGGTTTTGTCCATGGATTTCTCCTTTTTCCGTCAGAAGCCCGCGGCGCGAACCGTCGCGACCGCTTCGAGCAGATTTTCGCGGTAATCTCCGTTGATCACGCCCTCGAACGTTGCGCAGCCGTCGTAGCCCGCCCTGTCGAACGCGTTTTTGAGCTTTGTAAACTCCTCGACGTCGTCTTTTTTCGGGTACTCGCGAAAATGTTTAATGCTTGAAAGATGCACGTGGCGGATCCTGCTTCCGTAGTTCGCGATATCGTCGAACGTCTCGCCGCCAAGAACGGTGTGAAAATAGTCGACGTGAAGCGCGACGCCGTCCCGTCCCAACGAGTCCGCGATTTCCGATGCCTCTCTCGCGGTGTTGATGAAGTTGCACTCCGCCTTGCGAAGCTCCTCTATCGCGACAGTGTAGCCGTACTCGCGCGTGATCGGCAGAATGACCTCAGCCAGAATCTCCTTAAAACGCTTCAAAGCCTCGCCGTATTCCATCCCCTCGGGAATTCTGCGCGGTCCGCCCGCACCCAAAACGACAACCTCGCCTCCGAGAATTTTCGCCTTTGGAAGAACGGTCTTGAGATATTCACGCACCGGCGCGTAGCCTTCCGGTCCTTCGAGAAGCCGGATATTTCCCGGAAACATTCCGTTGAAAGCCGCGCAAAAAATGCCCATTCCGTCAGCGGCACGCCTGGCCTCCCTGAGTTCTTCGTCGGATTCATGTTCAAGAGTACAAAGCGCCGGCTCAAAACAGTCGCAGCCGCACTCCTTCATCAGCGTGATCTGGGGAATTTTCCAGCCGTAGCAGGCTCCTATCTTCACAAAACCATCTCCTTTTTCAGATTACGTTTTATTTTACCGCAAAAACGTCTTTTCGGCAACGATTTTCAGTCTTTTTAAAGAATTCCGCCATCATTCTGATCTGCTGCGGTCTCCGGACTCCCGAAAACCCGCTCCGAATCCTTCCTGATGATTCCCGAAAGCTGCAGAAACCGTTTTGAATTCTGCCGGCTCTGTTCCGAAATGTTCCGAAATCTGTTCCGAAACGTTCCGAAATCTGCGAATCTGCGGGATCTGCGGAATCTGCGGGATCCGTTCCGATTTTACTTCACAAACGTTCCGGAATATGGTACAATATATGTCGAAAAATGCCTTTGCGGCAACGAAAGGGGGCTTTCCAATGAAATTGGTTTGCGAATATTGCGACGCTTACGTCGATGTCACGGAAAACAACATTTGCCCGGTGTGCAACGCACCGCTCGGACCGGCAGTCATAGCTGAACGCAACAGACTGAAAAAAGAAGAAGACGAACGGCAGGCCAGACAAGCCGCCCTTATCAAGTCCCAGCAGGAAGCCGCAAAAGAGCAGGAGCGTATGCGCATGATCGGAGCGATCGCTAGTTCTGTCGCCAGCGGACTCATCGGATACTCGACGGGTTCCAGAGCGTCCAGGCTGAGAGGTCCAGGATCGGGCATCCTTTCCAAACTCGGCAAGAAAGCGCTTTCATCTATTTTTAAGTAATTTTTGTATTGAAGATTAAGTATTTTTGGAATGGAAGACTAATCGGGTAGGAGGTCACCCATTAGTTGAGTGACCGACCTCCCACACCACCGTGCGTACCGTTCGGTACACGGCGGTTCAATCAGGTATGCAAGGAC
>CADAZX010000036.1 GCA_902792515.1 uncultured Ruminococcus sp.
ATGGCAGGGTTCCGCAGGGGCATCCAGTAATAGTGGATTATTTCTACCACGAAGAGATCAGAGGGTCGGATAATACTGGAAAACGAAATAAATAAGAAAGGTTATTAATCCATCTGACAATAACCAATCACCATCAAACTGATCGTGAAGCTATAACTACTATGAAAACACGGCCGACTGAGACAAAATTCAGCCGGCTGTTTTCTTCGAAAAACGCCTTTTTGAGTTATTTTTTCGTTACTTGTCCCCTGGTGTCGCTTACAGACGACACTAAAATGCGAAAAAACCATTGACAAATCCCAAAAAATAAGTATAATAGAACCCGAAGTCCTATTAAACAAGAAAGAGGTGTTTTTATGAGACCAATCAACGAAGAGTGGGTACAGTCCACGCTTGAATACATACGCGAATATGCTCGCGACAATAACGGCGAGGTACCGGTCCTGGCGGATATTATGAAAGAGACTGGAATGGTCAAGTCCGCCGCGTACAGATACATTATGATCCTTAAAGACCGCGGATTTATCGAGTACAACGGAAAAGGTACGCTTCAGCTTGCCGGTAATTACAATTGCTATAAGAAATACGGGTCTGTTAAGGTTCCTATCTACGGTTCGGTTATCTGCGGAACGCCTGAAGAGGAAGAGCAACAGAACCCAGAATATCTCGCTCTCCCGGAGGAATGGATCACAGGCGACTGTTTTCTTCTCCGCGCCAAAGGTGATTCGATGACCGGCGTAGGAGTCGAAGACGGTGACCTGGTGCTTGTCAAACGCGAGCATGGGCCTATGACGGACTATATTGGAAAAGTCATTGTTGCGCTTACCGAAGACGGCAACACTCTCAAGCGCATGTTCGTCGAGAATGGCAGGCCGCGGCTTCATCCCGAGAACAAACGGTACAAGGATATTTATCCTCAGCGTCTTGAGATGCAGGGGCTGGCGCTGCGCGTAATAAAAAAGATCGCGTAATTTGTGACGCACCGGAAAGGAAACGTGAAATGCACTTTGGTTTTTCTTATGTCGGGCTGATCTTTCTAATCATGCTTTTCGTGCCGAATTTCTTTTGGACAAAGCATAAACCGAAGGATTACGACAAATACGTTAAAAACGAAAACAAGTTTCTCTTAACGTTTGAACGCATCGGTGAAGTCCTTGTCTGCGGGATCATTCTCGTATTCAGCGATTTCAACGTCCGCGCGTCGTGGTGGGTATTGTGGCTTGCAGCCGCACTGATATTGATGATCCTGTACGAGATATTCTGGATACGCTATTTTAGAAGCGAAAAAACCATGAAGGATTTCTACCGCGGCATAATAGGGATCCCCGTCGCCGGAGCCTCTCTGCCTGTCGTCGCGGTACTGCTCATTGCGATATATGGCGGCAATCCTTTTCTGCTCGCAGCGGGTATCATTCTCGGGATCGGTCATATCGGTATCCATCTGCAGCACCGGAAGGAAGTTTATAAATGTGAAAAAGGAGATGAGAATACAGATGAAGAACAATTCCCGTCAGGACGACGGTCGCCGTAATATGCCGAAACGCATGTGTCCTGTATGTCGATACCGTACGATAGATTTTCCCGAAAAATGGGTCTACCATCAATGCAATCTTTCGGAGTACAGAATATCGACAATGAATCAGCAGAAATGCGATATGGTCATCCAATGTCCTAATCCGAAATGCGGTGCAATTCTTGCAGTCAGCATTAAAGCGCTGCACACGCGCTACGGACTTGTAAACGTGCCGATCATCGGCACGGTAATATCATAAAAACATATTCATCCTCCCGGCGGTGAATTCGGGAATCAAGGGTCGGAGCAGTATATAACGAACACAGTGATTCTTCCTTTAGCGGAAGCAGTGTTTGTTGTAGCGGCTCCGGCTCTTTTGTTTGTGATGGATACTTACATACCGCCCAATTGTCATCGGCGGAAATCCCGTAAGGGAAATACAACCACAGGAGGTATCAAAAGATGACAGAAACAAATAATGCGACGAGCTCGAGTACGTTTCAGGGAGAGCGCCCGCCTGAAATATACGAGCTGGTTGAAAGCTGCATTTACGAAGACAAGGATGATCAGTGGCAGCGGGAACAGCAAAAGATACTGCTTGAAGAAGCGATGGGCATTAAGCGTTTTCATACCATCGACAGTGAAGTGCTCTTTGAAAAACAGCTTCAGAAGCGTAAATACTTTGTCGAAGGTCTGCTTCCGGAAGGTCTCACATTGCTCTCCGGCGATCCGAAATCCGGCAAATCTTTTTTCGCTCTCGGACTTTCGGTATCGGTCGCAAAAGGCGTACCGTTTCTTTGCTTTCCAACGAAGAAATGCGACGTACTGTATTTCAGTTTCGAAGACGATGAAAAACGTCTGCAGCAGCGGTTGTTTGATATATCAGATGACGCATTTTCCGGGCTGACGTTTTCAAATGAAGCTGTTCATCTCGGTGACGGGTTCGTTGAAACCCTCGAAGACTATCTGCAAAAGCATCCCGATACAAAGCTTATCGTTGTCGATACACTGAATTATATACGTCCGGAAAAACAAAATCCGAATATGTATAAAGGCGACTATGACGATATGATCAAACTTCATAAGCTGACAATGAAGTACGAGATAGCGATGCTGATTCTTCACCATAACAAAAAAGGTGATGAAGCAGACCCACTACGACTGATCTCCGGATCAATGGGTATCGCAGGCGGTTCGGACAACGTCATTGTTATTGAAAAGCCTAAGAAAAAAGGTGATACGGTTTCTACGCTGCACGTCGTCAGCCGTGATATGCAAAACTTTGATATGAAGATCACGCAGGGTGAAAACGGTGTGTGGATCTCCGCTGAAGACAAAACGATTACCGAGAAAACGATCAGCGTTGAAGTCCAGGCTGTGTTTTTATACTTCTGCCTTGTCAACGAAAACAAAGAACCGCTCATAATCTCTGCAACTGATCTGGCGAATGATTTGAAAGAGCGTTTATCTGTAAACGTTCCCGCGAATATGATAACAAAAAAACTGATCGCGGAACACGAAGACCTGGAACTGCTCGGACTTAAATTTGATTTGGAACGAAAGAAGAAAGGACGGAAACTTGTTTTCAATCGGAACGAAAACTTCCGCAGTCCGAAGTACGTTCATCTGTACGATGACGGTTCGTTTTTCATTGAAGTTTTTTCTCCAGAAGAGTTTGAAAAACTATGCGATGACAGCGGTGACAGGGTGACGGCTGAAACAGATACAGAGAATGATTCTTCTTCAGCTGTCATCGCTGATGCTGAGATTGACGAAACAATTGCTAAAAACAGTAATGAAGTCACTGACAGTTGTTTCGAAAACAGTGTTTCCGATACTTCCGAAAACAGTTCCGGTGACAGTTCAGATGCTCCGGTGACAGTTGATTCTCACTGTGAAAACAGCTGTCAACCTGTCAACCGCTGTCAATCGGCAGCTGAAAACAATAAAAAGCCGGTGCAAAACTGCGGCGGGAACAGGAAAAAGCACGGCAAGAAGAACAAGAATAAAAAAGGCGGAAAGAAGCACTGAACATGCTGATTTTGACGGGTTTTGCAGACCGACCGATTTTTAAGCGGGTTAAAGGCACGGGGTCGTGCCGACGTCAAAACACCGTCCCGCAACGGCGGGTCGGGACGGAATTGCCGGAATATTGCCCGTATTTGGGGCTTTTCCGGGGCTTTTCGGCTCATCCGTTCCAAAAACAAAATAGCTAGCTTTTTTCTTCTGACTACGTCGAAAAAACGTCGGGAAACGGCGTTGTCACGGGCAGAGAATTTCAAGGAAAGGATAATTAAAAATGAAAACAAAAAGAAAAAACGAACTCAAAAAGCCGTTCACATTGCAGCTTACTCCGCGTGTTTCCGGGCTGATGGACGAGTACGTCGAAAAGTCCGGCGCGTACTCCCGTTCGGATTTTGTGGAGAAAGCGATCCTCAAATATGTCGCTTTTCTGGACAAGGATAAGAAATCCGAAGAGGACAGAATGATCGCCGCGGTGCGGAATCTCGAGAAACATACGGCCTCTGTGCTTTTCAAAGTTGCCGGAGAGCAGGCACTGCTGAACCAGTTTATAGTTGAACAAATAGACGGTACCATTACCCCTGACGAGCTTCGCCGGCTGAGAAACAGTGCCTACGATATCGTCCGCAAGCGCCACGGAATGATATTTTTTGAGGACTCGTACGAGGACAGCTATGAAAACTGGGACGGTGAAAACTATGATGAGTAACGGGAAATCCTCTGTAAACGTCCGTACAAAAATACCGGTCAAAGGAAGGAGCAGGTCATTGATAGACAGAGAGATAACGTCATATTTCAAAGGCACTCCGGACGTGATGACAGTCCTGGAGGCGGCAAAAGCGATGCGCTGCAGCAAGAACACGGTCTACACTTTGATTAAGGAAGGACGCATTCAGGCGGTTCGTGTAGGACGATGTTTCAAGGTGCCTAAATCGGCGCTCGTAGACTTTATGAGCTGCGAGAAAAACTATTTTATTGTTTCTCCGGATTCTCGCTGGACTTCCGTGAAAAACTGTGGTATTTGTGTTGGTGACAATAAAAAAGTAGCCGCGAAAACACACAGGGCAAACTGAAAGGAGGGCGGCGGTTTGAAAAAAATAACAGGCCACCTTGAAGAAGACAAAGGCAAATGGTACGCAGCGGTCAATCACTACGGGTCGGACAACAAGCGTCACGTCAAGTGGTACAACCTCGATGTGGAGGCAAAGAGAGGTAATAAGCGAAAGGCCGAGGCGCGCCTTACTGAGCTGCTTGAAAAGCTCAACAGAGGTACGGATTACCTTTCGGAAAGCCTTACTCCGGCGGAGCGTGAGCGATTACGGCTCTCGAATTCTCCGGTGGACGAGTATCTGGTCGAGTGGCTTGAAGATCACAAGCGCAACATTACAACGCGCACATACGAAGGATACAAGTCCTATATCGACCAAAGGATCGTGCCGTATTTCCGCGAAAAGCATATTCTCGTAAAGGATATGACCGGTGACAATATCAACGCCTTCTACCGTTATCTCACGGAGCAGGGGCTGAAAGGAACCTCGCAGCAGCGGTATCACTCGGTGCTTCACCTGGCTTTCAAGACGGCTGTCAAGCGTCGGATCATTCCGGCAAATCCCGTTGACCAGGCTGACAGGCCGAAGTCAAAGCCGTTCATCTCGAGCTACTACAACGCCGATGAGATGAAAAAGCTGCTTGAGATCGCAGAGAAAGATGAGCTGCACCTGGTGATTTTGCTCACAGCCTACTACGGTCTGCGCCGGAGCGAGGTGCTCGGGCTAAAGTGGTCAGCGATAGATTTCACGGATAAAAAGATCGCTATCCGGCACAAGGTTCTCGAGGAAAGCGGAGAGATTCACGGCTACGACGTTATGAAAACGAAATCTTCATACCGTACGCTGCCGCTGATACCTGTCGTTGAGGAGGCGCTCCGGAATCAGATCAGTTTCAGAGACGAAATGAAAAAGGCTTTCCGGAAAGGCTACTGCACGGATTATGAGGAATATATCTGCACGGACGCGCTCGGAAGACTGTACAGACCGGACTATGTTTCAGAGCACTTCGCGCTTCTGCTGAAGAATAACGGACTCCGGCATATTCGCTTCCACGAACTCCGGCACTCCTGCGCCTCTCTTCTGCTGGCGAAAAAGGTGCCGATGAAGATGATCCAGGAATGGCTCGGGCATTCCGATATCAGTACGACGAGCAATATTTATTCCCACCTGGACGCGGAGAGCAAACTCGAATCCGCAGATATCATAGGCGCGGCACTGTCGTCGTAAAACGTATGCATAACAAAAATCCCTGCCTGATCGGTTATCGGGCAGGGACGTTTTTTCGGCAGATAAAACCGTGGTTTTGGCGCGTAGAATCGCCTGTGTGCCCTTCAAATCGATTGGGAGGGATAGTTGCCCACCCGAGCCGTAATGGCCCGTAAAACGCGTTTTTGAAGGGATCAAAAGGCCTCTACAAACCGGAATTATGAGTGCATTTCGGTAAAAGGTATTGCACCTATTTTCTACTATGTTCAAGTCTGTGCGTACTTAGTGCATCGCAGGATTTTATATTACTTAAATTCAAGGTTGATAACGTCCAACGCAACGTCAAGGTTAGTCATTACAACTACACAGTTGTCGCGTGCAATTCTCCAATTATTAGAGTTCTCACCCTCTGCAAAATACTTAATATTCAATTCTGCAAAGTTGGTTGCCTGTTCTTCAGTAGCGAATGTAATAAACGTGCAAGATTTGGAATAGTCGCCGTTTTCAATCAAGGCGTACGACTTGACGATTTCAACAGTAAATTCGCCACCCATAAACTTGATTTCAGAATTAGCGAGCGAGGTTGCGTGTTCGCATTCTTCCTCTGTAATGTAGCACACACCTTCGGTCAATCCCTTATCCTTGAGCTTTTCGATACTCTTATCCATATCGAATTTACCTGCACAGCCAACAAGAAGCACAGCGAATAATGCCAAAGCAGCAACAAGTGATACCTTTTTTTTCATAGTGATTTTTCTCCTTTGATTTATTCAGCTGAGCATTCAGCAATCAATCCTGCTTTTATAGGAATATATCATGTTTTCCATTTTGTGCAAAGAGCGGTTTCAAATTGACTTTTTTAAAGAGCCCGATTTTGTAGGGTTGCCCCACAACAACCGAGTAATCATCTCTGTGTTCCAAACTTAAAAGAACAGCGTCTGATTTTTCTCCGTTTTCATGCAAAATGCTTGCATTCCAACAAATGCCGCTAGCCTTGATTTCACCTTGTTTCGCTTGCACATTATGAACTTCAGTCAACCGGTTGATCATACCAGTCGAATCAGGGTGATCATCACCCGAATCAACTGCTGTGAGACTAATTTCGCCATCTTTATTTAATACCGCCCCAAATGGATAGAATTCACCATGTTTTTTAAGCTGGTTGACTGCAAACGGTAACAATGCATTGAGTAACTCTTCGCATTCTTCTTTTGGTGTCATAAGATTACCTCCTGAACAGATGAGATCATTTGAGAAATATGATTGTCATTACAATAAAAAGCAATGCCGCTTCTCTCCAAATCCCAGTTTGTCGATATGATTCTATCACATCGGGCAAAGCATTTCTACTGAAAACGGGGCTGGAATGTTGCTTCCAACCCCGTAAGTGGCGGAGAGGATGGGATTCGAACCCATGTGCGCTTTCACGCAAACTGATTTCGAGTCAGCCCCGTTATGACCTCTTCGATACCTCTCCGTATTTGATTTTTGTGCGAACTTTGATAGGCAACTGTAAGGCGCCTTTCCTTTTTCCTGCAAGCTAAAGTCGCGAAAACCGCAGGAAAACGGAGCTTTTGCGAGAAAACCGAAGCTTTCGCGCTGTACCGAGTGACGAAACCGAGCCGCTTTCGAGTCAGCCCCGTTATGACCTCTTCGATACCTCTCCGTATTTGGCGTTTTAGAGTTTCCTCAAAACGCGGAGTTCATTGTACAACATTATGATCGAAATTGCAACAGGAATTTTTCGGAATTCGAGAAATTCGAGAAATTCGAGAAAAGCCGTAAAATGAATTGTTTTAAAGAATCGCGCCGAAAGTCCCGCGGCGTGAAAGATAATTAAGTCTGTCTGTTTATAACGTCGAGGATGGATTCGTTTATGATTTACGAGAAGTTTTGTGAGTAAATGAACTCGGCGATTTTTGCGTCCGCAAAATCTACGGGAATCCAGCCGCTCAGCTGAGGGTTTACGCTCGTAAGCATGGAATTGAGCTCTCGCGCATATTTAAACGGATGTCCGTAAGCGGGAGAGCCGTTGGTCGAGAGGAAGTTTAGCGAGATATCGGCGGGGGAGGTTTTCGCAGCGCGGGTGGCTTCGATAAACGCGTTCCACTTTTCGGCCGAGTCGTATTTGTAGCGGTCCTGGACGAACAGTGTGAAGCCTTCGCAGGCGTTTTGTTCACTGCTTTGGGAAATGTCGTCTCTTCCGCCCTGGTCGCGCCAGTTGAAGCCGACGCCGCTTTTCGCTCCGAGACCCGCCTCGTCACCGTATCTGCGGAGGAGAACAAGCTTCCCGCGCGCTTCGCCTACAGTCGGAACAGCTCCGGTTAAGAACCAGCGATTTTCGTCACGTTCTATGAACGTTGAAAGAATCCGCTGAAACTCGGCTACGGTCTCGTCGTCGTGTTCCTGCTTGACAGCGAAAATGACGGTTTCGGTAGGGTGGCTGTCGAGAAAACTGTAGCAGTCTGCGAGAACGTCGTCGAGCTTAAGAACGTTCGAGAAGGGGAAACCGCCTGTCCGGCACGCGGTGAAGCCGTGCATGAGCTTCATGCCTTCGCCGTCGACCGCGAGCCTGACGTCAAGATATCTGTAGCCGGCTTCCAGCTGCTCCTTAATAGTAAGCGCCTGGCACTTTGAAAAGAAGGCGAGATCGGCGTACTTTGACGCGCTGTCGTGAGTGCCGGGGATGACAGTCTCGCTCAGAAGTTTTTCGTCCGGAAGCTTTGACATCCAGTCGGCGGAGCCGTCAACCGTTTTGATTTTGACGGTCTCGAAGGCCGGTATTATGTACATTAACGTGCAGATAGCGAGTATCAGCACGAGAATCACGGTGAACAGGGCGGTCAGAAAACGTCTGAAGCCGCTTCTTTTTTTCTCTTCTTTCATAGTTCCTCCGGGTCTGTATTAATTATCGTGAAAGCGGGAACGGTTCCCGGTAGTGAGATCGGTTTAATGCGGGTTTTTAGTGTGCGCAGACGATCGAGATTGTTTTCTCTGAGGAATTGCCTGTGAGGTCCATCGCGGTGACGGTAAGCGTGTGCGTTCCGGGGGTCAGCCTGCCTCGGTTGTCGAGAGCGCCTTCCGACCATTCAAGCGTTACGACCGGGTCGTCACAGTTGTCTGTCACCTTAAAATTCAGGACAGGAAGCGCTCCGGCGTACGTGTTGATCGTGCCGGCGACGAAATGGATCACCGGAGGTTCATTGTCGCAGTCACCGACTGAAACGCGCACCTTTTTTTCGGAGGTGTTTCCGTAGCTGTCAGAGGTTCTGAAGGTAAGCGTGTAATCGCCTTTTGTCATCAGACCGTTTTCGTCGAGGCAGGCGGGCTCCCAGCTGTAGTCGACCGGGAATTCGTGCTTTTCCTGCTCGTCGTACGCGCTGACGGGAAACAGAGGCTTTTTGCCCGCGGTGGTTACAACGGTTTCCGGACCTTCGTACTTGATCACCGGAGGGACGCCGTCGCTGTCAAAAAGCACGGCTTCAACGCAGTCGACGTATACCGTTGAGTTCCTCGTGTCGTCTTGGTTTCTGAAGCCGAATCCGAAAACGGCGAGATTTCCTTTTTCGTCCGCCAGCTTTTTGAGAGCTGACTCTTCCGTTATATAGACGTCCTCCCACTGGCCGGGGGTATTCGCCTCGTGGCGGAGCACCCAGGAGTAACCGGCGTCGATCGAGACGCGGACTTCGTGCTGCTCGGTGCCGTAATATACGCGCATATGAATCGACTTTACGATGCTTACGGGAATTTCAAAGGGCGTGAAATCGACCGTGACGCCAACGGATGAGTCGCCTGTAAGCTCCATAACGTAGCCGCTGCACCCGAAGGGGATGTTCTTCTCGAGCGCCTGATCGGCGGTGTATATTTTCATCCTGTTGTACCAGTAGGGCGACGTGACGGTGTCGCGCTTTTTCGCGACAGGCAGCTCGCCGTAGTATTCGGGAAGGTCGGCGCTTCTTGTGGAAACCGAGCCTGTCAGCATGAAGAGGCCGAGAATTATAGGCAAAACCTTTGTGATCTTCATCTGTCAGCCCTCCAAAATGTTGTTTTTGACCGCGTCAAGCTCTTCGCGTGTAAGCCCGATGCCGATGAGGAAGTCTTCGGTGTTTTCGGCCAGAGTTTTTGTCTTATCCTTCATAAGCTGATTTTTGAACGCGTCAAGCTGAGTGACCATATATGAAGGAGCGGCCCTGTCCTCATATTTACCGAGGTCGGAAAAAGCCGAGATCTCGTAGTCGACCTTTATTTCCTCCTCTGAAACGCCGCAGAGCGCAAGAAGCAAAAAGGCGAGAGTGCCCGTTCTGTCGCGGCCCAGCGAGCAGTGGAAATATATCGGGAAGTTGCTTCCGTCCGCAAACGCGCGAATTTCGTCGGCGAGCTCAGCCTTCGCGGAGTCGGCGAAAACACCCGAATAATACGGCCCGGTGACGCTCAGGTATTTGATCCCGTCGCCGAGAGGGGACTTTCCGCCGGTTACTCTGCTCCTTAAATCGAGTTCGGTTTTAATTCCGAGTATATCGACGGCCTTGTGAATGCCTTTCTCCTTAATATAGTAGAAATCGGCTCCGCGGTAGATTATTCCGAACCTCGTCTTTCTGCCGTCGGAAGACGTTTTTCCGCCCAGGTCGCGGACGTTCGAGACGTCGGGAATGTATACGGTACGGGGAGCGTCAAGAGTTGTAAAGGTGCGGATCTCTGATTTTTCATTTTTGCCGTCTTTGGATGACTCGACACGCCAGTAGTACGTACGCCCGGGAAGGAGATCCTCCGCATCGGCTTCGTCGTCAAGCGTCAGTATAACGAGGGGCGACGTCATGTTTTCGTTTTCGGAGACAAAAAGGTGGCAGTAGTCCGCACCGCCGGAATTCCATTTAAATGTTACAGGCACAGGCTCGCATTTTTCGGTAAAATCGCAAAGCTTGTCGAGTGATGCGGGTTTGTAGTTTTTAAACCATCCTGTCATTTCTTCATTTAGCAGGGAGACCTCCCGGCCTTGGCCCGGCGACAGAAGAACAGGCGGTCTAAACTCCGGCTCAGGAGTAGATTCCGGAATCGCCGGACTTTCCGTCTCGTCCGGTTCTTTTGTCGTGGCGATGGGCTCCGACGCCGCCGGAATCTGCCCGTTATTGTCAGGCTTCACCGTTTGAACCGGTTTTTCGCCGGCGGGCCGCTCTCCGCGCTCACCGCACGCGCAGAGCGAAAACATGAGCGTGAACAGTATTCCGTTTATAATTATTTTTTTTAGTCTTTTCATGGCAGATCCTCCGTTTGTGGAATTATTATACCACCGCTCGCGCGTCTCTTTCAATCCTTTAATGAACCTTGAAAAGAATGCAAGTGTTGAAAAGAACGTTTGCGGCTGATATAATTAGCATATGCTAACTGAAACATTCCCGCAAAACGAGAAGCGGGAAGGAAAGGCTTTTAAATGAACACCGTTTACGATTTTACAGTTAAAGATATGGACGGAAAAGACGTCTCTCTGTCTGAATTCAAGGGCAAGCTCCTTTTGATCGTCAATACCGCGACAGGATGCGGCTTTACGCCACACTACGAGCCTCTTGAAGAGATGTACCGCGACCTCCGCGACAGGGGACTTGAGATCCTCGATTTTCCGTGCAACCAGTTCGCGGGACAGGCGCCTGGAACCGACGAGGAGATCCACGACTTCTGCACGATCAGGTTCGGCACCGAATTCCCTCAGTTCGCGAAAATCGACGTCAACGGCGAGACCGCCGAACCGCTTTTCAACTATCTCGCGGCCGAGAAACCTTTTAAGGGCTTCGGCAGGGGTATAAAGAACGCGATGCTCGAAAAGTTTGCGGCCGCCAACAACAAGCAGTTCGGCGACAAGGTCAACATCGGCTGGAACTTCACCAAGTTCCTGGTTGACCGCGAGGGCAAAGTCGTTGAGAGATTCGAACCCACCGTCGATATGAAAAAGGTGAGAGAGGCCGTCGAGGCAGCGCTTTAATCTTTAATAATGCAAACGCTTTTTTAGGCGTTGTATAAAAGGAGCCGCCGCTCCCTTCCGGATTTGAGAGGGGAGCGGCGGCATTTCGTTATTAATCAATTGAGTTTTAGTAAAGCGCTCTGTAGAGCTCAAGGCATTCGTCTTCAGTGAACGATTTGTCAGAAATAACGAGAAGTCCCTCGGTCCCGGTAAGGGTCTTTCCCGATTTTTCGAGCGCTTCTTTGACGTCAACGTACAAGACGCCGTAGTGGTTGTATCTCTTTTCGCCTTCAAGGTTTAATTTCAGCGTGTTTTCGGCAAATTCGAGCGGCAGGTACAGTGCCTCTCCGTCGCCGAAGAACTGCGCCTTAGTTGTCGCCTCGCTGAGCCTGACCATCTTTTTATTCGCGAACGCGTAGTTCGAACCGGCCTTCAGAACGACGTCGTTTTTGCCGAGCAGGGAGGGAACCGCGACCTTGACGTTCTTGGAGGTGTACCTGTAGTTGAACCTGTCTGACGGCGCTACGTCGCCCTTGTCGATGAAGTCGAGAATCTCGCCGCTGTCGCAGGAGTTGTCGGCCCACTTGAAATCAAACGTGTCTTTCAGTTCGAGAAGCTTCGCGTCAACCTTGATTACTATGAATTTTCCGTCGACCCTGATTTCAGCTTCGCCCGCGGTAACGGTTTCCCAGGAGTTGCCTTTGAACTTCAGAACGGAGCACTTTCCGTTTTCGCGCGATCTATTGATTACGAAGTCGTAGCCGTTCCAGCCTGTACCGTAGTCGGCGTCGGAATTGACGAAAAGATTCATCCAGTTTGTCCCTTCCGGCGCGGTGATGTTTTCGGCGCACTCGGCAAGGAAGCAGGCATACCCTCCGGCTACGGACACCTTGCAGTTAATAAAGTCGTTCCGGCCGGTCTCGTTTACGTAGTGGAAATCGCCTACGTAAGACGTGGCGTCGCGGTGAGCCGTGTCGCCTGCGTAGTCGCGGTACTCGGGACCGACGGAATCCCACTGGGTAACAGGGCCGTCGACGTCGATCTCTTTTTGACCGAAGGCGGGAAGCTGCGCGCGCGAGCCCTTATAGTCCCTGACGTTTTCGGCCATCTGGTAGTAGTAATTGTCGGTGTAGTAGCCTTTGACAGGCTCGATGTCGCGCGAAAACTCGGGGTTGAAGTTGTCGACAAAGTAGTTCTTTGTCCATTTGTCGTTGTCCGTGACCGTGTAGGTGTTTGCGATCGTCTGGCCTGTAGCGGGGCCGGACTCCCATCTGCCTGCCCACCATTCGTTCCAGCCGACAAGCATAATGAGACCGGGGTCGCAGTCGATCGCGTAGTCGAACTGCTCTTCAAAGGCGGTTCCGAGACCGGAGGTTCCCTCAGCCGTGAGATTGAAGCCGAAATCCTTGTCTTTTGGCTGGCCGTTTTTGTAGGAGTAGCTGCGTCCCGCGTTTGTTCCGTAGCTTCCGTTGACCCAAAAGCCGCTCATAACGATCATCTGCTCGAACTTTCCGTCCGGCCCGAGACCTTTGCCCTGGGGGTACATGTCGGCCCAAGGCCAGCAGGAGACGCCTTTGTTGTTCTTGTACCAGGAATCTCTCGTGTTTGCCCAGCTGTGCCTGACGGTGAAGAAATTGCGCTGCTCCTCGGGAAGCTGCTCGTAATACGCCTTCGGCATGAAGATCAGCGGCTTTCCGTCATAGAGGAACCAGAGCTCCTTATGCAGTCCCACACTGTAGAGATTGCGCCATAGGGCGGTGTAGGACTTCGGGGCCACGTCTATGTTGTCGCCGCAGTGGAAGCAGATCTGAGGCGTTTTGAGGCCTTCCTGACGCATTTTAGTCCAGACTGCCAGTATTTTTTCGTAGCTGTTCTGGTACGTGATACCGTTCGTCGCGTCGATGAAAATGAAGTCGATTCCGGCGGCGCAGAGCATGTAAGTGTGCTTCCTGATTATCCACTCGTCGTCGGATCTATAGTAGCCGAAGTACGGTTCTGCCCAGTAGTGCGCGAATCCCATCGGACCCGACGAGAGCATGTTGATAAGGCCCTGGCGGCCTCCGGTTTCAAACGCTTCGGCGTGGTTGTAGACTATTCCGTCGCCTCTGTGCCTGACCGGATCGTGCCATAGAAAATAGAAAATGCCGACCTTTTTGCCGTTCGGGTTCGTGTTCCTGTTGTCGACGGCTCTGCCTATCGCGTCCGAAGCGACCCAGGTGTCAGCGAGAACGTCTCTTGAATTCATCATATTTGCTTCCTCCGTTGTAAAATCTGCGTTCATTGACGCTTCGATCTTTAAATCTTTTACCGTTGCGGGTCCTTTCATGTGGTGCAGCCAGAGTCGCATATAACCTGTTTCGGGAACGTTGTTTCCTTTTGAAGTGACCTGAACGTCGTCTCTTTCAGTGAAATACATGCCGATGTTTCCGCCGTCGATCTTGAAATTCGCGACGACTACAAGCGTTCCGGAGTCGTTTTCCGCTTCGACGGTTATCACATTATTCACCGTGTCGTCGATGATCACGACAGTGCGCTCAACAGAAAAATCGACGCCTTCGGCCGTGAATTTCTTCATTCTAGTTGTGGTCCAGTTTCCGGCGCGGATACCTATTTTGTTTTTCTGGAGCGCGATCCAGACGCCGTTCCTGGCTGTCGCGTCGCTCGTCGGTTCGGGAAGTCTGAGGCCTAAATACAGGGAAGAATAGTCAGGCGACGAATTTGCGTCAAGCTTGAGCTTCATCGAATAGATAACTTTGGCTCCGTGCGCGAAGGTCTTCATAAACGTAACGGAACTTACGGTGTTGCCGTTCATTGTGACCGTACCGCCGTCCGCGGACGCTTCTTTAAGCTCGAAAAAGTCCGGGTTTTCCGCGAGTGTATAGCTTTCCGCGTCGCCGGAAGAAGCTCTCTTTTTCACGCCCGAGACGGAAAGCTCTGTCTCTCCGCTGTTGGGTAGAAGCGGGGCCGGCGTAGGCTTAGGTTCATCACAGTGCTCGCGGCATGACGCAAAAGATACGCAAAGCGCTATCATGAGTGTTATCGTAAGTAATTTTATCAGGATTTTACGCATATCGGCGATTTCTCCTTAGCTGAATTATTAATGAAAGTATACATTAAAACAGGGCCGGAATCAAGGAAATGAAGCGGTTTAATCTATATATTTCCGTTTTCTCCGACCTTTTATTAATTCGCGGGGAGTGGTATAATAAGTACGGTATTGTTGCGTTTATGCGGCGCGGCCGTTTCCGGCGCGTTTCCGCACTAAATAACGGAGGATGAAAATTGAAAAAGCCATCTGAACTTATAAAAAAGAACGAAAAAACGAGGGCGGTGGACAAGCTTTTCGGCGGGATAAACATGACGTGGCCTAAGGTCATCATTCTCGCCGTTCTTTCGGCTGTTGCGACCGCCGTTTTCCTCACTGTCCCGTTCTTCGAAAACACTTCGTTTGAGAGAACGGGAGTCACTTTCGAGTTCTGGATATTCCCCGCGATACTTATCATCGCGAACTGCAAAAAGGCTATTGAGGCAGCCTTCAAGACGTTTGTGTTTTTCCTTGTAAGCCGGCCGCTCATATATCTTTTACAGGTGCCTTTCTCGTGGATGGGCTGGAGCATCTTCAAGCACTATCCGCTCTGGTTCCTGATTACGCTGCTGACTTTTCCCGGGGCGCTTATCGGCTGGCTCATCACGAAGAGGAATATTCTTTCAGCGTTTATTCTCGCCCCTGTCAACGCGTATCTTTTATATACGGCTTATATCGCTGTGAGAACGTGCGTTGCGCCTTTCCCGCGGCTTATAGTGACGGCTGCTTTTTGCGTTTTGCAGGTCATCCTGTATACTCACGCGTTTATGCCTAAAATAAGGCAAAAATTGATCGGTTTCCTGATTCCTCTCGCCGTCGCGGCTGCGATCGCGATTATCGGATTTGTAACTCCCGTGAAGGCGCTTGTGACGCTCCCCGGCATAGAAGAAACGTTCTCCGATTCGGCTTCGATAGAGGTGGAGGACGAGAGCGTCGCGGAGGTGAAATTTGCCGACAGAATTTCTGCACGTGTTAGTATTTACGGGGAAAAAACGGGCGAAACGGTATTCTTCGTAAAGGACGGCGATGACGTTTACGCGTATACTGTAACCGTTTCCGATAATAACGGATTTAAATCGATTTCCGTCGCGCCGGTTGACGAAAAGACTGAAGAAAACACCGGCGAAAACGTTAACGGAAGCACCGGCGGAAGCGCTGCAAATCCGTAAGGGGTGAATGATATGAGCGTGATAGAGAAACCCAAAATTCTTCTGATCGCGACAGGCGGGACGATAGCGTCGCGGATTTTCGAAAACGGTCTGGCGCCCGGGCTCGAGGCGTCGCAGCTTCTCTCGTACATTCCCGAAATCAGCGGGAAATACGAAATTGACGCGGTGCAGGTCAGCAACATCGACAGCACAAACATGACGCCTTCCCATTGGGTGAAAATTGTCGAAACGGTGCGTGACAGCTACGACCGCTACGACGGTTTCGTGATCTGCCACGGGACCGACACGATGGCGTACACCTCGGCCGCGCTTTCGTATATGATCAGGAATTCGCCAAAGCCCGTTGTGATCACCGGCTCTCAAAAGCCGATTGTCGAGAATAACACAGACGCTCGCCAGAATCTTATAGACAGCTTAAAATACGCCGCAGACCCGGAATCATCCGGTGTTGTTCTGGTTTTTAACGGTAACGTCATCGCGGGCACGCGTGCCAAAAAGACGTTTGCCTACAGCTACAACGCTTTCAGCAGCGTCAACTATCCGCCGCTCGCTCTTATTCAGGGTGACAGGATCATCAGATTTATCAAAACCGGCGATATTCCTGTGAACGCGCGGCCGGAATTTTCGACACGTCTCGGCGAGAGCATCGTTATCCTGAAGCTCATTCCGGGTACGAAGCCGGATCTTCTCGAGTACCTTTTCGGAAACTACGACGTCATAGTTATCGAGAGCTTCGGCGTTGGCGGCATTCCCGACGCGCTTCTGGAGGTCTTTTCAAGGCAGATGGAAAAATGGGCCGAGAAGGGCAAAATCGTCGTCTTCGCGACTCAGGTCGTAAACGAGGGCAGCAACATGGAGATCTACGAGGTCGGCCGGCGCGTCAAAAAGGAGTTTAGCATTATCGAGGCGTACGATATGACGCTTGAAGCGACGGTCACGAAGCTTATGGTGCTGACCGGAAGGTTCGGAAACGACTACAAGAGCATCCGCAGGGAGTTTTACGCGCCTGTCAATTTCGATATTTTATATGAAGACGGCAATTGAAGCGCTCGAAAGATTAAAACAACCTTAAAAGATGCGACGCGTTTGCGGCGTGAGGTTTTAAAGCGTCATTTTATGTGGTATAATCAAACCGTAAGTAAAATTCAGTTCGTTTAGTTGATATATTTTTATACGGAGGTTCGAAATGGAACGCAGAAAATCGTTTTTTAAAATACTGATCGCGTTATTCGCGGTTGTTTGCGCGTTGGTTGTTTTCGCGTCATGCTCGCAGTCTCACAAATACGGGCAGGAGGGAATTCTGAGCGACAAGCCGGGATTTTCTGACAGCGGATTCGCGAACGAAGTTAACGCCGACAAAACGGAAAGCGACGCCAACTCGAAGGTCAATGAGAAGCTCATCAAGGAGGTTTCGATCTCGGCCGAGACGCTCGCTTTCGACGACGCACTGAAGGACATTTCCGACGCAGTTAAAGCCGCGGGAGGATACGTCAGCAACTCCACAGTCAATCAGGGCTCGAAATCACAGTATTACGGCAGAGGCTACGTGCGTGCGCGCTACGCAGAATACGAGATTAGGATCCCCGCTGAGAATCTCGACGGATTCCTGAAGGGTATCGAGGGGCGGATCAATATTAATTCTTCAAGCGAGAAGGTTACCGACGCCACGGAGACGTATTACGATATACAGGCGAGACTTGAGACGCTGAACAGTAAAAAAGACGCGCTCAACGAGATGCTCTCCAAGGCCGAAAACGTGAATCAGCTTCTCGATATTCAGGACAAGCTCTACCAGACGATTTCCGAGATCGAGTCATATAAAGCGAGGCTGATGGTGATTGACAGCAAGGTCAGCTTTTCGACGGTAAAGCTTACGCTGACCGAGGTCGAGGTTTACACGCCTTCCGAAGAGGAGTCGTTCGGCTCCAGAGTCAAAGAGTCGTTTAAGGAGGGCTGGGAGAATTTCGTTGAAGGCTGGCAGAACTTCACTGTATGGTTTGTCGGCGCTCTTCCGGGTCTTCTGCTCTTCGTTTTAATTGCGCTCGCGGTGTTCCTCATTATTCGCGGTATCGTTAAAGGCAAGAGAAAAAAGGCCGCAAAAAGGGCGGAGGAGATCAGCAGGGCCAACATGGAGCGGCAGCAGAACGCTTTCCGCGAAAATACCGCTGTAATAAATCCGCCGATCTACGGGAACGTCCACCCCGGAATGACGCAGCAAAACCGGACGCCGGCAAACGGTCAGGGCGGTCAGGCAGATAATAAATAATTTCAGAAAACGGAGAGTGTTATGGACAAGAACTTCACGAACGGAGACGTCGCACGCGAGGACTATGAAGAGCCGCAGTGCGTTTTGTGCGACCCGGAGGAGAGCCGGAACAGGAGGATACCCGTTTCAAGAGTTATTGAAAAGCTTGACATTTATATTTCTTCGCGCGACTTCAACAGTGCGGAGAGGCTGCTTGTCTACTGGCGCGGAGAGGCTGTTTCAATAGGGGACAACGGCGGGCTGCTGACCGTTCTCAACGAGATGATGGGGCTTTACAGGAACAACGGATACAACGAAAAGGCGCTTGAAGCCGCCGAAGAGGCCGTAAAAGTTCTTGCGATGACCGATTTCGGCGGCGACCCTTCAACCGGAACGACTTATTTGAACGTCGGCACTGTTTACAACGCTTGCGGCGATCCGGGTAAAGCTCTCGAATACTACGACATGGCGAAGAAAATCTACTCCGAAACGCTTCCGCCTTCCGACGTACGGTTAAGCGGTCTATCGAACAACAGAGCCGTGGCGCTCGCGAGATGCGGTAAATTCAGCGAGGCGCGAGATGAGTACAAAAACGCTCTTCGCGTTCTGCGCGGTTCGAAGCACGAACTCCTTGAGAGCGCCGTTACGTGGCTTAATCTCGCGGACCTCGCCGAGAAGGAACTCGGTCCCGGAGATGCGGCGGAGGAGATAGAAAGCTGCCTTATGAAAGCGGAGTCGCTTCTCGAAGCCGTGCCGTTCGAGCACGACAGCTACCAGTCGTTCGTTCTCAAAAAATGCGAGCCGGCTTTCAGGTACTACGGCTTTTTCGCGTTTGCCGACGAACTCCGTGAAAGGATAACTAAGATCGATGAAGGGACTTGAACTTTCTGAAGCTTATTATAACGAGTACGGCAGAAGGATGATCGAAAATGATTTTCCTCATCTGGCCGGTTTCCTCGCGGCGGGACTTTGCGGCTCGGGTTCGGAGTGCTTCGGCTACGACGACGGCGTTTCGCGCGACCACGACTTTGAGCCCGGGTTTATTCTTTTCGTTCCGGACGAGGACGTTGTGTGCAGAAGGGACTTTTTCGAACTTGAACGCGCGTATTCGAGACTTCCTTCGGAGTTTATGGGTTTTGAGCGCCAGAAGGTCGCTCCGGCTGGCGGCGCGCGACGCGGAGTTGTAAGAATTTCAGATTTTTTGACAGCGAAAACAGGCTTGCCACGCGTGCCGGAGAGCTTTTTTGAGTGGTTTTCGGTTCCCGAGTTTTCGCTTGCGGAGACGGTCAACGGAAAAATTTTTGAAGACAGATACGGACTTGTTACCTCCGTGCGCGAAAAGCTTTCGGATATGCCGCGAGACGTGAGGCTGAAAAAGCTCGCGGGAAAACTGTGGCTTGCGGGACAGGCGGCGCCTTACAATTATGAACGCTGCATCAGGCACGGCGAGACGGGCGCGGCGCAGCTCGCGATGTATGAGTTTGTTGACAACGTGTCTTCGGTCGTTTTTCTGATGAACCGGAAGTACAGGCCTTTCTACAAGTGGTCGTTCAGGGCGATGAGAGAGCTTGAAGTCCCCGGAGACTTATCACACGTTCTCGAGTCGCTGATTTCCTCGGGAAATACTGGCGGAGACGTCGCCGGAAAGCTCGCAGCCTGCCGCGGCGTTCTGGAACGGGTTATTGATGGCCTAAAAGAACTCTCGCTCGTTTCCGGCGGCTGCGACGATCCCGGAAGGGCGGCTTTTGAGGTCAACGGGAAGATCGAAGACGCGGCGTTGAGAAACGAAAATATCCTTTTCGGCGTTTGAAATCGGTTTTTTAACGTCTTTAACGTGTTCCCGGGTGCTGGAACAGCGTTTCAGATACTAACCGGAAATGTTACAACAAGTGTAACTTTACTTTATTTTCGGAATTTGTTACATTAGAATCGCAAGGAGAGAGCTTATGCTTAAGGACAGAATTAAAAAACTCCGGAAAGCAAATAAGATGTCGCAGGAAGAATTCGCTGAGAAGCTCTTTGTGTCAAGATCTCTTGTCGCGAAATGGGAACTTGGCCAGAGATATCCTTCGACCGATCTGATCCACGACATAGCAAAGCTCTTTAACGTGCCTTACGACAAGCTGATCAAGGACGATGCAGACGCCATTGAGTCCGGCGACGAACTCGAAGCGTGCATTCCCGGTGAGATTTCCGAACCCGATTCCGACCGTGACTCCGGAGCGGATGACGAAGCGCTTGCGGCTCTTGCCGACAGGCTTACCGGATTCCTCAAGTCGCTTTCACGCGATGACAGGACGCTTTTCCTGAGAAGGTATTATTTCTACGACTCTGTCAGAAAGATCTCTTCGTCAAGGAACCTGACCGAAGACGAGGTTAGGGTGAGACTTGCTGACGTAAGGGCAAAACTCCTGAGTTTTCTTGAAAAGGAAGGTAACAACTAAATGAAAAAGAACGATCTTCGCGAAGCGTTGAGAAACGTCGACCCCGGCCTTATTAAAGAGGCGAAACATTCCGGCACGGGGAAGAATATCCGCGGCATTACTACAGCGGCCGTTTGTGTTCTCGTGGCCGTCACTGTGCTTGCGGGAGTCATTGCGGCAGTTCCCGTTTTCCGCGGCAGCCGTTTAATTAACAACGGAGGTCTGAACGGGCACTACGGTTCGGGCGATAATAAAGGCGGAGAGACGATGACAGGGCCGTTTAACGACGGTGTTATCGGAGGAGGAAAAAACGGCGGAAAGGGTTATTCAGACGGGGCCGGTTATAAAGATGATTATGCCTGGGAGGCCGAGATGCCCGCACCCGTGCCTGGCTCCAAAGGCGATATACCCACTTACTCCGGATACGGCGGGGAAGGATACATTGACGAAGTTTTTCCTTCGGTAGACGCAGAGTATCCTATTGGCGGTAACGGCATTGACGCTAAAGCCGGCACACTCACCGCAAAAGAGTGGCGCGACAGAGCCAACATGACGGAGTGGTTCAAACTGATCAACGAGAACAACTGGTACGGTATCGCCGAGGCAAGGAAGCTTTTCGCAAACAGAGCCGTCACGGTTAAGGTTACGGACGGAGACGCGTTCTGCTTTAACAGGCAGGTCGATCTTTACGACGGTGACACTCTTCTCGCGACAGCCAGGACTGACATCTACGGTTCGGCAGTGCTTTGCTACAACATCCTCAGCGGAAAGGCCGCGAATCCCGACCGTGTGGAGATACTCGGAAGAAGCTTCGCGCTTGACGGAAAGAATGATATCACTTTAGATATCGCAGGCGCGGCGCAGGACACCAAGAAACTCGACCTGATGCTCATGGTCGACACGACCGGAAGCATGGGCGACGAACTCCTTTATATAAACGAGGAGCTCAAGGATATGGTGACGAGAATCTCCTCCAAGGACGAGTCTCTCTCAATAAGAGTCAGCGTTAACTTCTACCGCGACGAAGGCGACGAGTACGTTGTCAAGTATTACGATTTCAGGACGAACGTTGACGATTGCGTCGCACAGCTCTCCAAAGAGTACGCGTCCGGCGGCGGCGATTTCCCGGAGGCGGTCCACACAGCGCTTGAAAACGTCGTTACCGGACATCAGTGGAGAAACGACGCAGTGAAGCTCTGCTTCTTCGTGCTCGACGCGCCGCCTCACACCGAAGGTGAGATCCCCGGTATCGGCGAAAACATCGCTTCCTCGCTCATGGCAGCGCAGAGGGAAGGCATCAGGATCGCGCCCGTTTTCTGCTCCGGCAGCGATAAGGAGACCGAGTACATTCTCAGAAGCTTCGCTGTCATCACCGGCGGTACGTTCGTATACCTTACCGACGACTCCGGCGTAGGCGGACATCACGAGGCTCCCGAAGTGGGCGAATCCGACGTTGAATTTCTTAACGAATGCATGATCAGGATCGCGTCCGAGTACATCGGAATCGGCTACGAGCCGCCTGTAGTTCTTCATCAGGGACAGGACAAGAACCCGGGTAACCAGGGAATTATTACAGATCCGGTCGTTGTTCCCGAAATGGGCTGATACTTTTCCGGTACTTAATAGACGCGGCCCCCGCCCCATTGCTTAACTTGAAGGGCGGGGGCCTTCTTTTATCCCGAAAACGCTTGAAAAACGCGCGCGTTGCGAGTATAATCTTAGCAAGACAGGCGCCACGGCGGATTTTCTGTAAGACCGGTTTTACGGCCGGTAAAACGGAGGTAGTTGGTTTGTTTAAACGTTTGACAGCATCACTTATATGTCTTTTTTTGGCGGCAGCGGTTCTGTTCGCAACTGCCAGGTTTGTTTCGTTTGCTTCTTCGGAGAGTGACGTTAAAGCTGTTTCGGCGGATTCTTCAGACGCCTCAGTGCCGGATAACGGCGGAGAGATATTAACGACCGGAGAGACAATTAACGAGGGTGAGTGGGACGTTGACGAATCCGGCAAATCCGTTATACCGGGTTCTTCGGCACAGCAGGACGGTAGCAATCAAAATACTAAAAAAACAGGCGACAAACGTCCTCTTAAAATTGCTGCGGGCATCGCCGGACTTATTGCTCTGGCGGCTCTTTCAACATTTTTGATAGTCAGGAAGAAGCCTCGCGATCAGACTTAGATTTACCTTATTTTAGGTTAAAATTTGAAAGGAGAACGATATGAGAAAAGTATTGATTCTGACACTCGCACTTTTAATCGCGCTTGCCGCGATGCCCGTTTTGTCCTTCGCCGAGGGCGAGGAGATAGACGCTTTCAGATTTGCCATGGAGTACGTTTACGCCGACGGAAAGCTCGTTAAAAAACTTGACGCGGTAAACGGCGATTCAATGTACACCTTCGGTGACGAGATCTATTTTTCACAGTGGCTTTCGATCGGCGGTTGGCTGGCTAACGACGATGGAATCAAGATGCTCCAGTATTCGACGGACGGCGGCGAAACGTGGAAAGACACCGAGAACGTTAACCTTTTTTACAGAGGCGACCTCGAACCCGCAGGCATCCCTTATCCGGGCGGCCACGCTACCGCGGGCTTCGGTCCGGGCAAGAACACGATTCCCGCGTCAGGCATCACTGAGGACCACTGCGAGGTCCTTGTGAGGGCACTTACGCTGAACGACAATTACGTTCTTTTCTGGTCATTCGCGGACGTTACCGTCGTGGAGCCTGACGAAGGCGCCGAGGACGAGGTGGTTTTCAACACGTACATCGACGGGCTTACGAAGGGCGCTATCAAAAAGCCTCAGGGCGTTAACGAACCCGCAGAGGGTCAGGTAGATCTGAAACAGGGCAACTCGTTCTCTCTCCGCGGATGGGCGGCCTCGAACGTGGGCATTTCGAACGTAGTTTACCAGATAGACAACGGCGAGTATTTTGACGCTGTAGGACCTTTCGTGGCGAGATCAGACGTTATGGACCAGTACCCGGTTTATACTGCCGAACAGGGCAACACCGACCACGTGGGCTTCGGAACTGTCGAAAACTTCATCGAGCTTCCCGAGGTCGCGAAGCTTCCCGGCGGCTTCTACGACGTTCACATCTACGGCGTCAGCGCGGACGGAAACGTAAAGTATGAGATCGTGACCATCGAACTATACGTCGAGGGCGACGCGACTCCTGCGCCGGAGCCAACCGAAGCTCCCGTTCAGGAAGAGCCTACGGAGGCCCCAGTCGCGACCGAAAAACCTGTTGAAGAACCGACAAAAGCGCCGGATAGCGGAAATTCGGACGACGTACCCTTAGTGCCCGCCGAAAAGCCTTCCGGAAAGAAGGGTTGCGGCTCCGCTCTGGGAATAGGTTCGGTGCTTGCTGTCACCGCGCTCGCGGCGCTGTTCATAAAGAGAAAAGAACATTAAAGCAGAATAAGTAATTATCTCCCGGATCCTCGCGCTTTTAACGGATCCGGGAGATTTTTTCTTCGTAAAATAGGAAATTTTCGTT